>NZ_JBICZE010000001.1:460340-929018 GCF_043201735.1 Kitasatospora sp. NPDC048286
CCGCCCCCCCCCCCGGTCAATTACCCCAACCACCCCCCCCCCCCCATGCCCACCCCCTCCAACCCCCCCCCCCCCGGCCGCGCGCGCCCGCCGGCCCCCGCCGGGCCCCCCCCCCCCCCCGCGGCCCGGGGCTCAGAACTCGGTCGGCGTCCAAGCCTGGACCGGGGTGCGCAGCAGCAGGTCGACGGCGGCCGCCGCGCCCGGGCGCAGCTCGGTGACCAGGGCGGCCGCGGCCAGCCCGGACGCGGCCTGCCCGCCCAGGTAGAGCGAGCCCAACTCGGAGGCGCCGAGCGCCAGATCGGCGTCGTCCGCGCTCCTGACGCAGCGACCGGTGCCGTCCTCGGCCACCTCCAGGGCCCAACGCCCCGACGCGTAGCCGAGCTTGTCGTCGACCTCCAGCACCACCCGGCCGGAGGTGTTGTACGTCCGGGCGCCGAACGCGGCCTCGACGTCCAGCACCCGCAGCCACACCTCGTCGCCGTTGCCCTCGTACGGGGTGGCCGCCCGCGGCTCCTGGAGCAGCAGCGGCAGCGGGTCGTCCGGGCCGAGCCTGGACACCGTGACCCGGCCCACCCAGTCGACGGACAGCACGAAGCGCCACAGCTCGACCGCGGTGGGCAGGTCCAGCGCGATGAACTCGCCCACCTCGAGCGTGCTGTCGGGGTAGGCGCCGTCCCACTTGCTCTCGATCCGGTAGAGCACCAGGCCGGTGACCGTCCCGTCGGCGTCCCGGTGGACGGCGGCGAATGGCTCCTTGAAGTCGACACCCGGCGTCCGGAGCTCGCCGGTGGTGCGCAGCCACCACAGCTCGTCGCGCTCGATCGCGCCCGGCTGGGTGCGCCGCCAGCGCTCGTACAGGTCGGCGCCCAGCTCGCGCAGCTCCGTCATGCCCACGAAGTCGATCCGGCCGCCGGGGACCCCCGGCAGGCCGTCGCGCAGGCCCCGGGTGCGGCGCAGGTTGACGTGCAGGCCCGCGCCCCACGTCGCCGGGCCGAAGCCGAACCGGCCGTAGATGTTGTACTCGGCGGCCATCAGGACGGCGACCGCCCTGCCGCGCTCGGCGGCGGCCGCGAGGTCCCGGCGCATCATCGCGCTGAGCAGGCCGCGGCGGCGGTGGGTGGCACTCACCGTGACGTTGGTGATGGCGTCGGCCTGGACGACGGCCCCACCGGGGACGGTCAGTTCGGTGTCGAAGCTGCGGAAGGTGGCGATCTGGCGGTCGCCGTCGAAACCGGCCAACAGCCGGCCCGGCTGCCACTGCCGGCGGCGGATGTCCGTCGCCGGGGGCAGGTGCGGGCGCAGGAACCCGAAGGCGAGCGCCTTGTCCCAGTCCTCCACCTCGTCCTGCGAGACGGCTCGGACCAGGATCCCGTTCACGGTGTCGACGGCCGCGTGATCGATGCTGTTGCCCATGCGGGCCACCGTACGGCGGCCCTCCCGGGGCGGCATCCGAATTAATCCGTGCCCGATCCCAGGTGCTCACCCGGCACCACCACCCAGTGGTTGGTGCGCAGGACGCGGTCCGCGAAGTCCAGGTCCCGTTCGCCGAGCAGCCGGAAGCCGAGCGCCCGGCAGATCCCGTTGGACGGCCCGTTGCCCGCCCCCGGGTTGGCGTGCACCTCGCCCCAGCGGCCGTCCTCGGCGGCGGCGTCCAGCACCTGGCGCACGGCCGCCTTGGCGAGGCCGCGGCCCTGGTAGCCGGGCAGCACCATCCAGCCGATCTCGGAGACCGTCACGCCGTCCTCCTGGTCCGACCAGAGCGTGACCGTGCCCACCGCCTCGTCGTCCGCGGCGCCGTCGGGCACGATCATCCTGATCCAGGAGGCGTCCGCGGCCACCAGGGAGAGGTCCTTGCGCAGCCGCGCCTCCACCCGCTCCCGGGGCAGCGGGCCGCCCAGTTCGGCCATCATCACCGGGTCGCAGCGCATCCGGACGTACGCCTCGACGTCCCCCGCCCGAACATCCCGCAACCGCATGACGCCTCCTCAGTGCCGGTCCGAGCGGCCACGCTAGCGCGGCCCACCGACAGTGGCGTCCGGACGGCCCGGGCTGGCATCCTCGTGCCGGTTCAGGCACAGACGATCCGCATCCCGGGGGAATCCATGGAGGACGAGTACTTCCGCAAGCTGAAGGAGTACGAGGGCCGGTCGTCGACCGCGAAGCTCGTCGGCGCGCCGGCCGTCGCCGGCTGGCTCTGGGCGCTCTGGCTGGTCTTCGTCCCCGGCAACGGGCTCTGCGGCTCGCCGGCCTTCTACGAGCCGACCGGCTTCCACATGCAGGAGGCCTGCGACTCCGAGATGATCGGCCGGATCGGCGGCGCGGTCGCCGTCCTGCTGGTGTCGCTCCCGCTCGCCGCCGCCTGGGGCTGGGCCGTCCTGCGGCTGCGCGACAGCCGCAAGGAGCTGGCCGCCGCCCTGAACGACCGCTGACCGTCCCGCGCCGCCGCGGCACCCGACGCCGTGGACCCGACGCCGCGGGGCCCGGCGGCGCCCCGCCGACGCGAGTTCGAAGACAGGCGCTACGGCCTGGCGTAGAAGTTCGGGGTGCCCATGATCCAGAGGCTGGCCTGCTTGATCGGCATGCCGACCCGCGGGGCCTCGATCATCTGGTCGTCGCCGATGTAGAGCCCGACGTGGTGGATGTCGGCGGCGCGCCCGGTGTCGGTCCAGAAGACCAGGTCGCCGGGGCGCAGTTGGCGGTAGCCGATCGGGGTGCTCTGGGCGTACTGGTCGGCGGCGAAGTGGTTGAGCTGCCGGCCGCCCTCGCGCCAGGCCATCATCGTCAGCCCGGAGCAGTCGTAGCCGCCCGGGCCCTCACCGCCCCAGACGTAGGGCAGGCCGATCTTGGACCTGGCGAAGGCGACGGCGGCGGCCGCGCGCTCGGCGGACCACGGACGGGAGGGCGGCGGCCCCTGGGCCCTGGTGCCGGCCGGGGCGGCCTCCGCCTCCCGGGCGGCCTGCTCGGCGGCGGCCCGGGCGGCGGCCTCGGCCTCGCGGACGGCGATCGCCTCCAGGGCCTCGCGGCGTTGGCGCTCCAGCTCGACGGTGGTGTCCCGGGCGGCGGCCAGCTCGACGAGCAGCTGCTCGCGGCGCTGCGCCGCGGCCGTCACCTCGGCCTGCTGGGCCGCCAGCCGCTGTTCCGCCCGGACCTTGGCCGCGCCGACCTCCGCGGCGGCCCGCCCGGCGGCCTCGGTGGCGGCCCGGGCGGCGGCGGACGCGCTGCGGGCGGCGGCGGCCGTGGAGGTGGCGGCGTCCAGGATCTGTCGGGTGCGTTCGCTGACCTGGCCGATCGCGGCGGCGCGGTCGCCCGCCTCGCGCGGACCGTGGGAGCCGAGCAGCGCGTTGAGCGCGGAGAGTTCGGCGCCCGCGCCCTGCCGGTAGGTCTCGGCCGCGAGCCGGGCCGCGTCATCGGCGGCGGCCGCCCGCTCGGTCTCGGCGATGGCGGCGCGCCGCGCGGCGGCCGCCTCCTCGGCGCGGGCCCGGGCGAGCGCGAGCTGGGCGCCGTTGTAGGCCTCGACGGCCTGCTCGGCGGCGCGCCCGGCCCGGTCCAGCTCGGCCCGGGCGGCGGTGAGCGCGGCCTCCAGGGCGGCGGCCGAGGAGGCCTTGCCCTCGGCCTCGGCCCGGGCCCGGTCGATCTCCTCGGTGCTCGGGTACGGGTCCTCGTCCGCGGCCCGGCCGACCGTCGGCGCGGGGGCCGCGGGGACCGCGGGGGCGGCCTGGGCGGCGGGGAGCAGCCCGAGCAGGGCGGTGAGGGACAACAGGAGGGCCGGCAGGATCCTGCGCGCCACGCGGCATCCCTTCTGACGGGTCCGGAGGGGACGGCGTCGGACGGTGCACGGCCCGCGGGCGGACGGCGGCCGGGGCGGCGGGAGGTCCGATGAATCGTCCCATCACGTGACAGAACGGTCACATGACGCTCATGTTCTCAATTCCGGCGGCCTTCACACCTGGAAAATGCTCGGCTGGTCGGGTGACTATCAGATGATCTGACCAACCTCGGCATTGGCTGAGCGAACAGGCCGAGCGCGACAACCGAGCGAACAGCCGAGCACGCCGGGCCGTCGCACCGGTACGCCGGCGCGCGCGGAACGCCGCGGGCTACCGGCCGATCCGTCGGGTGTGCTTCCGCAGCCGGGGCTGCCGCTCGGGCCGGCGCTCCGGCCCGGTCGGCGCGACGGCGAAGGCCCGGCTGCGCCCGGCCCTGACGGTACGGCGGCGCTGCTGCGCCTGGCGGGAGCGGGCCGGACCGGCCTCGGCCACCCCGGGCGCCGGGTCCGCCGCACCCGGGCGCCGGTCCCCCGCCCCCGCCGCGGCCGCCGAGCGGCGGTCGGCCAGCCGGGCCTGTCGGCGGGCCAGCGCCCGGGCGGCGTGCGCGTCGAGGTGGGCGGTGGCCCGGGCGGCCATCCGCTCGGCCACCCGGTGCGCGGCCGGGTGGTTGGCCGGCACCTTGTCGGGAGCCCCGGCGATCAGGTCGAAGAGCCAGGTGCGGGCCAGGTCCGCGCGCCGGTGCAGCAGGCGCTCGCGCCGGAGCGCACGCGCCCGTCGGCGGGGGCGCGTGGCGTACCGCCAGCGGGCCCACGGGCTGCTCGGGCGGGCCAGCCGGATCGCCCCGATCCAGGACAGGCCGGGGACCATGATCCCGAGCAGGCCGGTCCACACCTTCCCCTTGATCAGGGTGATCACCGAGGCCAGCGCGTTCACCGAGAGGATCGTGACCAGGCCCCACCTGGTCTCCTCGCCGGGCACCACGCCCAGCGGCACGTACCCGACCAGCAGCAGGGAGGTGAACAGGATGCCGAAGATCACCGCGTCCACCGACTTGCGGCCCTGCTCGCTCCAGTACACGTCGTCCAGGTGCAGGATCAGCGCGAACTCGTCCAGCACCAGGCCGCAGCCGATGCCGAAGGCCAGCCCGAACCAGTCGATCCACGGGTGCCCGCCGTAGGTGGCGAACACCCCGATGCCGCCGAGCAGCAGGAAGCCCAGGCCGAACACCATGTGGTGGATGTGCAGGCCGCCCGGGGTCACGTTGCCCGGCCACCAGCTCACCTGGGCGCGGATCATCCGGACGCTGAACCGGATGCAGACGAAGGAGGTGATGAATCCGACCAACAGCAGGAACAGCGGTTGCTTGTGCGCGGCGACGATGTGCTCGCGGTAGCCGTCCAGCAGTGTCGTCATGGGTCTTACCTTCGTTCCTGGTCCTGCGTCCTGCCTGCCGTGACGTGGCCCGGGGCCCAACTCGCCCCCAACACCGGCCGACGTCCGGTCAGAATCCTCGGGTGCGCTTGGCCGCCCGGCGCGGCATGGCCGGGTAGAGCGACGGGAGTTCGGCACCGACCGGCAGCTTCATGAACAGCCGGGCGATCTCCCCGCCCAGGTTCACCCCGACCGCCAGCGCCATCGCGATCGCCGCCGCCCGGAAGACCGACACCAGGCCGGCGCTGGAGTGGCCCTGGGCGAAGGCGAGCATCCCGAGGTAGAGCGCCGAACCGGGCATCAGCGGGCCGATCGCGGCGGTCACGTACGGCAGCGCCGAACCGTTGCGGTAGCGCGCCATCAGCTGGCCGAAGAGGCCGACCAGGCCGGCCGCCACGCCGGTCGCCGCGATCGGGTTGACGCCCGCGTTGTACACCAGCGCGCCGTAGCTGGCCCAGCCGATGCCGCTGTTGACGGTGACCAGGGCCAGGGTGCGGCGGTCGGTCTGGAGCAGTGTCGCGAAGGCCAGGGTCAGCACCATCGCCGCGACCATCTGGACCGGCGGGTAGTTGACGCCCACCAGGCTCTCGTCCGGGCGCAGGTTCGCCTCGAAGCCGACGCCCAGGTAGAGGATCACCATCACGCCGATCACGATGCCCGCGACCAGGTAGACCACTTCCAGCAGGCGGGCGGCGGCGGTGATGTAGAAACCGGTCAGGCCGTCCTGCACGGCGGCGACCAGGGCGCGCCCGGGCAGCAGGGCGAACAGGCCGCCGGTGATCACGACCGAGCCGCGCAGGCCCCAGTCGTTGAACGAGAGGATGATCCCGGAGGCGGCGGCCGGCATCGCGGCCGCCACGAACTGGTAGAACTCCGGCAGCCGGCGCTTGGCCAGCGCGGAGGCCAGCCGGTCGCCGAGGACGGCCGCGACGAAGGCGCTCGCGAACACCAGCCAGCCCTTGTCGTCCATCTTCCCGCCGACCAGGAAGGTCGCCGCGCCGGCCAGCAGGCCGGTGGTCAGGGCGAGGAACCAGGCCGGGTACGGGTGCCGGTTGCGGCGGATCACCGCGAGCCGGCGGTAGGCGTCGTTGACCGTCACCTTCTCCGCGGTGATGTCCGCGACCAGCTCGTACACCGCGTCGAGCCGGGTGTAGTCGGAGGTGCGGCGGCGCACCACGCGGTCGGCGGTGACCGGCGGCTCGACCAGCGAGGGCTGGTACGAGATGCCGATCAGGGTGAAGGTGACCTGCGGCTCGCAGCGGTCCAGCCGGTAGGCGTGCGCGATGCCGAGCATGGCCGCCTCGACGTCCTCGGCGGCCTCGCCGCTGGCCAGCAGCAGCTCGCCGATGCGCAGCGTGAGGTCGAGGATGCGCGGGACGTTGCGGGTGACGGCCGAGGAGGGGTGCATCTCGCGGGCGGTGCGCTCGAAGGCGGGCCGCTCGGACATCGGGGTGCGCAGCAGGGTGCGCATCCGGTCCGGCCAGGGCGCCTCGCCGGGAGCGCCGGCGGTCAGCTCCGGAATGGGGATGCCGGTGGGCGGGGTGTAGCCGGCCGCCCGCCACTCCTCGGGGGTGAGGGTGTCCTCGGCGACCGAGCGGCGGCGGACCGGGCGCTCGGCCTCGGTCCGTCCGGCCTCGGCCCGCCCGGTCTCGGGGCGGGCCGCCGACGCGGGCACCGACGCGGGCTCGGGGGCCAGCAGTCCCTTGGTCTCCGGGACGGGCGGGGCGAGCGGGACGACGGTGGTGGGCTCGACCGGCGGGGCGGCGTGGCCGAGCAGGCCCTCGGTCGGCGGGGCGTCGGCGGGGTGCACCGGCGTCGGGGGTGCCTGCCGCGCCTGTCGGACCGCCCGGCCTCCCCTCGCCCGCTTGCCCGCTCCCGGTCGGCCCCGCTTAGGCACTTCCGCTCCTCGCCACCCCTGGCGGCCGTCTGCCGCCGCTCGATCTCGGGTTACACCTTGCCTGATCGAACAGCTCGACGCACATGTACGCGGCGTCCCGTGGCCGGAGCGGCGGACGCCTACCCGGCGCGGTGGTGGGCGGCCCGCTCCGCGCCGGAGCGGCGCGCCCGCAGCAGCTCGATCGCCACCGGGATCACCGAGACCAGCACGATGCCGACCAGGATGGCCTCGATGTTGTCCCGGACGAACGGGATCTGGCCGAGGAAGTAGCCGAGCACGGTGACGCCACCGCCCCACAGCACCCCGCCGAGCACGTTGAACACCACGAAGCTGCGGTAGTTCATCCTGCTCACCCCCGCGACGATCGGGGTGAAGGTGCGCACGATCGGCACGAAGCGGGCCAGCACGATCGCCTTGGGTCCGTGCCGGTCGAAGAAGGCGGCGGCCTTCTCGACGTTCTCCTGCTTGAAGACCCGGGAGTCGGGGCGGCGGAAGAGGCTCGGGCCGACCTTGCGGCCGAAGAGGTAGCCGACCTGGTCCCCGGCCACCGCGGCAACCACCACCAGCGCGCAGACCAACCAGAGCGGCTGGTGCAGGTAGGTGCCGCCGGCCACCAGCAGGCCGGTGGTGAACAGCAGCGAGTCACCCGGCAGGAAGAAGCCGATCAGCAGACCGGACTCGGCGAAGACGATGGCCAGGATGCCGATCAGGCCGAAGGTGGAGATCAGGGTGGTCGGATCGAGCCAGGACGGGCCGAGGGCGAGGCTGGTCACGGTGCGGCACTCCGGAAGGGTCGAGTCTTGGCAATGAAACAGTAAAGCATTGACAAAGACTCGGCGCGGGGCCGGATGGTTCCCGGGCCGGGAACGCGGACGGGACGCGGACGGAAAGCGCGCGGCCCCGGCGGGGGCCCGGGAGGGCCGGCCCGCCGGGGCCGCGTGGTCGGGGGCGGTCAGAGCCCGTAGCGCTCGACCGTCTCCTCGTGCCGGGCGAGGTCCGCGCCGGCCGCCTTGGCCAGCACCGGCCAGGCGAGCGGGTGCGCCAGGCCGTCGGTCAGCCGCAGCAGCAGGGCGTCGGCCTCGGCGGCCGAGGCGGTCGGCGGCACGCCGAGGGCCGCGTAGACGCCGGGCAGGGTGTCGCCGCCGTCCGCCGGGTCGGTGATCCGGTACTGGTCCCCGCTGTACACCCAGACCGCGTACCCGGCGTCGTGCAGTTCCTCGCGCAGGGCCGACCACCGCTCGTCCCCGGGCCAGGCGCCGTCGATCCAGTGCGTGGTGTACCCGGCCGGGTCGAGCAGGGTGAGCAGCTCGAACACCGGGCGCCAGTGCCGCCGCTCCTCCTCGGGCGCGTCCTCGGCCGGCGGGCGCTCCAGCAGGGCCGGGGCGAAGACCACCACGTCGCCGTGGTTGAGCGTGAGGTCGTCGCCGAGCACCGGCAGGATGCGGGCGGTGGCCGGGCCCGTCCGGAGCGCGGGCAGGTCGGACGTGGCGCCGTTGGTCCGGGTGGCGCGGATGGTGACGAGCTGCCACTCCTCGTCCACCGGGCCCTCGGGCTCGTCGAACTCGATGTCGAGCAGCGCGCCGGTGGAGCGGACCACGGCCCAGTCGCGGTTGGCGGTGGCCGCGGTGATCAGGTGCCACAGGTCCGGCTCCTGGACCTGCCGGTGGCCCTCCTCCTCGGCGGCGCCGTCGGCCGGCGCCGCGCGCTCCAGCAGCTCCAGGTACATCCGCTGCGCGGTGGCGTGGTCCCCCAGCTCGGTGGCGGCGTGGGCGGCGAGTCGGCGGGTGTTGATCACCTCGTCGTCCAGGGCCAGGATCGTCCGGCACCGCTCCAGCGCCTCGGCCCAGCGACCCTCGGTGGCGGCCCAGCGGGCGCGTATCCAGTGCCCGTCGGCGGGGGCGGTGACGGACACCCGGTCGGCGAGGCGGCGGATGCCCTCGGCGTCCCCGGCCTCGATCAGCATCTCGCCGAGCGCACCGGTCAGCTCGCGGTCCGCCGCGTCCTGCTCCACGTACCGCCACAGCAGCTCGGCCGCGGCCCGGGCGTGGCCGAGGCCGCCCAGCACGGTGGCCAGGAGCACCGCCAGTTCGGTGGCGCCGGCCTGCTCACCCCGGTACCGGTCCAGGGCGACGGAGAGCAGGTCGGCGCCGGTCTCGTAGGGCACCCCGGTCTCGGCCAGGTGCGCCGTCAGCTCGCCCGGCGGGACCGGCAGCTCGGGCTCCGGCAGTGCCTCGGCGGCCGCGCGCAGGGCCGCGACCTGCTCCGACACGCCGTCGGTGCGGCGCAACCGGGTGAGCTGACGCTCCCCCGTCGCGGCGAGCGTCAGCGCCACCGTGCGGGCGCCCCGGGCGAGCGCGAGCCGACCCGCCGCCAGCAGCAGGTCCACGCACGGGCGGTGCGCGCCGACGCCGTCCAGGTAGCCGACCCAGCCGGCCAGGACGGCGCCCAGCTCGGCGTCGTTCTCCCGCGCTCCGGCCGCGACCAGCAGCTCGACCGTCTGCGTCCAGGCGGGGCGCAGGTCGGCGTGGCGCTCGGCCTCGGCCCGCTCGGGCAGCAGGGCGAGCGCCTCCTCGGTGCGGCCGAGCGAGGCGAAGGCGCGGGCCCGCAGCAGGGCGCCCCAGCGCTGGTCGCGCTCGTCCAGCCGGCGCCCCCGCGCCTGCTCGGCCCGCTCGGCGGTGTCCAGCAGCTCCAACACCTCCTCGTGCCGGCCCAGCAGGTGCAGGGTGCCGGCCCGGGCCTGGTGGAAGCGGAGCGAGACCGACTGGCCGGCCGCCCGCATCCGGTTGGCCGCGGAGTCCAGGTGGTCCAGCGCCTCGCCCGCCCGGCCGTCGTCCTCCAGGGCGTCGGAGTACTCGCGGGAGAGGCAGTCGTAGCAGGCCCGGTCGGGCTCGATCCGGCCGAGCGTCTCGCCGACCACGGCGAGGCGCTCGGCCACGTACCCCGGTCCGTCGACCCGGGCGTGGCAGATCGCGAAGTCCTGCACCACGCAGACGGACTGCGGGCAGCCCGCCGTCTCCTCCCGGTGCGCGAAGTCCAGCAGGTCGACCGCCTCGGGCAGCACCGCCTCGCCCTGCTGGCGCTTGTTCAGCAGGTTCTGCATCCGCCAGTGCCGCAGGTAGACCTCGACCCAGGGCAGGCCGAGCGCCCGGGCGGCGGCCACCGCCTCCGGGTAGAGCGCGTCCAGCTGCTCGTTGCGCCCCTCGGTGGCGTGCTCGGGCAGCTCGACGATGGCGTCGGCCAGCCGGTGGTGGCCGGCCTCGGCGAGCTGCCGGTGGGTGTCGCGCACCCAGGCCCAGATGTCGGTGGTCATGCCCGTTCCCCCTGCGTCGTGCTGATGAGTTGTCTACCGCACCCCACTGACAGTCCGTCCGTCACGGCTCCTCCGAGAGGACGCCGGGGCTGTCCGGGACCTCCGGCAGACCGGCCGGGACGGCGGCGGTCAGGGCGGACACCGCCGTGCCGATGCCGCTCAGCGCGGTGGTGAGGTCGCCCTCGGACGGACCGGACGAGGCCGCGGCCATGATCACCTTGATCGAGCGGAGCAGCCCGGCCGCCGTCGCGCTGCCGGTGTGCCCGGCGCGGTAGGCGGCGAGCAGGTCGTGGACCGCCGGACTGTCCAGGTTGAGGTACAGCCGGGCCCGGACCTGGCCGTCGGTGCGGGCGGTGAAGGCGCGGGCCAGCCGCAGGGCGGCGGACGGGATCCGGGCGTCCGCCTGGTCGTCCTCGATCCTGGCCTTCAGCTCGGCCTCGCGGTCCGGCACCAGCACCAGCGGCAGGCCGGGCGGGTCGAAGCGGGCCGGGACGAGTTGCTCGCCCGGGTCGGCGAGGGCGCCCGCCAGCCAGGCCGCCTCGTGCTGCGGCAGCGGGTGCTCCGGGTCGCGGAACAGCTCGCGGTCGCCCTTCTCGCTGCCCAGCTCGACCACCCGGCAGCCGCGCAGCTCGGCGTAGCGGTGCAGGAACGGCCGGACGGCGTAGCGGTCGCCGCGCGCGATCGGCACCCGCATCGCCCGGTACAGCATCTCCTCGAAGCCGCCGCCGCTGCCGATCGCGAGGTGCACCGCGCCGCCGCCCGCCGCGCGCAGCGCGCCGGCCGTGAGGTCGCCCTGGGAGGTGGGCACCGGGACGTCGTCGGCGAGCAGGGTGAACAGCCGCTCGTCGCAGAGCGCGGCACCGAGCAGGTCGGTGCCGCGCCGGGTGAGGATGCGGCGCCACGCGGCGGGCCGCAGCCGGGCGGTCTCGTAGAGGCCGTCCACGATGGCGTCGGCGAGGACCTTCCGGAGCGCGTGGTAGTGCTCGTCGCGCTGGAGGTCCTCACGGCTGGCGGTGGGGGTGAGCCGGTTGGACTCGACCACGCCGCCGACGAACCCGGCCCAGCGGGGCAGCAGGTCGCGGGCGTCCTCGGCGAGCAGCATGCCGCGCAGGTAGACGGCGAGGTCGCGGTTGTCGCTGGTGCCGTAGCTGCCGCCGTCCTGGACCCAGAGCAGGCCGACCGCGTCGGTCACGCCCTCGACCGGCTGGACCGGGAAGGCGGTGAGCGGCTCGAAGCGGCGACCGAACGCGGCGGCGAAGCGCATCCGGGCAGCGTACTGGTCGCCGTCGGAGGGGCGGCGCGAAGCGTCTCGGCCGAGGGTGGCGGTGGGCGACGGGAGGGCCTGCTGCCGCCAGGGCACCTCGACGGAGTTGACCGGCCGCTCGTCCGCGCCGACGTACACCGGGATCGACAGCAGCACGCAGTAGCGGCCGAGCACGTCGCGCAGGACGTCCTCGTCGGCGAGGTGGCCGTGCTCGGGCTTGAGCGCCAGCTCGACCACCGTGCCCGGGTGGGGCCGGGCGGGCACCGGCTCGACCTGGTACTGCTCGCCGCCGCGGCTGCGGTAGCGGTGGCCGAGCCACGGTTCGCGGTGCGAGGTGGTGGTGACGGTGACTTCGTCGGCGACCGAGAAGGCGGAGAGGAAGCCCAGGCCGAAGGCGCCGATCAGCTCCTGGTTCCCGGTCAGTTCGCGCAGCATCCGGGTGTAGCCGGTGCCGACGGTGGCCAGGTAGGAGTGGATCTCGGGTTCGGTGAGGCCGGCGCCGGTGTCCTCGATGGCGACGGTGCGCCGGGCGGCGTCGGCACGCACCCGGATCAGCGGGCGGTGGTCGCCGTCCGGGTCCTCCAGGAGCCGGCGGGTGTGCGAGTCGTGGGCGTTCTGGACGAGTTCGCGCAGGGCGACCAGCGGGGTGGAGTAGAGGTGGGTGGCGAGGACGTTCACCAGGCCGCCGAGATCGACCTCGGTCGTCCGCAGCTCCTCGTCGGGGGTGGGCTCGGGCGGGGCACCATCAGACATGGGTCCTCAGTGTGCCAGTGCGACTATCCGTCGACCATTTCTTTCTCCTCGGCTCCTTCCTGACGGAATGGCGAAATGACGGAATGCGGTCAATTTTGAATTGACCGCCCCGCCACCATCGGGGGATTCGCCACCCGTTCGGTGGAGTTCGTCCACATCACTGGTGAATGCCGAACGGACGACGCCAGGCCACGGCGCCCGGGGCGGCCACTGCGGGCGGCGCCACGATTCGCACTTCTCGCCAGGGAGACCACCGTGTCCCGTATTCGCGCAGCCGCCGCCGTCACCGTCCTCGGCGCCTTCCTCCTCGTCGGATTCGGTGCCGCCACCGCGCACGCCGGCAACGGCGCCGGCCCGGCCGACCACTCCGGCGGCAGCGTGGTGGGCAACGCCGGCTCCGGCAACATCGTCGGCAACGTCCACGGCACCGTGGTCAACACCCAGCAGACGGCCACCGGTTCGGGTGCGGGCAACCAGCACAACGGCCTCGCGGTGACGGGCAACAGCGGGAGCGTCGGCGCCCAGCAGAGCAACGGCGGGACGGCCGGCCCCCGACAGGGCGACGACGGGAACGCGGGCACCACCCAGTCCGACCGCGGCGTCGACGCGCGGGCCCACTACCCCCGCGTCCTCCACTAGCCCCTGCGCCGCTCGCCCCTCAGGGCGCCCCTTCCCCGGGAACACCCAGCACCGCCCGGCCGAGCCGCAGCAGGCAGTCCCCGAGGTCCGGCCGGGCACTGTGCGGACGGTTCCGCACCCCGTCGTTGACCAGCGCGAACAGCGCGTGCACCCGGATCCGGGCGGTCGCCGCGTCGTACCCGGGGTGCACCTGCCGCAGCAGTCCGACCCAGGTGCGCAGGAAGTCCCGCCGGAAGTCCACCGCGGCCCGGCGGTCGGGCGGGGCCAGCCGCTCCGTCTCGCTGAGCATCGCGCCCAGGTAGTCGCCGTTGCGCAGCGCGAAGCCGACGTACGCGCCCAGCCCGGCCTCCAGCGCCGCCCCGGGCCCGGCGGCGGCCGCGATCGCGCCGTCCACCTCGTGCCAGAGCCGTTCGCGGCTGCGCACCAGCGAGGCGGCGAGCAGCTCGGCCTTGCTGTCGAAGTGCCGGTAGACGCTCGGGCCGGATATGCCGACGGCGGCGCCGAGTTGGTCGGTACTGACGTTGTCGAAGCCGCGCTGGTGGAACAGCCGCACGGCCGCCGCGAGCAGCTCCTCCCGGCGCGCCCGCGGCCTGGCCTCCGGTGCCGGCCGCGTCACCGGCCGCGTCATCGGTACGCCGACGGACCCCGTGGCCGCACTGCCCAGGGGGACCGCGCCGTCCAGGGGGACCGCGAGGACGGCCGCGACCATCTCACGCAGCAGCGCCTCGGCCCGCCGGGGCTGCGGCGCCGCCGACTGGTAGGACAGCCCGGCGCAGGCCGAGAGCGCCGACCAGCAGAGCAACTCGGCGTCATCATCGGCCAGTTCGGGCCGTTCCGCGCGCAGCACCGCGGCCATCAGCGCGACGTCGGCGCGCAGTTCACGGCGCAGCGCCGCCCGCCGGGCCGGCGGCAGCAGCCGGGCGTCGCGCTGCACCAGGGTGCCGAGCGGACGGTGGCCGACCGCGACGGCGGCCAGTGCGGTGCCGAGGTCGGCGGTGGTGCGGGCCGCGCGCAGGCCTTCGGCGAGCGCGTCCAGGCCCAGGCGGACGGCCCGGTCGAGCAGTTCGGGCTTGCCGCGGAAGTGCCGGTAGAGCGCCGGCGCGGTGATCCCGACGCCGGCGGCGACCTCGGTCATCGAGACCTGGTGGTAGCCGCTGCGGTGGAAGCGGTCGGCGGCCACGGCCAGGATCTGGGCGCGCCGCCCGGGCGGCCGTCGGACCACCATGGCGGGCCCCCTCTCCTGCGAGCGTCGACGGAAGGCTAGCAAGGATTCACTTCACGCCCCTCCAGGCCGTTCCCCACGGGCTTTTCACCCCCGGCCGACTCTGGACAGCCGAAGCTACCCCCGATTAACTTGTGGGGCCATCACCAGGCACGTTCCGCTCCGGTCGGCAGCCCCGGCCGGTGCCGTCGAAGGGAGCGCCGCCGTGCGCCGCACCGTGTTCAACGAGGACCACGAGGCCTTCCGGGAGACCATCCGGGACTTCATCGCCAACGAGGTCGTCCCGGTCTACGAGAGCTGGGAGGCCGAGGGCCACCCGCCGCGCGACTTCTACCGGCAGCTCGGCGCGCTCGGCGTCTACGGCATCGAGGTGCCGGAGGAGTACGGCGGCGCGGGCGAGAGCGGGTTCAAGTACCAGGCGGTGATCGCCGAGGAGACCGCCCGGGCGGGCGTCAGCTTCGGTTCCTCCGGCGTGCACACCGGCCTGGTGCTGCCCTACCTGCTGGAGTACGCGAACGAGGAGCAGAAGCGGCGCTGGCTGCCCGGCTTCGTCTCCGGCGACATCATGACCGCGATCGCGATGACCGAGCCGGGCGCCGGCTCCGACCTCGCGGGCATCTCCACCACCGCGCGGCTCTCCGAGGACGGCACCCACTACGTCCTGAACGGCGCCAAGACCTTCATCACCGGCGGTGTGCTGGCCGACCTCGTCCTGGTGGTCTGCCGCACCGCCCCGCACGACCCGGAGAACCGCCGGGCCGGACTGTCCATCCTCTGCGTGGACACCGCCTCCGAGGGCTACACCGTCGGCCGCAAGCTCCAGAAGATCGGCCTGCGCACCTCGGACACCGCCGAGTTGGCGT
This sequence comes from Kitasatospora sp. NPDC048286, assembly GCF_043201735.1. Classification (NCBI taxonomy): domain Bacteria; kingdom Bacillati; phylum Actinomycetota; class Actinomycetes; order Kitasatosporales; family Streptomycetaceae; genus Kitasatospora; species Kitasatospora sp. NPDC048286. The sequence goes on from NZ_JBICZE010000001.1 coordinate 475,487, forward strand.
TCGACGACGTCCGGGTTCCGGTGGAGAACCTGCTCGGCGAGGAGGGCCGGGCGTTCTCCTACCTGACCCACAACCTGGTGCAGGAGCGCCTCGCGATCGCCGTCGGCGCGTACGCGGCGGCCGCGGCGGCGGTGCGGTTCGCGGTGCAGTACGTCAAGGACCGCAAGGTGTTCGGCAAGGCGGTCGCCGACTTCCAGAACACCAAGTTCACCCTGGCCGACTGCGAGGCCCAGGTGGTGGCGCAGCAGTCGATGGTGGACCGGGCGCTGGAGCTGTACCAGAACGGCGAGTTGACCGTCGCGGACGCGGCCGCGGCGAAGCTGTTCTGTACCGAGTCGGCCTCCACCGTGATCGACAAGTGCCTCCAGCTGCACGGCGGTTACGGCTACATCCTGGAGTACCCGATCGCCCGGCTCTACACCGACAACCGGGTGTTCCGGATCTACGGCGGCACCAGCGAGGTCATGCGCAGCATCATCGCCAAGTCGCTCGGCCTGTAGGGCCGTTCAGCCCGTTCAGCCAGTTCGAACGCTGCGGCGGGTCGCCCTCGGGCGGCCCGCCGTACCCGTACCGGCACCCTCACCGGCGGCCGTCCCGGCTCAGTTGGGCGAGCTGTGCTCGGCGCGCCAGGCCTCCCAGCCCGCCGTGGACGCCACCCGCGCCTCGCGCAGGGCCCGTTGGGCCATCGCGGCCGGTCGCGCCTCCAGGCCGCGCACCCACGTGCGCCCCGCGGTGAGCAGGGCCACGCAGACCATCGTCGCCCCGGCCGCGCTGAGCACCGTGCCGATCGCGGTGAGCGCCAGGCCGCCGGCCAGCACCGGACGGTTGACCTGGAAACCGCTGAACATTCTCTGGTTGGTCGCCATGCCTCCACGATGCGGGCAGTCGGCGGGGGCCGCACCTCGGACTGCTCGGGCGGGACGGCCCCGGGCCGGTCTCCTGGATTTCGTCGGATCAGGGCGCGGCGCCTCCGGGTGCGGGCCGCCCGGGCGTCCGCGACCCTGGGCACACGGAGTGCGCCCGGACCCGGAGCGAGGAGGAGGCGCGATGCCCGATCTCGAACAGCTCACCGTGGAGCACGCCGCCCGGGCGGCCGAGAGTCCGCACGGGCGCAGCGCCCACCTGGTCCTGCACGACGGGATGCTGCGGCAGACCGTGATCGCGCTGACCGCGGGCACCGCGCTGGACGAGCACAACCCGCCCACCGCGGGCAGTGTCCAGGTGTTGCGCGGCCGGGTCTCGCTGACCATCGCCGGCCGGCGGCTGGAACTGCCGGCCGGCCACCTGGAGCCCGTCCCGCAGGAGCGGCACGGGCTGCTGGCGCACGTCGACTCGGTGGTGCTGCTGACCGCCGTCACCGCGTAGCGGGCGGGGGCTCCACGGGGTTGAACACGCTGTCGCTGACCAGCCGCAGTCCGCGCAGGAAGTCCTGCCCGCTGGGCGCGAGTTCGGGCGCGGCCAGCCACTGGGCGCAGTAGCCGGCCAGCAGGGTCTGGTAGAAGGCCCCGCGGGCGACCTCCTCCTCGGTGTCCGGCACCTCGGGCACCCCCTGGAACACGGCGGCCAGCCCGAGCCGCCCCTCCTTCTGCGCCGCCGCGAAGGCCTGCGCCAGGTCGGGGGCGTGCCCGGCCTGGGCGAGCGCCTCGAACTGGGCCGCCCAGAGCCCGCGGTGCTCGACGAAGACGCCCCGCAGGCCGTCCCAGACGGCGGCGAAGCGCACCTCCGGGTCGTCCGACACCTGGTTGGCGGCGATCACCACCGCTCCCATGGCCGCCCCCATCTCCCCGATCGCCTCGACCATCGCCGCGTTGAGCAGCGCCTCCTTCGAGCCGAAGTGGTAGCCGATCGCGGCCAGGCTGACGCCGGAGGCGGTCGCGACGTCACGGGCGGTGGTGCGCCCGTAGCCCTTCTCGTACAGGCAGCGCTTGGCGCCGGCCATCAGGTCTTCGCGGTTTCCCATGCCCTGATCCTACGGAAGCCCTGGACGGATGTCTTGCACATTTGTACTAGACAAGCGTCTGACACATCCGTACCGTCTTCCCCATGACCGCAACCACCGGCCGCGCAGGCCGTCGCGAATGGATCGGCCTGGCCGTTCTCCTGCTCCCGACCCTCGTCCTCACCATGGACATGGGCGTGCTCTTCTTCGCCGTCCCGTACATCTCCACCACGCTGGCGCCGAGCGGCACCCAGCAGCTGTGGATCATGGACATGTACTCGTTCCTGCTGGCCGGGCTGCTCATCACGATGGGTGCCCTGGGCGACCGGATCGGCCGCCGCCGGCTGCTGATGATCGGCGCCGCCGGCTTCGCGGGCGCCTCGCTGCTGGCCGCCTGGTCGCACGACGCCGGCCAGCTGATCGCGGCCCGCGCGGTGCTCGGCGCGGCCGGGGCCACCGTGATGCCCTCGACGCTCGCGCTGATCCGCAACATGTTCCACGACCCCAGGCAGCGGCAGATCGCGCTCGGCGCCTGGGGCGGCGTCCTCACCGCGGGGGCCACCCTCGGCCCGGTCGCCGGTGGCCTGCTGCTGGAGCACTTCTGGTGGGGCTCGGCCTTCCTGCTCGCCGTCCCGGTGATGGCCCTGGTGCTGCTGACCGCGCCCGTCCTGCTCCCCGAGTACCGCTCCCCCGGCCGCACCGGCCGCTTCGACCTGCTCGGCGCCGTACTCTCGCTGGCCGCGATCCTGCCGCTGGTCTACGGCGTCAAGACGGTCGCCGTCGACGGCTGGAGCCCGCTGCCGGGGCTCGCCATCCCCGCCGGGCTGCTGCTGGCCGCCGCCTTCGTCCGGCGCCAGCGCACCGCCGCCGACCCGCTGCTCGACCTGAGCCTGTTCCGGATCCGCACCTTCAGCGGCGCGATCAGCGTCAACAGCATCGCGATGTTCGCGATGATGGGCTTCTCGCTCTTCACCTCGCAGTACCTCCAGCTGGTCAAGGGCATGAGCCCGCTGACCGCCTCGCTCTGGTCGCTGGTGCCGAGCCTGGGCGTCGGCGCGGCGGTCGGGATCAGCTCGGCGCTGGCAGGGAAGGTCCGCCCGGCGGTACTGATGGGCGGCGGGTTCCTGGTCGGTTCGGCGGGCTTCGCGATGATGACCCGGGTCGGGGCGCACTCCCCGCTGGCGCTCATCCTCACCGCGGCGGGCGTGCTGGCCGCCGGGACGGTCGGCACCATGACGATGACCGCCGAGATGGTCGTCTCCGCCGCCCCGGTCGAACGGGCCGGCGCCGCCTCCGCCACCTCCGAGACCGCCGTCGAACTCGGCAGCTCGCTCGGCATCGCCCTGCTCGGCGCGGCCGGCGCCGCGGTCTACCGCCACCGGCTGGACGGTGCCCTCCCGGCCGGCGTCGACGGCGAGGCCGCCCGGGCCGCCCAGGACACCCTCGGCGGCGCGGTCACCGTCGCCGGCCACCTGCCCGGCCGGGTCGGCGCCGACCTGCTGGAGACCGCCCGCACCGCCTTCACCGACGGCCTGCACGTCGCGGCCGTGGTCGGCCTGGTCTTCGCGCTGGGCGCCGCGGCCCTGGCCTACCGCCTGATGCGCCACCTCCCGGCCGCCACCACCGCACCCACCGCCGAGCCCGAGACCACCCCCGTGTGACCCACCCGGCCCGATCCACGCGAGTCATCGAGAGCCCCCGCCCACCCGGCCGGGGGCTCTCCGCCGTTCACGGGCGCCGATCATCCGCCCCCGACCCCGCCCGACCGACCGCCCGACCGCCCGAGGCCACGACAGACGCCGAACACCGCCGCCCGGGGCAACGGAGACTCCCCACCGGTCGGCACGCCCGGCCCACAGCCCCCGCCGCCACCCGGAACACCCGGAACACCCGGAACACCCGCGAGACGCCTGCCTCGGCCCGGCCGGGCGAGTCACCCGGGGGCCCACGCCCCTGCGGGACGCCCAGCCGTCGTCATCCGATCAGTCGTGGTCACCGTCCAGCATGATCGCCATTTCCTCCAGGGTGACGCAGCCTTCACGGCCCTCCGCCGCCGACTCGTCCGCGAGCCGGTTCAGCCACTCGTCCTCGGTTTCCGCAGGGCCCCGGCTCACGGTGTCCCCGGCGTTCTTCTCGCGTGTGGCCCGACGGTACGGCCTGGAGCCCGGGTGCACGTGGCCGTTGGGACCAGCCTCCGGCCAGGAGCCGTGTTCAGCGCCGAGGGCCTTGCCGACGCGGCGGCGCGGGGACTCCACCCGGAGGTGGAGCGCGGCGGGTCCACCCCCGGGTGGGTGTGCCGGCGGCCCGGTCGGAGGACCGTGGAGGCACACCTCGGATCCGACCGCCGGGAGTCCTGATGCCCCTGCCCTCCCTCCTCTCCCTCCTCGGCCTGCTCTGCTGGATCGCCTACGAGCTGCTGCTGCGCCGGCGCGAGGACGCCTCCGCCGGCACCTGGCACGCCGACCGCCGCGACCGCGGGTCGACCCGGCTGCTGCTCGGCTGCTACGCGGCCTCGGTCCTGGTCGTGGCGCTGTTCGACCGCGCCGGGATCGGCGAACTGCCCGCCTGGGCGCGCTGGTTCGGGGTCGCCATGGTGGCCGCCGGGCTGGCCCTGCGGGCCTGGGGCATGCGCACCCTGGGCCGGTACTACACCCGCACCCTGCGCACCGTGGAGACCCAGCAGCTGGTCCGCGGCGGCCCGTACCGGCTGATCCGGCACCCCGGTTACACCGGCAGCCTGCTGGTCTGGGGCGGCTACGCGGTCGGCACCGGCAGCTGGGTGGCCGCCCTGGTGGTCGCGGCGCTGCTGCCGGCCGCGTACGGCTGGCGGATCTCCGCCGAGGAACGGCTGCTGCTGGACGCCTTCGGGAGCGAGTACGAGGAGTACCGTCGGGTGTCGAAGCGTCTGGTGCCGTTCGTCTATTGAACGCGCCGAACGCACCGGCACGAGCGGCGCATGTGAGCTTCGGCACCTGTAATTCGGCCAGCTGGGCACCGCGGTCCTCGCGATCCGCCTGCACGGCACCTGGTTTTTGGCCAGCGTTTCCCGGCCGGTGTATCCGTTCGCCGTCAGGGCCAGGCATACTGGCCAGCACGGGCGCTAGCGCCCGCCATGACTCTAGACAAGAAGGGACCGGTGGCCAGGGATGCTGCGGAACGGTCTTGAGCCCTGGCACATTCTCGTGGTGCTGGCGGTCGTAGTCCTGCTGTTCGGATCGAAGAAGCTGCCCGAGATGGCCCGTGGTCTGGGCAAGTCCATGCGCATCCTGAAGGCCGAGACCAAGGCCATGCGCGAGGACGACACCCCGGCGGACGCCGCCGGTACCGCGCAGAGCACCGCCGGTACCGCGCAGAGCACCGCCGCTCCCCAGCAGAGCGCCGACCGCCCGGCCGTCACGCCGACCAACGTGACCAAGGCCACCGAGACCAAGCGGCCCGAGACGACCGCCTGATCCTCACTCCTTGACTCCGGAAAGCCCCTGGTGACCCACCAGGGGCTTTCCGCGTTCCGGGGCCGTCCGGGCACCCGGGCCCTCCCGACTGGCCGTCCGATCTGATCCGTTGTCTCCTGGTATGCACCCACCGGAGGAACGGAGTCCCGGCATGCCCACCGACGAGCCCGGCGGCGAGCGCGACGGTAAGCGTGACGGCGAGCCCGGTGCCGGCTCCGGTCCCGGCGACGGTCCCGGCGACGGGTCCGGTGACGGACTGGCCGAGCTGCGGGCCCGGCTGAGCGCCGTCGAGGCCCAGGAGGCGCGGCTCGCCGAGCAGTTGGCAGCCGGGCCGGCAGCGCGCCCGCCCCGGCACCGGGTGCGCTCCTTCTTCGCCGCCCTGCTGATCGTGCTGGCCTGTGTGCTCACCCCGCTCGGCGCCCTCGCGCTCTGGGCGAGGTCCGAGATCAGCGACACCGACCGCTACCTCGCGACGATGGCCCCGCTGGCCGAGGACCCCCGGATCAAGGCGGCCGTCACCGACCGGGTGACCGCGGAGATCATGAAGAAGCTCCCGCTCGACTCGCTGCTCGACGGCCTCGCCCCGGACGACAAGCCCAAGCTCGGCGCGCTGCTGGGCGGCGTCGGCCAGGCCCTGGAGGGCGGGCTCAGCGGCTTCGTCCACACCCAGGTCGAGCGGCTGGTGGACAGCGACGCCTTCGTCACCCTCTGGACGGACGTCAACCGGGACGCGCACGCCGCCGTCGTGCAGATGGTGACCGGGCAGGGCGGCGGCGCCGTCGAGGTGCACGGCAACACCGTGGTGCTCGACCTCGCCCCGGTGATCGCCCGGGTGAAGTCCAAGCTGGTCGACCAGGGGATCCCGCTGGCCTCCCGGATCCCGGAGATCCACACCTCCTACCCGCTGGTGCAGTCCGACGCCCTGCCGGAGATCCGCACCGCCCTGCGGGTCCTGAACCTGGCCGGGTTCTGGGTGCCGGTGCTGGCCGGCGCCTGTGCGCTCGGCGGGGTGCTGCTCGCCGCGCGGCGCCGCCGGGCCGTGGTGGTGGCGTCCCTCGGCATGGCGGGCGGGGCGCTGCTGCTGGGCGTCGGGCTGAGCGTGTTCCGGGCCGTCTACCTGGACCGGCTGCCGGCCGACGTCGACCAGGCGGCCGCCCAGGCGGTGTACGACACCCTGGTGCGGTACCTGCGCTCGGCCGTCCGGGTGGTGGTCACCCTCGGCCTGCTGGTCGCGCTCGGCGCCTGGGTCATCGGCCCGGGGCGCTGGGCGCGCACCGTCCGGGGCGGCTGGCGCGCCGGGCTGGGCGGGGTCCGGCGGGCGGCCGGACGGGCCGGCCTGCGGCTCGGGCCGGTCGGCCGGTTCGTCCACCGCTGGAAGGCCCCGCTGGGCTGGCTGGCGGTCGCGCTCACGGCACTGGCCTTCGTGCTGTGGAGCTACCCGACGGTGCTGGTGACGCTCTGTCTGGCGCTCGGGCTGCTCGCCGTCCTGGCGGTGCTGGAGCTGCTGGACGAGCCGGGGGCGGGGCGGGCCGAGCAGGCCGGGCCGGTCGGGCCTTCTCGGCCGGTGGCCTGAAGGGGAGCCCGGGGTCCGGCGGGGGCCGGCCCGATCGGAGCAGGCGGGAGGGCGGGCGGGAGCGGGTGCGGCGAGGCTGGACGGGATGTCCGAGAACCCGCCGCCGCCTACCGACCTGAGGGCCTGGTTCTGGCTGCTGTGCGCGTCGACGCTGCTGATGGTCGGGTACTTCACCCTGCCGTTGGAGTGGCTGGGCGAGCGCCGGCCGCGGCTGAGCTGGCTGGCCTTCGTGGGGGCGCTGGTCGGGATGAGCTGGCTGATGCTGGCCAAGATCGTCGGCGTGATGCGGGGCACCGCCAAGCGGCCGGTGGTCTGGCTGATCTTCCTGATCTTCCTCGCGCTGACCATCTTCGCGGGGACGTACTTCGTGCTGGGCTCGCACAAGGCGGAGTTCGACGGGCTGGAGACCCGGCTGGACGCGCTGTACTTCACGGTCGTGACGATGGCCACCGTGGGGTACGGCGACATCACCCCGGCGGGGCAGACGGCCCGACTCGTGGTGACGCTCCAGATCGGGTACAACTTCGTGTTCCTCGCGGCCGCGGCCGGGACGGCGTCCCGGGCGATCCGGGGGAACGTCGAGCAGAGGATCCGGAAGCAGGAGTGAACCCGCCGGCGTCGGCGCGGGCGGGCCCGTACCAGCGGACGGCGCGGGCGACGACCGCGTCGAACCGCGGGCCGTGGGCCGTGGGCCTGGGCCGAACCCACCGCCTTGTCCACAGGCTGTGGACAAGGCGGTGGACTCAGGAACGGCTGGTGTCGATCACGCAGAAGCGGTTGCCGTCCGGGCAGGCGAGGACCGTCCAGTCGTCCCCGACCAGGCCGCCGCGCGGGACGTAGTCGAGGGCGGCCGTCCGGAAGGCGACGGCGCGGGACATGTCGCAGACGCCGAGGGCGAGGGATCCGATCGTCAGCACGGGCCCGTTCTGGCGGGCCGTCAGTCGTCCTGGAGGTCGGCGGCGGTGTGGAGGGTGGCGAACAGGGCCGAGAGGCGGGTGTTCCAGTTGGCGTACGTCGGGACGTCGACGGCGTGCTTCTTGCCCATGTCCCGGACCACCTTCTGGGCGTTCCTGAGCTCCTGGGCGGCGTCGTCCGGGTTGCCCTCGTTGAGGCGCGCGGCGGTGGCGTCGAGGATCCTCAGCAGCTCCGCCTGCTTGTCCCGTTCCTTGCCGACCTGGGCCTGGGCGACGGCCTGGCGGAAGGACTGGATCTGCAGCGCGGCGGGCTGGTTGCGCGGGACGGCCGAGGTGGGCGTGGAGGGCGCGGTGGTGGTGGGCGCCGCCGAGGTCGGCGTGGAGGCCTTCGGGGCGGGGGTCGTGGCCTGGGTGGTGGGCGTCGCCGCCGGAGCGGTGGCCGCGGCCGGTTTGGCGGCGGCCGCACCGTCGGCCGGTCCGTCGAAGGCGGTGAGGGCCAGCGCCGTGACCCCGGCGAGGCCCGCCACGCCCAGCGCCCCGAGCACCAGCGGCTTGCGCCGGCTGCGGGCGGGGGCGGGGACAGGGGCCGGCGCCGGGGCGGGGGCGGGGATCGGCGCCATCACCGAGGTGGCGGCCGGCGGCTGGGGCGGCAGCACGGTGGTGTGCTGCTGGTTCGGCGAGGGGGCGGCGGCAACGGGCGGGAGGAACCGGGTGGCAGCCCCGGCGGTGTTCGCGAGCAGCTCGGCGGTCGGGTCGCCGACCATCAACCCCGGCACGGTGGTGAGGAGTTCGGCCCGCGCGGCGGCCGCGTCGGCCGGGCGGTCGGCCGGGTTCTTGGCCAGCAGCCGCAGCACCGCCGCGTCCAGCGCGGGCGGCAGGCCGGGGCGGCGGACGGACGGCGGCAGGGGCTGCTCGCTGACGTGCTTGAAGGCGATCGCCACCGGGGTCTCCGCGGTGAACGGGGTCGCGCCGGTGAGCATCTCGGTGAGCACGCAGCCGACCGCGTACAGGTCCGTCCGCCCGTCCAGCGCCGAGGCGGTGGCCTGTTCGGGCGAGAGGTAGGCGGCCGTACCGAGCACGCTCGCGGTCTGGGTGAGGTTGCTGGAGGAACCGGCCCGGGCGATGCCGAAGTCGACGACCTTCACCCCGCCGTCGTCGGTGATCATGATGTTCCCGGGCTTGATGTCCCGGTGCACCAGTCCGGCCGCGTGCGCGACCGACAGCGCCTCGCAGACCGCCGCCGCGATGCCGACGGCGCGCTCCACCGGCAGCGCCTGCCGCTCCGCCAGCAGGGCGGCCAGCGAACGGCCGCTGACCAGCTCCATGACGATGAACGGGGTGCCCTGGTCCACGCCGGAGTCGAAGACCATGACGATCCTCGGGTGCGCCAGCATGGCCGCGTGCTGGGCCTCGCGGCTGAAGCGCTCGGCGAAGCGGGGGTCGTCGGCGAGACCGCCGTTGAGCACCTTGACGGCCACCTGACGGCCCAGCACCCGGTCGACGCCGCGCCAGACGGTGGCCATGCCGCCGACGCCGAGCAACTCGACGAGTTCGTAACGCCCGTTCAGCGCCCGTCCGATCACCTGGAGCTCCCCTCACGTGCCCTGCCCGGGGTCCCGGGCCGCCTCGTGCACCTGTGCACGATAGCCGCACCGCCGGTCGGGCCGAACGCCCCGACCAGGGGCGGAGGGTGGCGGTCGGGGGACCGGGCAGCGGTCCCCCGGCCGCCGGCACGGGGGTGCGGCCCGCCCTGACTGCGGGCGGGCGGGCCGCACGTTTCCGGGCCGGCCGGGCCGGCGGCGCGTCCGGGGGGTGCGCCTACCGGTCCGGCCGGGGCCGGCCGGGTGGCCGGTGGGCACGGGGGAGCCGACCGGCCACCCGGGGTCTTCGGGTGGTACTGCTTCCCGCGGGTGGTGCGGGATGGTGCGGGTACTGCGGGTGGTGCTGTTCCGGGTGGTGCTGTTCCGGGTGGGCGGCGAGCCCGGGGGGAGTCGCTCGCCGCCCACCCGGAGTTCTCGGGGTTACCTCTCGGCCGACTGCTGGTTCTCGGACCGGTCGGGCTTGCTCGGGCGGACGTCCTGCGTGCCGGGGACGGTCGGGGCGGGCGGGAGGGTGACGCCGGACTTGCCCGGCCTGGTGCCGGCGCCGCCGGTGTCCTGGCCGTTGCCGTTGCCGCCGCCGTCGGCGTTGCCGTCTCCGGCGCCGCCGCTTCCGTTGCCGTTGCCGCTGCCACCGGTCCGGCCGCCGTCGCTGTTGCCCTTGCCCGCTCCCGCACCGGGCACGGTGCCGGGGCGGCCGGGCCCCCGCGTCGAGGTGGTGGCGCCCTGGTGGTCGCCGTCCTCGTCGCCGATCGCGGCCTTGCAGTAGTCCGTCACCTGGTCCGCGCCGCCGGCCGCCGTGACCAGCGGGCCGTACAGCGGGTCGCCGACCAGCTTGCTCGGGCGCTCGCCCTTGGCCGCTCGGTCGGTGAAGCCGGTGCAGAGACCGAGCAGCGCGGGCGGGGCGGCGGTTCGCAGGCCGCGCCCCTCGGCCGAGGGGGTGCCGGGCGTCGTGGGATCGGACGGGACGACCGCCTGCGGTCCGCCGGACGGACGGGCGGCGCCGGACGTCACGGCACCGAACGGGGCCACGCCCGCGGACGGACCGACGGTCGACGAGCCCGGCACGGGACCGCCGGCCGCGTCCCCACCCGCGAGCCCGTGCTCCGGCGCGGACGGGCCGCCGCCCAGCGGGGACGGCAGGTTGCCGGTTCCGGCGGCGACGGCGACCCCGCACAGCGCGGTGGTGCCGAGCACGACGGCAGTGGCCTTCGTGCTGAAGGCCCTGGCCAGCGCGGCGGTTGCCATCGATCGTCTCCGGACGGGGGTCACTGTCGGGTCGGGCGCGAGACTCGCCTTCCGGAACGCGGCCAGGGCGGCCTCCTCCCCGGCCAGTTCCTCGACCGTCGCGGGAGCGGCGGCCGCGGCGAGCACCCGGGCGAGCTGCCCGGGACCGCCGTCCGGTCCGGTGAGCGAGGCGTCCTGCCCGGCCGACGGGCCGCCCACGGCACCGCCGAGCAGCTGCTCGGCGGCATCACGGTCGATCCGACGGGATCGGTTGGTGCTCATCTCATGTCCTTCAGCGTCGCGGCCCGGCGTTCTGTCACACCCTGCGGAGAACTTTTTTTCGCGGGTTTCCCCGTGGGTCGCCCGGCGGCCTCGCCCGCGCTCACTCCGGCGGCTGTTCCGGGGGCGGTCCCGGCAGTGGTTCCGGCGGCCGTTCCGGCGGTTTCGGGCCCCGTACCGGCCTCGGCGCGGGCCGCCCGTCCGCCAGCCCGGGCAGCCGGGATGCCGCCCCCGGACGCGAGCGGCTCGACCAGCTTGGCCAGCCGCCGCAACCCCCGGTGGGCGGCCATCCGGACGCTGCCGGCCCGCTTGCCGAGCACCCGGGCGGCGCTCTCCGCGTCCAGCTCCATGACCACTCTCAGCAGCACGGCCTCGGCCTGGTCGCGCGGCAGCCGGGAGATCAGGGCCAGCGCGTCGGCGGTGCCGACCGTGGTCAGCGCGGCCCGCGCGGTGTCGTCCCCCGCCGCCAGCTCGGCCAACTGTTCGACGGGCAGGTCGGCGACCGGACGGCGACGCCGGGCGCGCAGGTGGTCGAGGGCGCGGTGGCGGGCGACGGTGGCGGCCCAGCCGCGGAAGGCGTCCCCGTCCCCGGAGAAGCCGCGCAGGTCCCGGGAGATCTGCAGCCAGGCCTCGGACGCGATGTCCTCGGCGTCCTGCGCGTCCTCCGGCCGACCTCCGACCAGCACCCGCAGGTAGCGCAGCAGGCCCGGCTGCACCGTCCGGAACAGCAGCCGGAACGCCTCCTCGTCCCCGCCCTGCGCGGCCCGGACCGCCTCGGTCAGGTCGGGGCGGGCGGAGGCCGGGCCCGGTGGCGGGCCGTCGGGTGGTACTGGTCCGGACCGGCCGACGGGGCCGTCGGTGCCCGCTCCGGGGCGCTCTGCACTCTGCACCCGCCACATGATGCGCCATTCGGGCGAACACTTCGGCTCCGGCCGAACGACCGGCGCGACCGGGGCCAAGGTCCCGAGGACTGCTGCCGTTCGCCCACGGCCCGGGCGGGCCCGTCCGCCCTACGTTGTCGGTAGGCGAAGCAACCCGGCCGCCGCCGCACCCGGACGCCGGGTTCGACGGCACTCCCGGCCCGCCACCGCGACCCCGCCCCGTTCGAGGGCGCACGCACGACCCGTACCGGCCCCGGTCGCACACCCCTCCCGGGTTTGGGCCGGCCCTCCGGAGACCAGCACCGACGGGGAACTCCCACCGGCGGGCCTCTCCCCCAGCGCAGGGGCCCGTCCCCGGCGGAGAGCACCACCGACGGGGCGCGGCTCCCCGGCGGGGACCGCCACCGGCAGCACGACGAGCAGGGAAAGACCACGATGACGACCGCCCACGAGCTCCACGAGCACCACGGGCTCCACGCGAAGGGCCTGCGCGAGCACCTCGCACCCGCCCTGCGCGCCCTGGGCCTCACCGGGTGGCGCCGGACCTTCAGCCTGCCGGACGCGAGCCACTGGCTGCTGCTCGGCCTGGTCGAGCGCCCCGCCGCCGACCGGGTGCCCTTCACCTTCGACCTCTCCGTGGTCCGCCGCACCGACTGGGCCGTCGCGGACCTCCCCGGGCACCGGCCCGACCCGCGCACCCGGTACGGCATCGAGACCTGGCGGGCCCGGATCGGCGAGGTGCTGCCGGTCGGCGAGGACGTCTGGTGGGAGGTGCTGCCCGGGCCGCGCTGGCAGCTCCCGCTGGACGACGCCGTCGCCGCCGTCCGCCACTACGGCCTGCCGGAGCTGCGGCGCCGGGCCGAGGCGGACCGCGCCCCCACCGGGGAGACCTACCTGCTCCCCGCCGAGCTGGAGGCGGTCAACGCCGCGCTGCTGACCGCCTCGGTGGCCCGGGTGCAGCGCGCCGAGCTGGCCGACCAGGCACTGGTGCTGACCGGCGCCTGGACCTCGGGCGACGGCGTCGCCCGGACCGTCCTGGCCGGGGTCGCCCGGGGCTTCCTGTCCGCCGGGGACGAGCGCTTCGGCACCGTCCGCTGCCTGGACACCCTGGGCCGCGAGCTGTGGACCTTCCCCGTCGGGGAGTAGCCCCCGGGGGCACCCCACTTCCCGGGCAAGGCAGGGAAAGCAGCAGGTCGGAGGCGGTGTCACGGCGCGCACCATGACAACTGTCACGCGGATGACGCAACGGACGGCACTGCTCTGACGGAGGGTCCGGCGGAAAGACTGGAGGCACGACGCGGGCAGTGGCCCGCGGCCACCAGCCGGGGAGGAACCCACCGTGAGCCAGACCGTCAGTGCCGCCGCCGTCACCAGCACCGCCGCTCCCGTCCTGGCCGTCACCGCCGCCCACGCCAAGACGCCCAACCCGCTGGTCTCCGGGCTCCGCCCGCTCGCCCTCGACGTGGCCGCGCCGCTGGCCGGCTACTACCTGCTGCACTCGGCCCTCGGCCTGAGCGAGTTCGCCGCGCTGGCCTGGAGCAGCGCCTTCCCGGCCGCCCGGACCGTCCTCGGCCTGCTGGGCGAGCGCAGGCTGAACCTGTGGGCCGCCCTGATGCTGACCGTCAACCTGGCGGGCCTGGCGCTGACCTTCGTCACCGGCGACGCCCGACTGATGATCGCCAAGGGCGGCGGCCTGAGCGGCACCGTGGCGCTGGCGATCCTGGTCTCCGCGCTGATCGGCCGGCCGGTGATGACCCCGATGCTGATGCCCTTCCTCACCAAGGGCCGGACGGAGCACGCCGCCGCCTGGCAGCGGCTGGTCGAGGGCCGGGCGGCCGGATCGCGGGCGTTCCGCCGCCACGAGCGGCTGTTCTCGGGCATCTGGGGCACCGCGCTGCTGACCGAGTGCGCGGCCCGGGTGGTCGGCGCCTTCACCCTGCCGGTGTCGACCATGGCCTGGCTGTCCACCGTCCTCATGATCGGCGCGATCGTGGCCGGTTCGATGCTCGGCCAGATCGCGGTCGAGCCGATGGAGCGGCTGGTCCGCGCCGAGGCCGAGGCCCCGACCGCCGCCTGAGCGCGCCGCACCCTCCCCTCCCCGTCGCTCCCCTCCCCGCGGCTCCCCTCCCCTCCGGCTTCGCTGAACAGCCGGTTCCGAGGACTCGAACAGCGAGGAACCATCCGGATCCCCCGGGAGTCGTTCATAACGAGGGGGTAACGGGACCCCCGACCGAGGAAAACGGGGACCCCATGAACCGGACGACGTACGCGCCGAGCAGCACCGAGGAACGCACCCTCGTCTGGGACGGCTGCCTGAACGTCCGCGACCTGGGCGGGCTGCCCACCGCCGCCGGCCGGCTCACCGCCCGCGGCGCGATGGTCAGGGCGGACAACCTGGACCGCCTCACCGCCGAGGGCTGGGACGCCCTCCTCGACCACGGCGTCCGCACCGTGGTCGACCTGCGCAACACCGAGGAGTACAAGCCGCTCCTCCCGCTCCCCGAGGACGTCGAGCTGGTCCGCGTCCCGCTGGACGAACTGGCCGGCCCCGCCTGGTGGGAGGCCCACGGACGACTGGACGGCACCCCGCTCGCGCTCCGCCCGTACCTGGACCACTGCCCGCACGCCGCCGCCGCGCTGGTCTCCGTGATCGCCGGCGCCCGCCCCGGTGGCGTGGTCGTGCACTGCGGCGCCGGCCGTGACCGCACCGGCCTGGCCACCCTCCTGCTGCTCTCCCTGGCCGGGGTCGACCGGGCCGCGATCACCGAGGACTACCTGATGAGCGGCCCCAACATCCGCCCGCTGTACGGGATGCTGGGCCTGCCCGACCCGTACCGCCGGATCGACACGGTGCTCGCCGAGGCCGGGACCACCGCCGAGGCCGCCCTGGCCGCCGCGCTCGACGGGTTCGACCCGGTCGGCTACCTGCTCGCGGCCGGCGTCACGCCCGAGCGGATCGCCGCCGTCCGGGAGCGGCTGCTGCCCGCCGCGTAGCGCGGGCCGCCGGAGCCCCTTCGGCGCGTCGGGACTCGTGAAAAGACCTTCGAAACCATCGTCAACCGATGGTTGACGATCCTCGGATCGACAACCTACGGTTGACGCATGGAGAATCCCGTTGTTCCCAACACCACTCCGCTGCGCCTCGACGACCTGATCGCCGCGATCAAGCAGGTCCACACCGACGCGCTCGACCAGCTCTCCGACGCGGTCATCGCCGCCGACCACCTCGGCGAACTCGCCGACCACCTCATCGGCCACTTCGTCGACCAGGCCCGCCGCTCCGGCGCCTCCTGGACCGACATCGGCCGCAGCATGGGCGTCAGCAAGCAGGCCGCCCAGAAGCGCTTCGTCCCCAAGGACCCGGGCACCCCGAACGACCTCGACCCGAGCCAGGGCTTCAGCCGGTTCACCCCCCGGGCCCGCAAGGTCGTGGTGGCCTCGCAGGAGGAGGCCCGGAAGGCGAGCAACGCCGAGATCACCCCGGTGCACGTGCTGCTCGGCCTGCTCGCCGAGCCCGAGGGCATCGCGATCAAGGCGCTCGCCGCCCAGGGCGTCACCCCGGAAGCCGTCCGCACGGCGGCCACCGCCGCGCTGCCGACCGCCGTCGAGCAGACGGTGCCCGCGCTGATCCCCTACGACGCCCAGGGCAAGAAGGTGATGGAGCTGACCTTCCGCGAGGCGCTCAAGCTCGGGCACAACTACGTCGGCACCGAGCACCTCCTGCTCGCGCTGCTGGAACTGGAGAACGGCCAGGGCGTGCTGGCCGGGCTGAAGGTGGACAAGGCCAAGACGGAGGCCTTCGTCTCCGAGGCGATCGCCGCCATCATCGCCGCCCGGAACCCGGAGTCCGAGTCGCAGGAGTGAGTCGCCCCCGATGTCCTGACCCGGGCGCGACGACCGCCCGGGGCAGGGCACTTGCGCTGCGGCTGCGGCTGCGGCGTCCGCTTCGGTGTCCCGCGCGCGCTTCCGCGTGCGCTTCCGCGTCCGCGTCCGCTCAGAACCCGGAGACGTTGGTGGTGACGATCCGGACCCGGCCGGCCTCCGCCGCCTCCAGCGCCGCCCGCAGCCGGGCCGAACGGGCCGGCCCGAGCAGGCCCATGGCCTCCTCGGTCGACACCCAGCGGTAGTCGTCCAGCTCACCGGCCGGGACGGTCACGGGGGTGTCGTCCGGGACGGTGCCGAAGTCGAACAGGAAGTGCTGGGCGGGGTGGTCGAGTTCGGCCGAGGCATGGGTCCAGGAGATGGCCAGCAGCTCGCCCGCCTCCTGGACGATGCCGGTCTCCTCCTCCAACTCCCGTACGGCGCACTCGACCGGGCCCTCCCCGAGGTCGATCGTGCCGCCCGGGAACTGCCAGTGCTCGCGGTACCCGGCCTTCACGATCAGGATCCGGCCGGACTCGTCCCGCAGCAGGCAGCCCGCCGCCGCGTAGATCCGGGGCAGGGACGCCAGCCACTCCTCGCGGGACTTCAAGGGCTCGGTCGTCACGGTGCTCCTCCTGGGGCAGGGTGGGTTCGGTCGCCCCCACTCTGCCACCCGACCGATGACTCCCGGCCGCCTCAACGGTCCTATCCGCCATGGACACCATGACGACCGCACCGCGCCGTAGCGCCCTCCTGACCTGCGACCTGGGCGCACTCACCGCCCCCGACCTGGCCGTCGTCGACGCGCTCGCCCGGCTACGGCTGGCCGCCGCCCGACACGGGGTGGCCGTGGTGCTACGGAACGTCGGCGGCCCGCTGCGCGAACTGCTGGCGTTCAGCGGGCTCTCGGCACTGCTGCCGGGCCCGGCCGACCTCGCCGACCTGCCGGGCCTGCCGGGCCTCCCGGACCTGCCGGAGCTGCCGGAGCTACCCGGCGGCGGGCTCGGCCGGCACGGCGGGCTCGGCGGACTCGGCGTCGAGCCGGGGCGGGAGGCCGAAGAGCGGGAAGAGCACGTCGGTGTCCAGGAAGTTGGTGAAGCCGGTGATCTTGTCCCCTGACACCTCCGGCACGATCAGCGCCCACGGTTCGTGCCCGCCCTCCGGGCTCGGCCGGTACTGGCCGAAGGCCGGCCCGCCGTTGGCCGTCACCGGGAGCAGCCGGGAACCGCGGCAGCCGTGCCCGGGGCCCAGCATCCACTCCCGGAGCTCGTCCCGACCGCGCAGCCACATCGCGAACGGCGGCATGTTGAGCGTGACGTCCTCGTGCAGCAGCGCGGCGAGGCCGTCCATGTCGTACGCCTCGAAGGCGCGGACGTAGCGGTCCAGCAGCGCGCGGTGCTCCTCGTCCAGCTCCGGGGCCGGCCGGACCGCCGAGCCGTCGGCGGCGAGCCCCGCCCGGGCACGCTGGAGCGCGCTGTTGACCGAGGCCACCGTGACGCCCAGCAGTTCGGCCACCTCCGCGGCCTTCCAGCCGAGCACCTCGCGCAGGATCAGCACCGCCCGCTGCCGGGGTGCGAGGCGCTGGAGCACGGCGACGAAGGCCAGCTTCACCGACTCGCGCTGGGCCGCCACGTCCGCCGGATCCCCCGTCTCGGACAGCACCCGGCCGTCCGGCGCCGGGCCGATCCACGTCACCTCGGGCAGTTGGGTGTCGTACGCGGTGGCCACCGTGACCGGCCCGGCCAGATCCATCGGCCGGGCCCGGCTGTTGCGGCCGTTCAACGCGTCCAGGCAGACGTTGGTGGCTATTCGGTACAGCCAGGAGCGCAGCGCGGACCGCCCCTCGAAGCCCCCGTGCCCGCGCCAGGCGCGGACCATCGTCTCCTGCACGGCGTCCTCGGCCTCGAAGACCGAGCCGAGCATGCGGTAGCAGTAGCCGGTCAGCTCGGTGCGGTACCGCTCCAGCTGGAGCTCGACCGGCTCCTCCGTGATCACGTCGGTCATGGTGCGCCCCGCCCCCGTCGTCCTGCCGTGCCGTGTGCCCTGGTGAACGGGAGGAACGTAGCGCACAGCACTGACAACCGCCCCTCCGGCACCACGCGGCCCAGCGGGGGCGAGGGTGGCGGTGGCGGTCCTCCTCGCGGCCCGACCCGGCAAGGCCCCTGACCGCGCGTCAGGGGCGGGCGGCCACGAACCGGCCGCCCGCCCCGCGGTGTGCCGCGACTCAGTGGGCGGAGTGCTTCTCCGCGCCGCGGTGCCGGTGCCCCTTGAGCTCGGCGTGCATCGCCGGGGTCGCGTGCATCGTCGTGCCCGGCGCGTCCCTTCCGCCGTGCCGGAAGGCCCCGCCGGCGCCGAACCCGGCGGCGGCGTGGGTCATCGCGCCGGCGCTCGGCTCCGGTGCCAGCCGGGTGGGCGGGCTCGCCATGCCCCGGCGCTCCAGCAGTTCCTGCGTTCCCTGGCGGAACTTGGCGGTACTGCCGGGCATTCGCTTGGTCATCGTCGACCTCCCTTCGTCGGCCACCGGCCGGACGGATGCCGGCCGGAGGGGCCACACGGGCGTTATGTCCGGATTTTATCCGGGTTGCGGGGCCACGCCACCGCAGAGAAGCCGTGCGGGGAGGGGAGAGCGCCTCAGTCGCCTCAGTCTCCTCAGCCGCCTCAGCCCATGAGCTCGTGGACGAAGCACCAGCGCCAGTCCTCCCCCGGCTCGTACGAGCGGATCACCGGGTGGGAGGTGTTGTGGAAGTGCGCGGTGGCGTGCCGCTGCGGCGAGAAGTCGCAACAGCCGACATGCCCGCAGTCCAGGCAGATCCGCAGGTGCACCCAGTCCCGACGGCCCTGCGCCAGGCAGTCGGCGCAGCCGTCCGCGGGCGGCCGGGGCTCGATGTTCCGAGGGGCCAGAGCGAGGTCTTCGCAGGCGCTCATGACTGAAGGCTATGCCGCCCCGGTGCGGGGCGCCCGCTCTGGGCGAGGGGCGCGGCGCCGGCCCGGGGCGCCGGCTGGTCGCGACGGCCGATGGCGACGGCCGGTGGCGACGGCACCGGTCGAAATCCGCGCCACCCGGCGGCAGTTCGCCCACCGGGGCGCGCCCGGGTCCGGGTCCTCCCGGCGCGGTCCGGCGACGGTCCCGGCAGGGCGTCCCGGGGGCGATCCCGCCGATCCCCCTGCCCCCCGATGATCCACCCCTCCCGCACCGCCGACGCCACCGGCCCGACAGGCGTGGCGCCCGTCCCGGGGACAGTGCCGAATCCCCGCTCCGTGCCCACGGACGGCATGGGAGCATGCCATCCGTGGCGATCGTGACGGGGAGAACGAACGGCGACACCGGCGGCGACCCCGGCGGTGCGCCCGCGCGGCAGCGCGGCGCGGGGACGCGGGACGGCGACAACAGCGGCGCCGACGTCAGAAGCGGCAGCCGCGACACCGGGGCCCCGGCCGGCGGCAGCGCCGCACGGGCCACCACCCGGATACCCGGGCAGAGCGGCGGCGGCCGGTTCCGGACCCGCCCGCTGCCCGCCACCAGTCGGGTCCGGCAGCCCGTCGCCCTGATCAGGCTGCTCGGCGGCCTGTTCGCCATCGCCCTCACCCTGTTGCTCGCCGACTACGCCCGCGCCACCACCAGCGGCATCGCCGCCGACGTCGCCGAGGCGGCCGCGCTGGTGCCGCGCCCGCTGTCGGGCCTGGCCGCCGGGCTCACCACCGCCGCCGTCCTGCTGCTCCCGGTCGGCCTCGCCGTCCGCCGCCTGCTGGGCCCCGACCGGCGGCGCGCCCTCCAACAGGTCTCCGACGGGCTGCTCGCCGCCGTCCTCGCCTACGGCGCCACCCTCGGCCTCGGCCTGTGGGCCGACGACCTCGCCCCGGTCTCGCTGCTCACCGCGCTCACCCAGCCACCGCCCAGCGGCGGGCTGGGGCACACCGAACCCGTCTACGGCTACCTCGCGCCCGTCCTCGCCTTCATGACCGCCTCCGGCAGCCGGGAACGCCGCCTGTCCTGGACCGTCCTCGCCCTCTCCGGCCTCGCCGGGCTGACCGGCGGGTACGCCACCCCCACCGCGCTCCTGCTCGGGCTGCTGATCGGCTGGACCGGCGCCCACGGCACCCTGTACGCCGTCGGCACCCCCGACCCCTGCCCACTACCCGGCGAGGTCCTGCGCGCCCTACGCGACAGCGGCCTGCGCCCGGTCGAGGCCAAGCCGGCCGGACCCGACCGCTACCGGGTCCGGCAGGCCGACGGCCTCCCCGAGCTCGACGTCCAGATCCTCGACCGGCAGGCCGTCACCGCGGCCGCCGTCCAGCGCGCCTGGCGCCGACTGCGCCTGCGCACCGCCCCCGACCCGCGCGTCCTGCGCTCCCCGCGCACCGGGCTGGAGCACGAGGCACTCGTCACCTACGCGGCCCTCGCGGCCGGCGTCCGCACCCGCCGCATCGCGGCCACCGCCGGCCTCGGCCAGGACACCGCCCTCATCGCGTACGAGCGGCTGGCCGGACGCACCCTGGACGAACTCGCCGACGAGGAGATCACCGACGATCTGCTCACCGACGCCTGGCGGCAGCTCGCCCTGCTCCAGCGCCGCGAGATCGCCCACCGCGCCCTCGTCCCCTCCTCCCTGCTGATCGACGACTCCGGCGCGGTACACCTGGTCGACTTCGCCGACGGCGACATCGCCGCCACCGAACTCGTCCTCTGCTGCGACCTCGCCCAGCTCCTCACCACCCTCGCCCTGCGCGCCGGCGCCGCCCGCTCCGTCCACACGGCCACCGCCGTCCTCGGCCCCGACCCCGTCGGCGCCGCCCTCCCGCTCCTCCAGCCCATCGCCCTCACCCACACCACCCGCCGCGCCCTCAAGCAGCACGCGAAGCACGCTGCCGCCGGGGCGGCCGGGGGCACGGGTGCGGTGAAGGACGCCCACGCGGCCGGCGGCGCGGCCGCAGGGGCGGCCGGGGGCGCAGGAACCGGCGCGGGCGCGGGCGCGGTGAACGACGCAGGCACGACCGGCGACGTGGCCGGGGGCGTCGGCACGGCCACCCTCGCGGCCCCGCGCGGACACGAGGCAAGCGACGCGGAAACAGCCACCGTCACGGCCGGGCACGACAACGCAGCCGACACCGACGCGGCCGACCTCGACGCCCGCGCGGCCAGCGACGCGGCCGGGGACACCGGCACAATCACCGTCGCGGTCCCGCGCGAGCGCGAGGCACGCGGCGCGGGCGCGGCAACCGTCACGGCCGGGCGCGACGACGCCGGCGCGACGGATCGCGACGCCCGCACAGCCGGCGGCGCGGCCGGAGGCACCGTCGCCGTCCCACGCAAACGCGAGGACGCCGACGCAGCGGACCGTGACGCCCGCGCGGCCGGGGGCACCGTCGCCGCCCCGGCAGGCGACGGGTCCAGCGCCCGCGCCGACGCCCGCCCGGAGCCCGGCCCGGAGGCCCCCGCCGCCACGCCCGGTGGCCTGCTCGACGAGATCCGCGCGGAGGTCCTGCGCACCCGCCCGCAGGTGGTGGGCCGGCCGGTGCGACTGGAGCGGTTGCGGCCGCGGACGCTGCTGGTCGTGGTGGGTGGGGTGATGGCCGGGTGGCTGTTGCTCCCGCAGTTGTTCGCCGCGGAGGACAACCCGGTCTCCGCCCTGGCGGACGCCGATCCCTGGTGGCTGCTGCTGGCGGTGCTGGCGGCCGCGACCAGCCACGTCGCGGCGGCCATGGGCTTCGTCGGTTTCGTTCCGGAGCGGCTGGACTTCCGCAACGCGGTGCTGGCGCAGGTGGCCGGGTCGTTCGTGAAGCTGGTGTCGCCGGGCGGTGTCGGCGGGATCGCGCTGAACACCCGGTTTTTGCAGCGGGCCGGGATCCCGACCGCCCAGGCGCTGTCCAGCGTCGGCGTGGGGAACCTGATCGGGCTGGCGCTGCACCTGTTGCAGCTCGGCGCCTTCGTCTACCTGGTGGACTTCGCGCCGGGCAGCTCCGAACTGGACGCGCTGTCCGCGGTGGTCGGCGGGCTGGCGGGTGCGGTCGCGCTGCTCGCGGTGGTGTCGGCGATCCCGGTGGCGCGGCGATGGCTGGCGACGCGGCTGCGGCCGCTGACGGCGGAGGTGCTGCCGCGGCTGCTGGACCTGCTGCGCAGCCCTTCCCGGCTGGCGGTGGGGGTGACCGGCCAGCTGCTGGTGTCGCTCTGCCTGATCGCCTGCCTGTACTGCAGTGTCCGGGCGATCGGCCGGGAGCCGTCGTTCGCCGCGGTCGCGGTGGTGTTCCTGGTGGGCAACGCGGTGGGCAGCGCGGCACCGACCCCGGGCGGGGCCGGCGCGGTGGACGGGATGCTGCTCGGGCTGCTCCAGCAGACCGCGTCGATGGAGCGGGGCGGCGAGCTGGCCGCGGTGGCGCTGTACCGACTGCTGACGCTGATCCTGCCGGTGCTGCCGGGGTGGGCGGCCTTCGTCTGGTTGCAACGCCGCCGGGCCCTGTAGCCGCCGGGGGGCACTCGCCCGCTACTCCCGGTACTCCTCCTCGTCGTGCCGCACCGGCCGGGTCTGTTCCACGACGTCGGCGACGTTGGTCGCCGGGTCCGCGCCGAGGGCCCGGCGCTCGGCCACCTCGTCGTAGGTGTCGCCCTCGGATGCCTTCTCGTCGGGCTCGACGGTCTCGGTGGTCTCCTCGATCAGGTATTCCTCGTGCTGTTCCTGCGGCATGGCATCCGTCCTCACTGTTCGGAGGCCTTCACGGGCCCGGCTGGCGGTACTGGCAGTATCCGCCGCCCGGCGCCCGGACGCGACGTGCCGACACTGCTCCGGCGTGTTGCCGGGGCTTGCGGGATTCCCCGGCCGACCGGGCGGATTGACCCACGAAACCACCTCCTGAATGACCCAGAGAGGGGGTTCATTTCGCACCTAGGGTCGTAGCCATGACGACGAACGAGAACACCGTGACCGCCCGGGCCGCCGAGATCACCGAGGCCCCCGCCCGCCTCGAGTACGCCCGCACCGTCCCCAAGGTGTTCCGCGCGATGATCGCCCTGGACGCCGCCGCCCGCGAGGGCCTGGACCCCGCCCTGGTCGAGCTCGTCCAGATGCGCACCTCCCAGCTGAACGGCTGCGCGTACTGCCTGGACATGCACGCCAAGGACGCCCGCAAGGCCGGCGAGACCGACGAGCGGATCTACCTGCTGCCGGTCTGGCCGGAGGCCCCGGCCGGGGTGTACACCGAGCGCGAGCGGGCCGCCCTGGCGCTGGCCGAGGAGATCACCCGGATCGGCGGTGGCGTCTCGGACGCGGTGTACGCCCGGGCCGCCGCGCACTTCGGGGAGGCCGAGCTGGCGCAGCTGATCTCGGTCTGCTTCACGATCAACGCCTGGAACCGCATCAACGTGGCCACCCGCAAGACCCCCGGCACCGCCTGACCGCACCACCCGGCCGCAGCTCCGTCCGGGGCGGCGGCCGGAGCGGCGAGCGGGGTGGCGAGCGGGGCGGCGGCCGGAACGCCGTCCGGGCCACCGGGGGTACGATCGGTGCCGTACAAAGGGCTAACCCACACCCACCCGGTGGCCCCGAGGCCCATACGAACGACGGGGAAATCATGTCCGGCTCGCACTACTTCACCGGTGCACCCGAGGTCGCCAGCGACCGCCGGCCGATCACGGTCTCCCTCCCGGACCTCACCCTGGAACTGACCACCGACACCGGGGTGTTCTCCCGCAGCCGGCTCGACCCGTGCACCCGGATCCTGCTGGAGCACGCCCCGCAGCCGCGGGTGCGCGGCCCGATCCTGGACATCGGCTGCGGCTACGGTCCGATCGCCCTGACCTGGGCGAGCCGCCGCAAGCGCCTCCCGGTCTGGGCGGTGGACGTCAACGAGCGCGCCCTGGAGCTGGTCCGGCTGAACGCCGAGGCGCTGGGGCTCGGCAACGTCCAGGCCTCCCTGCCCGACGACGTCCCGGAGGACGTCCGCTTCGCCACCATCTACTCCAACCCGCCGATCCGGATCGGCAAGGCCGCGCTGCGCCGCCTGCTCACGCACTGGCTCGACCGGCTCACCCCGGACGGCTCGGCGTTCCTGGTGGTGCAGAAGCACCTGGGTTCGGACTCGCTCCAGAAGTGGCTGAACGAGCAGGGCTACCCGACCACCCGGGTCACATCGGTCAACGGGGTGCGGATCCTGGAAGCGCGGCCCCGCCCCGAGGTGGGCGAGGGCTCCGAGAGTGGACGAGGTACGACGACGTGAAGCAGCTGCGCGGGACCGAACTGAAGCGTCTGCACCGCTCGTGGCGGCGCAGCAACGAGTTCCGGCTCGCGATGATCCTGGAGAACCTCCAGTCGCCGTTCAACGTCGGCTCGGTGGTCCGCACCGGCGCGGCGATGGGCGCCGAGAAGCTGTACCTGGTCGGGGACACCCCGTCGGTGCGCTCGTCCGGCGCGCAGAAGGCGGCGATGGGTACCGACAAGTACCTGAAGGTGGAGCACTTCCCGACCGTCGCCGAGGCCGTGGCGGCGGCCAAGGCGGACGGCTACAAGGTCGTCGGCCTGGAGCTGGCGGACGAGGCGGTGCCGATGTTCGCCGCCGAGCTGACCCCGGCGGTGGCCTTCGTGCTCGGGCACGAGGACCGCGGGATCACGCCCGAGGCGCTGGCGCTGTGCGACCAGGTGGTGTTCGTGCCGCAGCTGGGCCGGGTCGGCTCGCTGAACGTCTCGGCGGCCGCGACGGTGGCCTGCTACGAGGCGCGCCGGCAGGGCTACGCGATCAGCGGCACCCCGGACGGCGACCTCGCGGGTGACCTCGGCGACGACGAGTAGCGAGCAGCCGACGAGCGGCGAGCAGCGAGCAGTCGAACAGGCGGGTCGCGCGGCCGGGTGGCCGCCCGAAGCGCGCGTGGAGCCCGGTCCGTCTTCCGACGGGCCGGGCTCCCGGCTTCGGTCGACCCTTCAGTCCTTGACGTTCCGTCGGACGGAACCGACCAGGAACACCACCGCGAGCATCGCCGCGGACAGCGCCCCGACCGGCAGCGGCCCGGGCCCCGCCGGACTGCCGTTCACGCGTATGGCGCCCATGAAGTCGACGGCGGAGACGTTGTTGACGAGCATCCACCAGAGCGGCAGGTAGATCGCCTGGAAGAGCCGGTGGCTCCGACTCACCACGCCGAGCGCCATGGCCAGCGAGGGGACGAACAGCGCGCCGCCGAGCCAGCAGGCCGCCCCCGCGGCGTCGCCCGCCACCAGGATGCGGATCAGCGGGGCCACGCCCGTCACCGCGGTGAGCACCAGCCCGGACGCCCATTCGGCGAGCAGCCGGCGCCGGGCCGACGGGTAGGCGCCGAGCAGCACCTCCAGACCGTTCTCGACCTGCTGGCTGCCGAGCCGGGACCAGACCAGGACCGGCCACAGCCACGCCAGCGGTAGAAGCAGGCCGGTGACGGCGTTCAGCGGCAGCGCGAACCCGGCCACCGTCAGCCCGGCCGCGACCAGCCACCACCAGCGGGAGACGCCCTGCACCAGGATGCGGAGCTCGCCCGCGAGCAGCCGGCCGAACGCCCCCGCCCGCCGCGGTTCGGTCCGCGGCAGGGCGCCCGGCGCGGCCGCCCAGCGCGCCCCCGCGGGCTCCGGCCCGTCGAGCGCGGACGGCCCGCCCGCCGCCTCGGCGCCCGTCGGCACCGCGACCGTACCGGCCGACCCGCGCGCGGGGTCGAACCTGCCGAACCACAGGGCCGGCAGCAGCGCCACCGCGACCGCCGCCAGGAGCAGCGCCAGCCGGGCGAGGACGAATCCGGCGGACGGGTCGAAGCCGCCCCAGTGGAAGGTTCCCAGCGGGGTGTCGACCTTGGTCAGGCCGAGGCTGAACCCGCCCGGGTCGGCCGTCCCGTGCTGGGCCTCCAGTGTCGCGCCCATCGACCGCGCGACCTGGTGCACCCCGAGGCCGTCCAGCGGTGCGGAGGCCGACTGCCCGCCGATCGCGAGCACCATGGCCAGCACGAACCAGACGACGTTCCCGAAGCCGCTCCGCAGCAGCGGCACCATCTCGAACAGCAGCGCCGCCGCCGCGGTGAGCGCCATCAGGGGCAGCGAGAGCAGCAGGAACGGTTCGAGCAGGCGGATCGGGTCGACCGTGCGGTCCTCGCCGCGGGCGAGTTGCATCAGCAGCGCGGTGACGGCCAGCACGCCGACCATGGAGGCGAGCACCAGGAGGTTGCTCAGGAACTTGGCCAGGAGGTACCGGTAGGTGCGCAGCGGTGTCGCGGCGAGGATCTGGCCGACCCCGGTCGTCCCGTCCCGGGCGATGCCGCTGCGCACCACGTAGAAGCCGCCTAAGGTGAGCCAGAGCGCACCGGCCAGGGCGGTGACGACGCCGACGTAGGCGCTGTTGTAGACGCCCCGGTTGCCGCCCACGTCCATGATCGTCCAGTGGCCGCCGGCGTCCGGTACGGCCAGGTAGCCGAGCCCGACCGCGGCGAGCAGCGTCACGGCGTACACCGGCCGGCGCACCCGGTCGCGGAAGTCGCCGACCGCCAGTGCGACGAGCAACGACCCGGGCACCGCCCTCCCGGGCGCGTTCACCGCCGCGCTCATCCCCGCACCGCCCGCCGACCGGCCGGCCACCCGGCACCGCCCCGCTCCCCCGCCCCGTGGATGACGCCCAGGTAGGCGTCCTCCAGGTCGGGCGGCACCCGGACCGCGTCGGGCCGCGGCTGCTCGGCGGCGAGCAGCCGCAGCCTCACGCCGTTCCCCGTCCGCACCATCCGGCTGACCACGTGGCGGGCCTGTACCTCCAGGAGGTCCGCGGGGGCGACCACGGCCTCCCAGACCTGACCGTCGATCTCGCGGAGCAGTTCGTCGGGCGCGCCGCGGCGCAGCAGCCGGCCCCACGCGACCACGGCGATGTCGGTGGCGACGGACTCGACGTCGGAGACGATGTGGGTGGACAGCATCACCACCCGGTCCGCCGCGAGTTCGCTGAGCAGGTTGCGCAAGCGCACCCGCTCCTCCGGATCCAGACCGGCGGTGGGTTCGTCGACCACGATCACCCTCGGGTCGGCCAGCAGGGCCTGCGCGATGCCGACCCGGCGGAGCATGCCGCCGGAGTACGCGCCGAGCGGACGCTTGACCGCCTCGGTCAGGTTGACCAGTTGGAGCAGCTCGTCGATCCGGGCCCGGGCGGAGCGGACGCCGATCCCCTTGGCGGCCGCCAGGTAGGACAGGAACTCCCGCGACGTCAGGTTCGGGTAGACGCCGAAGTCCTGTGGGAGGTAGCCGAGTTCCCGGCGCAGCCGGTCCGGTTCGGCCACCGCGTCGGCGCCCAGGTAGCGGACCCGGCCGGCCGTGGGCCGGGTGACCGTCGCCACGATGCGCATGAGCGAGGACTTCCCGGCGCCGTTCGGCCCCAGCAGGCCCAGCATCCCGGGGCCGAGGTGCATGCTGATGCCGTCGACGGCCCGCTTGCCGCCCTTGTAGTCCTTGGTGATGTCGATCAGTTCGAGCATGGTCTCCGTCTTCCCGGCCTTCCCCGCGGAAGGGCTCGTCGGCTTCAGCCCTTGAGGTCCGTCTCGCGCCCGTCCCGCAGGACCGCGACGCCCTTGGGGACCTCGACCCGGTACTTGGTGTCGCAGTTCGCGAGCCCGGAGCAGCCCGCCCGGAGTTCGAGGACGCCGTCCAGCAGTGTCCAGGACTCCTTGGCGGTGCCGAGCTTGCCGCTCGTGTCGAACCAGCGGGTGACCTTGACGTCCTGGCGGTCGGCCGCGACGAGGTCGGCCGGTGCGCCGTGCGCCTTGACGTTCAGGCTGGTGCCGGCGAACGCGAAGGTCTTGTCCTCGGGCGTGGCGTCCGTGGCGTCGGCGCACCCGGCGAGCGGGACGAGGGCGGCCACCGCGAGGGCGAGCAGGACTGGTGCGGACGGGCGTCGATCCACCGGGGCCTCCTTGCGGCCGGGTTCGGCTTCGGGGCGCGCTCCCTGGGCAGGTGAGCACGCTCGCAAGCCTGGCCGATCCGCGGCCTCCTGCCATCTGCCGTTCGGCAGATATCCGGTGGGGGCGAAGGCGGTCCGCTGTGCCGAAAGGGGGAGTTCGGCGCGCCGAGAACAGCGGACGGCCCAGGGGAACAGCGGACGGCCCGGGGGAACAGCGGACGGCCCGGGTCGGATGCCGTCCGACCCGGGCCTCGCCCAACCGCCCGCCCGTGCGGGGATCCGCCCGACCGCGCGGGAACCGCCCCGCTACGCGGCCCCGGCGGGCTGCTCGGCCGGCCGCTCCTCTGCCGCCGCCGAGGCGACGGTGAGCCGCCGCAGGTCGCGGCTGAGCAGCGCCGCCCCGGTGGCCAGCACCACCAGCGCGGCACCCCACAGCAGCGCGGCCCGCACACCGATCCGGGTCGCCACCGGCCCCGCGACCATCTCGCCGATCGGCAGCGCGATGAACGACCCGAGCGCGTCGTAGGAGTACACCCGGGCGAGCCGGTCGGCCGGGATGTTCTCCTGGAGCGACACGTCCCAGGCCACGCCGAACTGCTCCAGCGCCACACCGTTCAGGAACATCGCCACCCCGAGCAGCAGCGCGCCCGGCGCCTCGGCGAGCACGACCAGCGGCGCGGCCTCCAGCACCACCAGGGCCACGCCCAGGAACAGCGCGTGCCGGGCGCGCGAGCGCGCCGCGAGGAAGCCGCCCGCGACGGCGCCCGCCATCTGCGCGGCCAGGACCGCGCCCCACAGGCCGCGCCCGAAGGTGTCGTCGGCGACGCCGAGTCCGAGCACCTGGACGCCGCCGGCCACGACGGCGTTCACCACGGTGAACTGGAGCACCACCGCCACCACCCAGGTGCGGGCGGTGAACTCCCGCCAACCCTCCTTCAGTTCGTGCAGCGGACGGGAGCGTTCGGCGGGCTCGGCGGCGTCGGCGGGCTCACCGGAGTCGGTGCCGCTCGCCGTGATCCGGACGCCGCGGAAGCACAGCGCGGCGAGGAACAGGCAGAGCGCGTTGCCGGCGAGCCCCCACCCCGGACCGATCAGCGCGGCGACCACACCGCCCAGCGAGGCGCCCACGATCATGCCGAGGTTGGTGGCCATCCGCATCAACGCGTTGGCCGGGCGCAGCACGTCCGCGGGCACGGTCTGCGGGGTCAGCGCCGCCGAGGCCGGCAGCGAGAGCGCGGACAGGGCACCGTTCGCCACGCTGAGGACGACCAGCAGCGGGATCGAGGTCCAGCCGGCCAGGACGCTCAGCGCGACCACGGCCTGCACCAGGGCGGCGCCGACCGCCGAACCCTGGAGGATCAGGGTCCGGGAGAACCGGTCGGCGACGACGCCGCCGAGGAGCAGCAGCACGACGTTGGCCAGCGAGCGCGCGCCCACGACGAACCCGAGGTCGGTCGTCGACCCGGTGAGGTCGAGGACCGCGAAGCCGAGCACCACGGGTGCCATCGCGTTGGCGAAGTAGATCAGCAGCCGCCCGCCGGCGAGCTGCCGGAACGCCCGGTGCCGGAGCGGTAGGAACGTCTGGCTGCCTGCCGGGGACAGACTCATGCGGTCGGGCTCCCAGGGCTTCGGCCGGTGCCGGCCGAAGCCGGCGGGGAGGACGGGGAGGACGGGGAGGACGGGGAAACGGTGAAGTGCACGCGCCGGGTGGAGATGCCGAGGTCGTGCACCGCGTACGGGGTGAAGTAGTACGCCTGGGGCGTGGCCTCGGCGGCGATCTCGACCTCGAAGTCGCACCGGGCGCTCTCCCCGGCCCGAACTTCCTTGCGGCTCAAGGCCGGACGCGCACGGGCGTTCAGGTACATGGGCAGCACGATACCCGTGTTGACGGTGCCCGCCCGGTGCGGAGCGACGGTGATCGAGACGCGCAGGGTCGTCCCGGCCTCGACCGTGTCGGGCGCCGACACCCGCAGTTCCGTGCCGTCCACCGGGGAGTTGACCACGTCGCCGCACCGCGCGCAGAGCCCCTGCACCGTGTCGGCGATGACCGGGACCAGTCCCCGCCGGGTGTAACTGCGCAGCGGACGGCCGCAGTTGCACAGCCAGTCGAGGTCGACGGGCTCCTCGGCGAGGCTGCGCTCGCCGAAGTAGGTCGGGAACTGCAGCACGGCGTCGTCGTGGTGCTTGGCGATCCGGTGGGCCAGGGCGAGGTCGAGGGACTTCGTCTCCTCGGCGATCGCGGCCAGCGCGGGCGGGCCGTCCTGGGGCGACAGCGCGACGATGCGCGACGCGTAGCGCAGCACGCCGTCGGAGAGCTGCCGCAGCCGCGGGCGCAGCGGGTAGTCCTCGCCCAGCAGGCCGCTGTCGAGCAGGCCGGACAGCCGGGCCCCGACGGCGTGCAGCGGGAAGTCGGTCGCAGCGGAGACCCCGGCCGAGGCCACCGGGGCCGCCTCGACGCCGGCGGCCGGCTCCGCCCGCTCGGCGACCCCGCCGGACCGCAGCCCGATCTGCACGAAGGACGGGTAGGGGTTGATGTCCTTCAGCCGTTCGTTGATCGCCCTGGCCGCGTTCCGCTCGCCGGAGCTCTCGGTGAGCCAGGCGAGGTTCTCCGGGCGCGCGCCGTCGCAGGCCGTCAGGGTGGCGACGACGGTCTGGGCCGGGCCGTCCAGCGCGTCGAGCAGGATCACGTACTTCGGGTCGTACATCGCGTGGTCGGTGAGCGGGCCGCTGAAGCAGTTGGCGAGCACCAGTTCCGCGGCCCTGATCCGCCGGGCGGGGATCAGCTTCTCCTCGGGCTTGGTGCAGCCCAGCCCGTAGGCGCACTTGGGGCCCGCCAGGTTCGGGTCCCGCTCGCCGACCGGGCTCAGCCCGCAGAGGGTGAACTGCCCGAGGTTGAGCTGGTCGTCCTTGCCGTTCCCGTGGAACAGCACCCGGCGCCAGACCCGGTCCAGGGCGATGCCCTGGATGTCCTTGTGCCGGACGTCCTCGGCGCCGAACCAGACGGTGCCGGGTGCCGCCGGCAGGGCGTCCAGCTCCGAGATCACGCCGATCCCGCCGTCCGGCGAGGCGTCCGCGTACTGCTTGGCGACGACCCAGCTGACGGTGTGGGCGTCCCGGCCGGTGAGCAGGAACAGGTCCCGGCCCTGGGCGTAGGTCTGCTCGACGACGTCCTGGACGTCGTCCGCGCGCAGGTCGGCGTAGCTGCCGAGGACGAGGACGGAGCCGGTGTCGGGCAGGTCCTCCACCTTCGTGACCCAGGTGCGGGCCAGCGGCCCGGCGAGGCGGCGGACCTCCTCGGGCAGCGAGGCGCCGACCACCACGCCGGTCCCGGCGGGCTCGGGGGTGCGCCGGCCGGCGTAGACGGACCGGGCCAGCGCGATCCCGTCGAGCAGGTCGCGCCGCGCGCCGGTCCACACCGGGATCGCGGCGGTGCCGGTGCCGTCGGCCAGCCACGCGGTGACGGCCTCGGCGTAGCCCGGCAGGGCCTCGTGGGCGACGAACGGGGATTCCTGTGCCGGCTCGGTCACGCGTCCGCCACCTTGAGCTCGAAGTGGTCGAGCACGGCCTGCATGCGCTGCTCGACCTCGTCGGCGGTGGCGCCCTCGACGTGGACGTAGCCGGTGCTGGCGTGCGAGGCGCGCGGCGGGTCGAGCAGGTCGCCCGGCTGGGCGGTCAGGTGGGCGCCGATGACTCCGGGCAGCCGGAGCAGCTCCTCCTCGGTGCTGATGCTCACCAGGAGGCCGGGCCGGGTGGGCAGCAGCAGGTCGCCGACCGCGCGGTCCAGGGTGTAGTCGGGCACCGGGACCCGGTCGATGTAGGTGTCGAGGATGACGCGCAGGAAGTCGAAGCCGTACGCGAGCCCGTGGTTCATCGGCACCTCGCAGCCGCTGAGGCGGGCCGCGACCTCGCTCATGTGGAACTCGCCCTCCTCGGTGAGGAAGAACTCGCCGTGCAGGTAGCCGTACGGGATGCCCAGCCCGTCGGTCAGCCGCTGGGCCAGCTCCTTGGCGTCGACCGGGAGTTGCTCGCTCGGCGCGTAGGTGATGTTGGCGTTGATCGCCCCGTCCAGGACCTCGATGATCGGGCGGGGGTTCTTGGACAGGTAGGCGTCCACGACCCGGCCGCGGGCGATCACCGCGCAGAGCTGGAACTCCCGGCCGGAGATGTACTGTTCGACCATCCACTCCAGCTGCGGGTCCAGCGGCGGGACGTCCGCGAGCCCGGCCGGCGAGTCGATCCGGTAGGTGCCGATGCAGGAGTCGGAGTCGATCGGCTTGAGGATGACCGGCCAGCCGTGGTCGGCGCCGAAGGCCTCGACGTCCGCCAGGACGGTGACCGGGCGGTAGGCCGCGTGCGGGATGCCCAGCTCGGCGTACCGGTCCTTCATGGTCTTCTTGTTCCGCACCCAGGCGACCTGCTCCTCGCTCAGGTGCGGCAGGCCGACGAGGGCGGCGAAGCGCTGGGCGGAGGCCTGGAGGGCCTCGTTCGGGTTGCAGAAGTACTGCGGGCGCTCGCCGACGGTCTCGATCCAGGCCAGGTAGCGGGCGGCCTCCTCCTCGAGCGGGGCGGCGGTCGCCAGGGTGAAGGTCGGCACGTCGGCGGTGCGCTCGACGTACTCCGGGGTGAGCTGGACGGAGTCGAACCGCAGCAGCACGACCGAGACGTCGTCGCGGCTGAGCACGCTGTCGGTGAAGGTCGCTCGACGGCTCTCGACCAGAAGGACGACGGGGCGCTGGGGCGTGGTCATATGGCTTCCTCGCTGGAGCGTTGCTGGGGAGGGGAGTTTGGGGACGGCGGGCCGGTCAGCCGATGACACGGGTCGAGCCGTCCAGGCGCCCGGGGCGGGTGCGCCGCAGGTCGCGGACGACGTTGACGCGCTTGAGCCACCGGTCCTCGCCGTCGTAGTCGGCCCGGAACGCGCGGCGGCCGTGCACCACGTTGCGGTTGTCGACGAAGCAGACGTCGCCGGTGCGGATGAAGACGTCCGTCAGGTTGGCGTCCAGGTGCGCGATCACCCAGTCCAGGGCCCGCGCGGCCTCGGTGTCGTCCGCCCGGGCCCGGAAGAAGTCACGGTCGATGCGCAGCACGGGGGCGTCGGCGTGGCCGCTGAGGATGGCGACCGGGTCCGCCGGCGCCTCGTCCTCGGCGAACTCGTGCGAGGAGTCGGGGATCGCGACGAACCTCGGCTGGGCGAGCACCCGCGCCACGTCCGCGGGCATCCGCCGGACGTCGACGTGCGAGACGGTGGTGGCCACCTCGGTGCTGTTGCGCAGCGCGAACAGGCCGACCCAGTCGGCGCGGTGGGGGGAGAAGGCGTCCTCGGTGTGCCAGCCCAGCTCGAGTTCGCTGGAGGCGGAGACCAGGCTCTGCTCGTAGCCGCGGCTGGGCAGCACGTCGGTGACCAGCCGGCCGGACTGCTGGGTGGCCCAGCCGATGATGTCGCCGAGCAGGGCGGAGTACAGCACCAGCAGGGCGCCGTAGACGTGGCTCGGCTCGGTGTCGGCCTCGCTCCAGTGGGCGGGGGTGTGGCCCAGTGCGCGCTGGTCGACGATGTTGCCGCTGATCATGGTCGCGTGCGTCCGCTCGTCCCGGCGCGCGGCGTTGAGGTGGCGGCGCACCGCGAGCGGCAGCTCCTGGGCGAGCACCGGGGCCTCGTCCAGGAAGCGCAGGTCGTTGGCGGCCTTGAAGGTCCTGACGCAGTCCGCGGCCAGCTCGTGGGCCGCGCGGGCGTCCTGCTCGGTCAGTTCGAGGATGTGGTGGAACCGGCCCTGGGTGTCGGCCTGTCCGTCAGCTGCAGGGATGTGTGCCATCGCAGTCATGGATGAACCTTGTGTTCGTGAGGGGTTTGGAGCGCGGGAGGCGGGAGGCGGGAGGTGTGAGGCGGGATCAACCGCCGGGCCGGAGGCCGGCCGCCGCGTGCTCGTTGAGGAAGTCAAGACACAGGTCGCGCAGGTCCTCGGGGTGAACCACCCGCCAACCGGTCGGCACCGGAACGGAGTTGGGCCACAGGGCCGGAAGGTCACGGTCGTCGGCGAGGACGACGAAGGTCCCGTACTCGTCCTCGAAGGGGTCCTCGGACCACGGCTCGTCGAGGATCTCCAGGCTCCCGTCCGAGCCGTGCCGGGCGGCGCGGGCGGCGCGCCACATGCGCTCGCCGGAGGCCTCGAAGGGGTCGGGGACGAAGCGGTCGCCGGTCGCGTCGGGCCGGCCGGCGTACCCGAGCGCGAGGCTCGCGCCCGCCAGGTACAGCGCGCCCGTCCCGCCCGGGGGCACCGGGCGCAGCTGGGCGTCGAGCACGTGGACCCGGTGGTTCCAGGCCGGACGCGCGACGGCGCCGGACCGGTGGACGACCACCGTACGGGCCTCGGGGCGGCCGGCCCGGACGGTCAGCGTGAGGCCGTGGGCGTCGGCGAGGGCGTGCGTCCCGGGGCTCGCGCCGTCCCGGTCGGTGGACACCGTGAGGAAGGCCGGCGAGCCGGCGGCGAGGCCGGATTCGGCGTACGCGTCGACCAGTGCGGCCGGCAGCGGGTCCGTGGACACGACGTGGTCGGCGCCGCCGTCCCGCAGCCAGTCGGCCAGTCCGGACGGGTCGTCGTACCGCTTCGCGTCCGGCACCAGCACCGTGGCTCCGGCGGCGAGCGCCTCCAGCAGGTCGTGCGCGGCGGCGAGGCCGGGGTAGCCCGGGTGCAGCCAGGCGCTGCGCGTGCCCGGCTGCTCGGCCGCGCGCCAGGCGGCGGCGGTGGCGATGCCCTCGGCGCCGATCAGCACCTCGCCGACCTGCGGGGTGCCGGTGGCGGCCAGCAGCACCGGGCGCTGCGGGGCCGGCTCCCCGACCGGCGTCCCGACCGGCGTCCCGACCGGCTCGACGGCCTGGTCCGGGCGGCCGTCGTCGAGGGCGTCGCCGAGCACCAGTCGGACGGCCGGGGCGCCCTGCTCCGGCACGGCCCGCTCGGCGTCGGCGTCGAGGAGGAGCACCCCGGCCCGCTCCGCGAGCGCCGCCGGGAGCGCCGCCGGGTCGACGGGCCAGCAGACGGCGCCCGCCTTCGCGACCGCCAGCACCGCCGTCGCGAACCCGAGCGGGGAGGCGATCGCGGTGGCCACCACCGTGCCCGGCCCGGCCCGGTGCCCGGCGAGCGTACGGGCGAGCCGGTCGGAGCGGCGGTCCAGTTCCGCGTACGTCAGCATCCGGGAGCCGTCGTCGAGGGCGACGGCGTCGGCCTGCTCCCGGACCCGGTCCGCGAACAGCTCGGGCACCGTACGGAGCGGGACGGATCGGCGTTCCCCGGCCCACGAGGGCCGGGAGCGCTCCAGGGCCTGGTCCGAGAGCAGCCGCAGCGCTCCGATGCCCTGCTCGGGGTGGTCGAGGGCCGAACCGAGCAGCGTCACCAGGCCGTCGAGCAGCGCCGAGACCGCCCCGGAACCGATCACGTCGGAGCGGTACGAGGCCTCGACCTCGATCCCCAGCGGCTCGCCGGTCGCGCTCTGCCGCTCGGTCAGCACCAGCGCCAGCTCGGCGTCCGGGTGCGGCCGGCGGGGCTGTTCGGCCCGGACCACCAGGCCCGCGGTCTCGAAGGTCGCACCGGCCTGCGGGGCGACGGAGAGGACCACCCCGCCGGGACGGGCCGGGACGGGCTCCTGGCGGAACGCCGCCAGCTGGGCCGCGTGGACCCGCTGGAGCAGTGCGCCGAACGACGGGTCGCCCGAGGTGTCCGTCCGCAGCGGCACGGTACGGGTGTACTGGCCGACGGCGTGCCGCAGGTCGTCGTCGCCGCGCACCGGGACGGGGGTGGCCAGCACCAGGTCGGTGCCCGCGTCGAGCCGGGTGAGCAGGGCCGCCAGGGCGGCGTGCGCCACCATCAGGGCGGTGGCGCCCCGCTCGGCCGTGAAGAGGTCCAGCCTGCGGTGCAGTTCGGCGTCGATGGCGGCCGCCGCCCGGCCGACCGGGGCGTGGTCGACGACATCCCGCGTCGCGTCCGCCGACGCGGCACCCGCCTGCGCGGCGCCGAGCGCGGCCGTCGGCAGCGGGGTCGGCTCGGGGGCGTCCGCCGTCGGCTCGGGCCTCACGGCGCCGCCGGGAAGGACGGCGGTCGGCCAGCGCGGCGCCTCGTCCACCGAGCGGGCCTCGTACGCCCGGACCAGGTCCGCGGCGAGCGGCAGGTACGAGGAGGCGTCGACCAGTTCGGGGCGGAGCGTGAGCAGCAGCAGGTGGTCGTCCGGCGCGAACGCGAACAGCCGTGCGGTGGCCGGGAGTTCGTCGCCGAGCGGGCGCCGGGCGGCGTCCGCCACCAGCTCGTCCTGGCCGGTCTTCCCCGGCGGCTCGGCCGTCAGCGCGTCGACCCGCAGGCCGGCCAGCGGCCGGTGCCGGTGGGCCAGGTCCTTCAGCGCGGCTTCCAGCGCCCTGACGTCCAGGGCCCGCTCGAAGCGCACGGGCAGCACGAGGTTGCCGGTCCCGCCCCCGGCCCCGACCGGTCCGCCGGAGCGGTCCGGGTCACCGGAACGGTCCGGGTCGCCGGCCAGGGCGGCCAGCCCCCGTACCGTGGGCGCCTCGTAGAGCGCCCGGGTGCCGGGGTCGACCTTGAGGGTGGCCCGCAGGCGGGCGACCAGCCGCGCGGCGATCAGCGAGTGCCCGCCGAGGGCGAAGAAGTCGGAGTCCGCGTACACCGCGCGCTTCGGCAGCCCGAGGACCTCCGCGAACAGGTCGCGGACGATCTCCTCGATCGGCGTCCCCGGCAGGGTGCCGGGCATGGCGGCCGCGAGGGTCGGGGCCGGCAGGGCGCGCCGGTCGACCTTGCCGTTCGGGGTGAGCGGCAGGGCCTCGACCGTCATCAGCGCGGCCGGGACCATGTAGTCCGGCAGTTGCCGCTGGAGGTAGCCGCGCAGGGTCACCGCCAGGTCGACGGTGCTGTCGAAGGCGGTGGGGGTGTTGGCGCAGTCGCCGACCGCGGGGGTCGCGGCGGCGTCCGGGGCGTAGCCGTCCGCCAGCGGGCCGGCCTCGGTGCCGGGGGCGAGCAGGAGGACGTCGACGGCCTCGGCCGTGTCGGCCGACCAGGTCGCGAACGCCCGGTACCCGGCGCGCTCGCCGAGGGCGCACAGCTCCTCCGGATCGGGCCCGGTGTCCGTCCGCGTCGCCCGCTCGACGGCCTCGGCGAGGCCGAGGCCGGAGTCGAGGCCCCGCATCACGGTCCACTCCCGGTGGATCCGGGCGTTGGGCACCCCGGCGATCCGCAGGGCGGCGGGCGCCTCGGCCCGCAGGTGCGCCTCGAGCTCGGCGGTGGAGCGCAGGTCCGTGCCCCAGTCGAGCCGCGGCGCGTCCCGGAGGTCCGCGGCCGGCTCGCCGGTGCTCAGCACGGCCTCGTAGCGGTAGCGGCTGAGCTCGTTGTGGTGGGTGCCGCGCTTGATCCGGACGTCGACCGCGCGGATCGCCGGCAGCTCGCGGGCCAGCGCGGTGAACAGCGAGGGGGAGAGCAGGAGTTCGGTCTCCAGTTCGATCCGCTGGCCGATCGACCGGCGGGTGCTCTCGACGTCCCGGTCGCGCCCGGCGGCGCCGGAGCGGGCCAGCTCGACGCCGGTCTGCATGCAGCGCAGCAGGTCCAGGTTCCGCAGGTCACCAAGGAAGAACGAGCCGCCGGGGGCGAGCAGCGGCAGCACCCGCTCGACGACGGTCCGCAGGTACTCGACGTTGGGGAAGTACTGGACGACCGAGTTGATCACGACCGTGTCGAAGTGGCCGGCGGGCAGCTCGTCCACGACGTCCGCGGCCCGGCAGAACAGCTTGACCCGGCCGCGCAGGCGGGGGTCCGACCCGGTCTGGGCGCGCAGCGCCTCGATCGCCGCCGGGGAGAAGTCGCTGCCCCAGTACTCCTCGCAGTCCGGGGCGAGTTCGGACATCAGCAGGCCGCTGCCCACGCCGATCTCCAGCACCCGGCGCGGCCGGAGCTCGCGGATGCGGTCCACCGTCGCCGCGCGCCACTCCCGCATCTGGTCGAGCGGGATCGGCAGGTCGTCGTAACTGCTGTTCCAGCCCACGAAGTTCTCGCCGAGGTCGGTGGACCCGGCGTCGTCGTAGAGGGTCTCGTAGATCTCCCGCCACTCGGTGACCTGGCTGTCCGACTCCGCGGCGGCGGCGGCCGCCGGCACCACGTGGGCGACCAGCCGCCGGTCGTCCTCGGCCTGCTGGTACACCGAGACCACGGCCTCGGAGACGGCGGGGTGCGCGGTGAGCACCGCCTCGATCTCGCCCAGCTCGATCCGGAATCCGCGCAGCTTGACCTGGTTGTCGACCCGGTCGAGGAACTCGATCGCGCCGTCCTCGCGCAGCAGGACGTGGTCACCGGTGCGGTAGAGCCGGCCCGTACCGGGCTCGACCGGGTTGTCGACGAAGCGCTCGGCGGTGAGCTCGGAGCGGTTGAGGTAGCCGAGGGCGACGCAGGGCCCGCCCAGGTACAGCTCGCCGGAGCCGCCGGGGGCCACCGGCCGGAGGTCCTCGCCGAGGACCAGGGCGACGGTGGCGCCGATCGGCCGGCCGATCGGGATCGTCCTGGTGTCCTCCGCGACCTCGGTGATCTCGTACCAGGTGGCGAAGGTCGTGGTCTCGGTGGGCCCGTACACGTGCAGCAGGTGCTCCGGCGGCTCGGCCGCCAGCACCTGGCGCACCCGCCGGGGGTTGCTCGCCTCGCCGCCGAACAGCAGCACCCTCAGCGGCCCGAAGGCCCACGGCCGGTCCCGGGCGATCTGGTTGAACAGCGCGGTGGTCAGGAACAGCACGGTCAGCCCGTGCTCCTTGACGGCCAGCTCGAACGCGGCCGGGTCCACCACCGCCTCCTTCGGCAGCCCGACCAGCCGGGCGCCGGCGGTGAGGGCGCCCCAGATCTCGAAGGTGACCGCGTCGAAGGCGGGGTTGGCGGCCTGGGCCATGACGTCCCGCGAGGTCAGCTGCACGTAGTCGGTGGAGTGCAGCAGGTCCAGTACGGCGCGGTGCGGAACGACGACTCCCTTGGGAGTGCCGGTGGTTCCGGAGGTGTAGCAGACGTAGGCGGCGTCCTCGGGGCCGGGCGTCACGTCCGGCAGGTCGGCCGGCAGCGCGGCGATCTCCCCGGCGAGGGCGTCCACCGCGACCACGTCCGCGCCCAGGCCCTCGCAGTCCGCCGCGTAGTCGTCCCGGGTCACCACGGCCCGCGCGGCGCAGTCCGCCAGGATCAGCCGCCGGCGCTCCACCGGGTGCGACGGGTCCAGCGGCACGTAGGCGGCGCCGGCCCGGACGATCGCGAGCAGGGCGACCACCAGCTCGGGGCCGGCCGGCAGACAGGTGACCACGTGGTCGCCGATCCCCACGCCCCGCGAGCCCAGGTACGCCGCCAACCGGTTCGCCCGACGGCTCAACTCGCCGTAGCTCAGGACGATTCCGGTGTCCGGATAATCCACGGCCGGCGCCTCGGGGTCGTGGACCGCATGCCACTCGACGAGGCCTGAAAGAGAGTCGGCGACAGAGCCATTCCCAGCAATTCGCATACCAACTGCCAAGCCAGTCATACCCGTATCCCCCATGGCAAAAGAATTGCACCCGAACGTGCGCGGACTCCCGCGGTTCGATGACGCCCCCCAGCCGCTGCGTGAGCAGTCGCCGCCGGAGGCCCAGTGCCCGATTTCGGTGCTGCCTCGTCAGGCTATGCGCTGAGGTGGACATGGTCAATGGTCAAAAATCTTGCTCTCGAAGGCGCCGAACCACCCCGCCCGCGGCGCGCCCACCCGGCCTGGATGGCCGCCAAAACCCGCCCCCGAAACGCGAGTTGGAGCCAACTCCCCGGCATCCCCGGCAGTCGACACCCCCGTCGCCCCCACGCCCCCGCACCCCGGGGCACCCGATCCCCATGACCACGGGCCCGCCCCCGCCCGCACGGAAAGACCCCTCTCCCCGAGGCTCCCCCCCCCCCGGTGGTCTACTCCCGGATCCCGACGAGCCGAGGAGGACCACCCGGGAAATCGGTCCGGTGGATCCGGGCTCAGTGGTCGAGGTAGGCGAGGACGGCCAGGACCCGGCGGTTGTCGGTCTCCGAGGGCGGCAGGCCGAGCTTGGTGAAGATGTTGCCGATATGCTTGGCCACCGCCTTCTCGGAGATGTAGAGCTCCTCCGCCGTCCCGGCGTTCGAGCGGCCCTGCGCCAGGCACTCCAGCACCTCCCGCTCGCGCGCGGAGAGCGCGGTCAGGCGCTCGTCGCGCACCTTGCGGGTGAGCAGTTGCTGGATGACCTCCGGGTCCATCGCCGTGCCGCCCGCGGCCACCCGCTCGACGGCGTCGATGAACTGGTCGCCGTTGGTGACCCGGCTCTTGAGCAGGTACCCGACGCCCGAGGAGCCGGTGGCCAGCAGCTCGTGGGCGTAGAGCGGTTCGACGTACTGCGACAGCAGCAGCACCGGCAGGTCGGGGATCCGGGTGCGGGCCTCCACCGCCGCGCGCAGCCCCTCGTCGCTGAGGCCCGGCGGCAGCCGGACGTCCACCACCGCGACGTCCGGACGCTTCTCGGTGAGCGCGCGCAACAGCATGGGGCCGTTGTCGACCGCCTCGACCACCTCGTGACCGTAGGCGGTGAGCAGTTGCACCAACCCGTTCCTCAGGAGGAAGTGGTCTTCGGCCAGGACAATTCGCACGGCAGCTCCATGGTGATCAGGGTGGGTCCTTCCGGCGGGCTGCTGACGGCCAGGATGCCGTCGAAGGCCGCCAGCCGACGTTCGATCCCACGCAGTCCGGTCCCCCCGGCCGGGTCGGCACCGCCGCGCCCGTCATCGGTGATGTCGATGCGGAGCATGCCGCCCTCGTGACGGACGTCGATCCAGGCGCGCTCGGCACCGGAGTGCTTGGCGGCGTTGGTGAGGATCTCCGAGACGGCGAAGTAGGCGGCGGACTCGACGGGAGGCTCCGGCCGGCCGTCCAGGTCGATGCTGACCTCCGTGGACAGCGGGCAGAGCAGGGCGAGGGAGCGGATCGCGTCGCCCAGGCCGCGGTCGGCCAGCACCGGCGGGTGGATGCCCCGGACCAGGTCCCGCAGTTCGTCCAGCGCCTTGGTCGAGGACTCGCGGGCCTCGGCGAGCAGGGCCGCCACCGCGTCCGGGTTGGTCTTGAGCAGTCGTTCGGCCGCGTTGAGGGTCATGCCCATCGCGACCAGGCGGGCCTGGGCGCCGTCGTGCAGATCGCGCTCGATGCGGCGGATCTCGGCCATCTGGGTGTCCATCGCGTCGGAGCGCGTGGTGGTCAGGTGCTCGATGCGCTCGGCCATCGCCTCGTCCGCCCCCGGCGCCAGCATCCGGAACACGTACCGGGCGTGGCGCGACGCGGTGCGCGGCGCGTCCCACAGCGCGAACAGCGCGACCACGACGGCCAGCAGTCCGGCGAGCACCGCGGTGACGGGGCCGTCGACCGGGATGAACAGGTACCAGATGCTGCCCAGGTCGTGCGACAGCCGGGTGCCGAACACCGCGGTCGTCAGCCCCCACAGGCTGCTGAGCAGAAGTGCCGCCGGAACGAACGCGATCACGCCGCCGAGCAGCGGGTCGATGACGACGAACCGCCAGTCCCGCCACACCTGGTTGTCCCGCGCGACGAGGAGGGCGTGGAGCGCCTGGCCCTGCCGGCTGTCCGGGAGCGGCGGATAGCGCGCGGGCACCGACACCCCGGACCACTGCGCCGCCAACTCCCGCTGCCGGTCGACCAGTCGGCGGACGGCGCGCTGGGTGCCCGGCAGCAGCGACACGCCCAGGCCGACGGGCAGGAAGACGTACAGGCTCGACAGCCACAGGCCGAGCACCAGCCCGCGCATGGAGAGGCCGAACAGCACGAGGGAGCGCCGCAGGCCGGTGACCGAACCGCCCGGCGATGGGGGTGCCGGCGTGTGTGCGGTCATCGATGCGCCCTGCTGCCTGGTGTTCATCCGGTGCCCCCTGGGGTTCCGCATCCCTGATTGATGCGCCGCCCTCCATTATTGGAACGGCGACCGCCCGCCACAGGGGAGGAATATCCACTTTATGGCCAAGGGACGGCCAGCGAACGGGTTTCGGCCACACAGGCCACACCGGACTCACCCTCCACCTCGACCTCCATGCGGAGCCCGAACAGACAGCCGGACGGAAGCCGTCTCGCGGTCAGCAGGGTGGCGTCCGCCCTGATCCGCCGCCCGACCCGCACCGGACGGTGGAAGCGCACGGAGTCCAGGCCCACGTTGAGGATGTGCCGGGTCCCGCCGATGGACAGGACGCTGTCCGTCATGGCGGTCAGCAGGCTGAGCGTCAGGTAGCCGTGGGCGACCGTCCCCCCGAAGGGGCCCTCGGCGGCGCGCTCGGGGTCGGTGTGGATCCACTGCTCGTCGCCGACGACGGAGGCGTACCGGTCGACCAGGTCCTGGGTGATCGGGATCCAGTCGCTCCGGCCCAGGTGCCGGCCGGCGGCGGCGGCGAACGCTTCGACATTCGGGAAGGCTGTCACGGCGCACATCCTCATGGGCCGTCCCGGGCGGGGCAAGCGTCCGCGGCGGGCGGTCAGCGCGGGATCAGCGCGGGGTCAGCGCGGTGTCAGCAGGCCGGTGGAACGTGTTCCCATGACGGCGATATCGGCGGTTGCCAGCCACCGCCCCACCACGGTGCCGCTCGCCCGGCTGCAGCGGGACGTCGGCATGTCCGACGGCCAACTGCGCCAGTACGAGCGGTACTACGGCCTTGCGGAGATCTGCCGCGAGCCCGGCGAGGGCGAGACGCGACTGCTGCGACGGGCCGTGGCGGCACTCGCGGAGCTGCGCGGGCGGGAGTCCGACGTCCGCTACGTGCTGCAGGCGCGGACGATGCCGTCCCCGATGCCCTACCCGCACACCTCGACGGCCCCGCTGCTGGAGGAGCTGGGCCTGCGGCACGCCACCGGTTTCGTGGTCTCGCAGCACGCCTGCGCATCCGGCCTGCTCGCCCTCGACATGGCCGGGACACTGCTGACGGCGGACGGCGACCCGGACGCCCTCGCCCTGGTCCTGGCCGGCGAGAAGGTCGGGTCCAGGCAGTCGCAGTCCATCCCGGGCGTCACGGTGATGGGCGAGGCCACCGCCGCGGTGCTGCTGAG
Organism: Kitasatospora sp. NPDC048286; assembly: GCF_043201735.1. Classification (NCBI taxonomy): domain Bacteria; kingdom Bacillati; phylum Actinomycetota; class Actinomycetes; order Kitasatosporales; family Streptomycetaceae; genus Kitasatospora; species Kitasatospora sp. NPDC048286. The sequence continues at coordinate 518,181 of NZ_JBICZE010000001.1, forward strand.
TGCGAGCGGAACCGGTGACCGCCTGCTCGGTTACGCGGCCCACACCCACAGCCGCTTCCACGACCAGTTCCTGATGGAGGACCCGGAGGCCGCGAAGGAGTTCCAGGCGCTGTACGCACCGGCGCTCTGCGAGGTGGTGCGCGCCGCCCTCGACCAGGCCGGGTGCACGCTGGACGAGGTGGCACTGGTGCTGCCGCACAACGTCAACCGGCTCTCGTGGGTGGCGGTGTGCCGGATGCTCGGCATCCCGATGACCCGGGTGTACCTCGACCTGGTCGCCCGAACCGGGCACTGCTTCTGCGCGGACCCCTTCGTCAACCTGCAACAGGCCACCCGGGACGGCCGGTTGGCCGCCGGGGACCGCTACGTGATGACCAGCGTGGGTCTGGGAGCGACCTTCGCGGCCATGGTCCTCGAACACTGAGAGCGCTCCGGCACCGCCCTCTCAGGCACCCCCTCCGACGCCACCCTCTCCGACACCGCCCCGTCCGACACCGATCCCTCCGGCACCGACAGTCCTCCTGACAGCCGTCCACCCACGCAAGAAAGGCAAGGTCGAGCCTTGGACGAGACCGACAGCGGCTTCCGCTCCCGACTCGGGCGGGCGGTCACCGGCTCCGCGGACACCCCACTGCTGTTCCTCGGCAACTTCGAGGTCGAGAACAACTGGGCCGAGGGCGAGCCCGCGCTGCCCCGGGTCGCCTCCCACGCCGGGAGCGCGGTGGTGAACCGGATGGACGAGTTCGCCCTGCTGCTGGGCGGCGAGCAGGACCACGTCGTGCTGAAGGCGGCACCCGATCCGGACTACCTCGACCAGTTGCGCGGGCTCGGCATCGGCACGCCCACCGTGCACGTTCCGGCCCGGCAGGACCCGCTGCGCGCGGTCACCGAGGACGTACTCGCCGACGACGCCCTGCTGGACGCGCTGCGGCAGCGGCTGGCACCGCTCGGCGTCCAGGTCGTCGCACACGGCGTGTCCGAGGCCGAGGAGCGGCTCGCCGCGCGCACCGCACTGCGGCTCGCCGCGCCGCCCGCCGCCCTGTGCAAGCGCGTGAACAGCAAGGTGTACAGCCGGAAGCTGGCCGACGAGCTGGGGCTCCGCCAGGCCCCCGGCCGTACCTGTGAGACGACGGCGGAGCTGGCGGAGGCGGTGGAGTGGGCCGGCGGACGGCTGGCCGAGGGCCGCCGGATCGCGGTCAAGGACGCCTACGGGGTGTCCGGCAAGGGCATCGTGGTGCTCGACGACCCGCGGCGGCTGGAGCGGCTGCAGCGGATGGCCGCGGGGCAGGCCGCGCGGGCCGGCGGCGACCGGCTCGCCCTGGTGCTGGAGGAGTGGGTCGCCAAGACCGCCGACCTCAACTACCAGTTCACCGTGAGCCGCGACGGCTCGGTGCGGTTCGACTTCGTCAAGGAGGCGCTGACCGAGCGCGGCGTGCACAAGGGCCACCGGATGCCGGCCAGGCTCACCGCCGCGCAGGACGGCGAGGTGCGGGAGGCGGCGGCGCGGCTGGGCGGGAAGCTGGCCGCCGACGGCTGGTTCGGTGTCGTCGGCATCGACGCCATGGTCGACCCGGACGGCGGCCTCTACCCCGTGGTCGAGATCAACGCGCGCCACAACATGTCGACCTACCAGGCCGTGCTGACCGAGGGACTGATGGCACCGGACGGCATCGCCGTCGCCCGCCAGTACCCGCTGCGCATCGCCCGGCCGATGTCGTTCGCCGAGCTGCGGGACGCGCTCGACGGGCTGCTGCTGACGGAGCGCGGCGGCACCGGGCTGTTCGTCAACAACTTCGCCACGGTCAACGCCGCCGCCGCGGCGGGCGGCGAGGGGCCGTTCGAGGGGCGCCTGTACGGCGTGGTGGTCGCCGGCGACGACGACGCGGCCGCGGCCCTCGACGAGGAAGTGTCCCGCCGGCTGGCGGGGCTGCTGCACACCGTGGAAGGGAGTCCGGCATGAGCCGGGAGTTCGCTGTGCAGGGCGTGGGGATCACCGCCCTGGCCGAGGAGTTCGGCACCCCGCTGTACCTCTACGACGGCGACGGGATCGCGGACCGGTTCCGGGAGCTCAAGTCGCTGCTCCATCCGGCGCTGGAGATCTTCTACTCGCTCAAGGCCAACCCGAACATCTCCGTCTGCGGGCTGCTGCACTCCGCCGGCGCCCGCGCGGAGGTCTCCTCGCTGACCGAGCTGGTCACCGCGCTCCGGGCCGGCGTCCCGCCGCACGACATCCTCTTCCTCGGCCCGGGCAAGAGCCGGGCGGAGCTCGCCGCCTGCCTGGACGAGGGCGTCGCCGCCGTCGTCTGCGAGTCCCTGGACGAGCTGGAGCTGATCGACGAACTCGCCCGGGAGCGCGGTGTCCTGGCCCCCGTGGTGCTACGGGTCAATCCGGAGTTCACCGTCAAGGGCTCGGGCCTGACCATGGGCGGCAAGCCCCGGCAGTTCGGCATCGACGAGGGGCAGCTGCTCTCCGCGCAGGAGGTGCTGGACCGCTGCGGCGCGGTCCGGGTGCACGGCGTGCAGGTCTACCTCGGCACCCGCATCCTGGACCCGGCCGTCGTCGCGGACAACGCCCGCCGCATCTTCGAACTGGCCGAGCTGCTGTCCGCCAAGCTGGGCTTCCCGCTGGAGCTGGTGGACATCGGCGGGGGCCTGGGGGTGGCCTACTTCGACAACGAGCAGGACCCCGACCCGGCGGTGCTGGCCGAACTGCTCAACCCGCTGGTCGCGGACTTCGCCGACCGGCACCCCGGCGTCCGGCTGATCATGGAGCTGGGCCGCTACCTCGTCGCGGTGCACGGAACCTACGTGGTGCGGGTCCGCTACACCAAGAGCTCCATGGGCGAGCGCTTCGCGGTCGCCGACGGCGGCACCAACCACCACATGGCGGCGGTCGGCATCGGCTCGTTCGTCAAGCGCAACTTCCCCATCACGGCGCTCCAGAAGCTCGACGAACCGGACGGCGGCCCGTGGAACATCACCGGCCCGCTGTGCACGCCCAACGACCTGCTGGGCAAGAAGGTGTCACTGCCCGAACTGCGCCCCGGCGACCTGCTGGGCGTGGAACGGTCCGGCGCGTACGGCCCGACCGCCTCCCCCGTGCACTTCCTCAGCCACGGCTATCCGGCCGAGGTGCTGATGCTCGGAGGGCGGCCGCACCTGGTCCGGGAACGCGACGACACCGAGTCGATGCTCGCGCGCCAGCACCTCCACCTGCCCGCGGACGCCGCGGGATCGACCCCGGAGAGGAACCAATGACCAACGACATCGCAGCCGTGTCCGCCCCGGAGAAGCGGGCGGCCTGCCTCGCCGCCGTGCGCGAGGCCCTGGCACAGGTACTCAACCAGGACACCGCGGAGATCGGTGAGGAGGCCAGGATCTTCGACGACCTCGGCCTGGACTCCAGCAGCGCCCTGGAGATGCTCATCGTCATCGAGGACGAACTCGGCCTGCAGTTCGACGTGGAGAGCCTGGACATGGGCGACTTCGCGACGGTGGGCACCCTGGTGGACTTCGTCGTGAACGAGGCGGGCTCGTAGCCATGTTCCGCGCCACCGCGCCGCTTTCCCGAACCGTGCCCGCCACCGCCGACGCGGTCGCGGGCACGGTCCCACGCCTGCTGCGGGCGGGCTGGTACCGGCCCACCGACCAGGGGGGACTCCGCGGCGCGCCACGTCCCGCGGTCCAGGAGGTGCACCGGCGGACGGCCGAGCTGTACGGGACGCGGGTGCTGCGCGAGGGGTTCACGGACTCCCCGCTGCGGCCGATGCCCCGGCTGGCCGCCGGAGCCCTCGACGCGCTCGGTCCGCTCGCACCGGCCGAAGTGCCGCAGGTGGCCGTACTCGCCTACACGACACCGGACTTCGAGCACACCACGCTCACCGCGTCGCTGCTGCAGCACCGGCTGCCCGGGGAGCCGCTCTGCTTCGCGGTCTCCGACCAGGGGGTGCTGGCCCCGTTCACGGCGCTGCGGATCGCCGTCGAGTACGCCCGCCGCTCGCACTGGAGCCGACTGCTGCTGGTCGTCGTCGACCAGAGCTCGCAGCCGTACCCCGGGCCCGCGTCCGGCCAGTACGCCGCCGAGCACGACTCGGCGGTGGCACTGCTGCTCGCCTGGGACGGCGGGGCCGCGCCCGTCGCCGGAATGGGACAGGGCCGCGCCGACCAGGCGCTGCCCGGGCTGCGCTCGGACCTCTCCGGGGCCGCCCTGCTCGCGGCAGGCACCGGGCTGGCCACCGGCCCCGGGCTCGCGCCGTCCCCCGGCACCCGGCGCCGCGACGCGGAGCCGGGGCTGCCGTGCACCGGGGTCTGGGCGGCACTGCGGGAGGCGCCGGGCGGGCGGGCGGTGATCGCCGACCACGACCACGAACTGGACCGCCTGGCCCACTGCACCCTGGAGCTGCCGGCCGGAGAGGGCGGAGTCCGATGACGGCGCCGGTCGACGTCAACCGCTGCTGGCGGGAGTGCCGCGCCCGTGCCCGCCGCGACGGCATCGTCGAGGCCGTGCGCGGACTGAACACGGCGCTGTCCCCGCACGCCCCGCCCCGGGGCCCCGGCGGCCACGCCCTCGTCCCGGCCGACGCCGTGCCGCTGCCGGGGGGCCAGGACGGTCCTGGCCTCGGCGCCGCGGCCGCCGAACCCGCGGCCGCCGCCGGAGCCAGGGCCTCGGTGGAGTGGCAGGCCGGACTGGTGTGGGTGCGGCTCGGCACGTCGGAGGGCCTCCGGGACGCGGTCGTCGCCAGGCTCGCGAAGCGCACCACCGACGGCACCCCCCTCCTGATGAAGCAGCTGGTCCAGGGCGCCCTGGCCGACGTGCTGATGGAGCAGTTGGAGGCGGAGTGCGTGCTCTCCGAGTCCGACGTCCCGCCGGACGCCGCCGCGATGGGGCGCCTGCACGACCGGATCACCCTGGCCGACCGGGCGCTGCTGCGTCTTCTCGGCGCGCACGGCTTCACCGTCCCCGGCCCCGGATGGGACGCCCACCTCTCGGAACTCCTCGCCGACGTGCACCGGGAACCCCGCTCCACCACGCCCCCGGAGGAATCATGACCCGGCTCCCCGCGCACCTGGAGGAGCTGCGCCACCTCGCGCGCGGCTGGGCCGGGGACCTGCGTGCGGCGGCCCTGGGGCTGGACCGCGACCCGGAGGCCGTCCACGACCTGCTCCACCTGCCGGCCGTGCGCCACCTGGCCGCCCGGGTCCGGTCGGCGGACTCCGGCGACACCCTGGAACGGGCGGTGCTGGTCGAGGAGCTCGCCCGCGGCGACGCCGCCCTGATGCTGGCGTCACCCGGTCCGTCGATGACCGGTGTGCTGGTGGACGTGCTGGGCAGTCCGGAGCAGCAGGACTGGTTCCGCGACCGGCTCACCCAGGGGCCGACCTGGACCTGCTTCGCCCTCACCGAGCCCGAACGCGGCTCGGCCATCGGCGAGATGAGCACCTCGCTCACCCCCCTGGGCGACGGGTCCTTCCGGCTCGACGGCGCCAAGCGCTACGTCGGCAACGCCACCCGGGCGTCGGTCGCGGCGGTCTTCGCCCGGGTCGCCGGCGCCGACCGGCTCGGGGTGAGCGCCGTCCTGGTGGACACCGCCGACCCCGGTTGGACGGCCGAACCGCTGCCGACCCTCGGCCTGCGCGGCGTCCGGCTGGGGGCGATCGCGCTGGACGGCGTTCGCGTCCCGGCGGACCGGGTGCTGGGACGCCATCTGCCGCCGACCCGCCGCGGCATGTGGGGCGTACTCGCGGTCTTCAACCGGCTCCGGCCCAGTGTGGCCGCCATCGCCCTAGGGATCGCGGGTGCCGCACACGACTACGTGGCCGAGCACCGACGGGAGTTGCGGGGCACGGAGCTGGCGCTGTTCGAGGAGCTGGGCCGGCGGATCCACGCGACCCGGCTGCTCACCCACCGCGCCGCCGTCGCCGTGGACCGGCGCCCGGCGGACGGCCACCTCGCCTCGGCCGCGAAGGCCCGGGCCTGCGAACTCGCGGAGGACGCCACCCTGTCGGCGCTCTCCTTCTTCGGCCCGGCGGCCCGCCTGGAGCATCCGCTGCTGGACAAGTACGCCCGCGACGCCCGGGGCGTGGAGTTCATGGAGGGCACCGGCACCATGCAGCGGCTCAACCTGTTCCAGGGCCTGCACACCGGCCGGGTGGGACGAGCCGAAGCGTGCTGACGCCGCCCGTCCCCGAGGACGTGGAGGTGTGGACCGTGCCCCTGGGCGCGGCACCGGGCCCCGTCCCGTCCGCTCTCGGCGCGCTCCTCGACGACGAGGAGCGCGCCCGCGCCTGTCGGCTGCCGGACCCGCTCCGCAGGTCCCGCTTCGTCACCGCGCACGCGGCGCTGCGCACTGTCGTGGGCGCGCGGGTCGGCCGCCCGCCGGAAGCCGTACGGTTCACCAGGGGGCCGAACGGGAAGCCCGAACTCGCCGACGGCAAGGGGCTGTTCGTCAGCCTGTCGCACTCGCACGGGATCGCGTTGGTGGCGCTGGCGGAGCGGCCCGTCGGAGTGGACGTGGAACGGCTGGCCGACGCGTCCGCCGCCACCCGGATCGCCGAACGCTGCTTCCCGCCGGGCGAGTTCAGGTCGGTGGCGGCCGCTCCGGCGGGCCGCGGGCCGGACGGCCGGGCGGCGGTCTTCGCCCGCCTGTGGACGCGCAAGGAGGCCTGCGTCAAGGCGGAGGGCGGTCGGCTCGGCCAGGGCCTCGGCCTGTGGGTGCGCGGCCTTGGCCCGCTGACGGTCCACGGCCGCGGCGGGGCCCTGGCCGGCCCCTGGCGCGTCGCGGATCTGACCCCGGCGCCGGGTTACGCCGGCGCCGTGGCCCTGTCCGGACCAGGGCCGTTCCGGGTCGCGTCCCGATGCTGGCAGCCGCCGGCCGGCGACGGTGGGGGAGAAAAGTCCACCAGCATCAGGGAACTTTCCCCCGCGATCACATGACGGTCCGTCGATAGCTTGGTGACACGAAGGCGGAAGCCGGGACACCGAACGGCCGGCACGTGAAGCACCTGGTCCCGTTCTGCTTCTCCACCGCCTGGGTGCGGATCACTTCTGGATGCAGATCTCTTCGCGGGAGTCCGCGAGAATGAGGAGAGGGACGTGGGAAACCGAAATGTGCTGACGAGGTCGGCGCGGTGGAGTGCGACCCACCCGTGGTGGGCGCTGGTGATCTGGGTCGTCTTCGTGGTGGTCGCGCTGGCCGTCGGCGGCAGCACCGGAACGAAGGTCGCCACCAACACGGACCTCTCGATCGGGCAGTCCGCGCAGGCCACCGCGATCGCCAAGAGCGGTGGTCTGGCGCAGCCTCCGACCGAGGCGCTGCTGGTGACCGCCCTCCACGGCGAGCTCGACCGGCAGGCCGCCGACCGTGCCGCCACGGACGCGGCGAGCCGGCTCAAGGGCCTGCCCGACGTGGCCTCGACGGGTGAGCAGGTGCCGGCCTCGAACGGGCAGGCGCTGCTGGTGCCGGTGGTCATGACCGGCGACCAGGACACCGCTCCGGACCGGGTGCAGCCGCTGGTCGACGCGGTGCAGGCCGCGCAGCGCGACAATCCCGCGGTGCGGGTCGAACTGGTCGGCCCCGACACCGTCCGGGCCGCCCTCAACACGATGCTGGGCGAGCAGGTGCAGCAGGCGACCGTGCTGAGCCTGCCGATCACCCTGCTGGTGATGATGTTCGTCTGCGGCGCCATCGTCGCGGCCGGCGTCCCCGTGGTGCTCGGCCTGTCCGCGGTGCTGGCCGGCCTCGGCCTGTGGGGCGCCGCCTCCCAACTCGTCCCGGACCCCGGTGCGGTGAGCGAGCTCATCGTGCTGATGGGCATGGCCGTGGGCGTGGACTACTCGCTGTTCTACCTCAAGCGCTTCCGTGAGGAGCGTGCCCGGGGCCTGGGCAAGGTCGACTCCGTGGAGCTGGCCGCCGCCACCTCCGGCCACTCCGTGGTGGTCTCCGGCACCGTCGTGATGCTCTCCATGGCGGCGCTCTACCTGGGCGGGAACCTGGCCTTCACGGCGATGGCGACCGGCAGCATCCTGGTGGTGGCCATCGCGATGTCCGCCTCGCTCACCGTGCTGCCGGCCCTGCTGGTGCTGTTCGGCAGGGCGCTGGAGCGGCCGCGGGTGCCGCTGATCTGGCGGCTGCAGGGCCGCGGGGACCGCGGCAGGGTGTGGTCGGCGCTGCTCCGGCCGGCGCTGCGGCACCCGCTGATCAGCCTGCTGCTGTCCGCCGTGGCGCTGCTGGCGCTGGCGGCTCCCGCCCTCAACCTGAAGCTGAAGGCGACGGGCGTGGACGACCTGCCCCGGAGCATGCCCGCCATGCAGGCCGAGGCGCGGCTGACGCAGTTCTTCCCGATCCAGTCCGACACCCAGCTGGTGGTGGCCCAGGTGCCGGAGGCCGGCGTCGGGCAGCTCCGCACCGCGCTCGAGACCCTGGTGCAACGCACCGGCCAGGACCCGCTGTTCACCTCCACCCCCGCCCCCGAGATCATCACCTCGCACGGCGGCCAGTACGCCTCCGTCGGCATCGGCACCCGCCTCAGCAGCGGTTCCGCGGAGGCCAGGGAGTCGCTCAGCCGGCTGCGGAACGACCTCGTGCCCGCCACGGTGGGACAGGTGCCCGGCGTGAAGTGGGCGGTCGGCGGCAGCGACGTGGCCTACGACGTGGACTACCGGGCCCAGGTGGTGGACAAGATGCCGTGGGTCCTGGGCTTCGCCCTGGCCCTGACCTTCGTGGTCACGGCGCTGGCGTTCCGGTCGATCGTGCTGGCCGTGGTGACGGTCGTGCTCAACGTGCTCTCCGCGGCGGCCTCGTTCGGCGTGCTGGAGCTGGTCTTCCAGCACACCTGGGCCGACGGGCTGCTGCACTTCCAGTCCACGGGCAAGGTGGTGGCCTGGCTGCCGCTCACCCTGTTCGTCATCCTGCTCGGGCTGTCGATGGACTACCACGTGTTCGTCGTCGGCCGGATCCGTGAGGCGGCCGCCTCCGGGCTGTCCGTCCGGGCGGCCGTCGAGCAGGGCATCACCCGCTCCGCGGGCGTGGTCACCGGCGCCGCCCTGGTGATGATCTCGGTGTTCGCCCTGTTCGCCTCGCTGACCTTCATCGAGATGAAGCAGCTGGGCGTGGGCATGGCCTGCGCCGTGCTGCTGGACGCGACGCTGATCCGGATCGTGGTGCTGCCCTCGGTGATCGCCCTGCTGGGCCGGTGGGTCTGGTGGCCGGCCCGGCTGGGGCAGCGGCCCGAGGCCCCGGCCGGCCCGGTCGCGGGAGACGGCGAGCCGGTCGGCACCTCCGCCCTGGCAACCGCAGGGGAATCGGTGTGAAACCTCGCGTGGGGCGGGTACCGGACCTGGTCCGGTACCCGCCCCACGTGCGGTCAGCGCGACAGCGACGCGTCCTGACTGATGATCGCCTGGTAGAGCCGCTGCAGTTGACGGCTGGGCAACAGCCCCATCTCGTCGTCGAGTTGCTTGCGCGTGCGGTGGAAGGTGGCGATCGCCTCGGACTGCCGGCCGGTCCGGTACAGCGCGAGCATCAGCTGCTCGCTGAACCGCTCCCGCTCGGGGTGTTCGGCGTGCAACTGCTTCAGCTCCGGTACGACCGCCCCGGCCTCGCCGGCCTCCAGCTGGGCGGAGATCAGATCCTCCTGGACGAGCCTGCGCTGTTCGTCGAGGCGCAGTGCGGCGGCACGGCAGCGCTGACCGTCGCCGACGTCGACCAGCGCCGGTCCGTACCACATGGCGAGCGCGCCGCGGAGCAGTTCGGCGGCCTTCTGCGGCGACCGTCCGATCAGGCCGCGGCCCTCCGCGGCCTGCCGCAGGAAGCGGTCGGCGTCGAGCCGGTCCGCGGGCATGTCCAGCACGTAGCCGTTGCCGACGGTGCGGACGGCGCCCTGGTCGGTCGGGTCCAGTTCGATGCGTCCGAGCGATCTTCTCATCCGGGCCACAATGCCCTGGAGTGAGTTTCTCGTGTTCTTGAGCGGGGCCTCCCCCCACAGTTCGTCGATGAGTTCGTCGAAACTGACCACCTGGCCCGCGCGCAGGGCCAGCACGGCCAGCGCTATGCGGACCTTCTTGGCATCCAAAGCGGCAGATCCGGTTCCGCTTGCGGCGCGCAGCGGTCCCAGCATTGTGATGTACATGAAATTCCCCCGCGTCCCAGTGGCACCCCTGGAGGGGCCGAATCAATGGGCGACCTGACGGCGAACATTACAGCCGAAATCAGATGGGACGCCAAGGCACCTGTGCGATTTCCATGGCGCACGGAAGCAGCGCAGGGGGCGTCCTGTCCCGCCGGCGGGACAGGGCGGGGCGGCCGCCGCCACGACAGCGAAGGGCGTATAGGACCGTATGGCCGCTTTTAGGCACGCCTACTGGCGAGTATTCACGGCGGCGGGCGACTTCGCCCGCCGCCGATCGAGCGCGATTGGCGGATCGGGCGGAATACCACGGCCATTCCAAGATCGTGGATCTTGGAATGCGGGCATTCACCCTGCCAATCGGTGAACGGGAACGTGCGGTAGCGGAAACTGCCTGGTGGAGAGCCGGGCTTACGAGGGGCGGGGAAGCGAAATTGACTGCAATCGAGAAATGGAACGCAGGCTCTCGGATCCTGATGACGAAGGTGGGACTGCGGGTTCCCGGGGCGGTGTCGTTCGAGGACTGGGAGCGGGCCGGCGTCGGCCTCGCGCGCATGGCCGACTCCTCCGCCTGGTGCCTCGGCGACTGGGTGCTCTTCGGCCGGAACCGTTTCCCCGATCGCTACCGGCGGGCCATGGAGGCGGCGGGGCTGGACTACCAGACCATCCGCAACTACGTCTGGGTGGCGAGGCGGTTCGAGCCGCCGCGGCGCCGGGAAGGACTCAGCTTCGGGCACCACGCCGAGGTGGCCGCCCTCCCCGACTACGAGCAGGACCTCTGGATGGCCCTCGCCGAGTACCACCAGTGGTCGAGGAACCGGCTGCGTTCGGAGATCAAGGGCGGTCGCCGGGCCGTCCCCGAACCGCGCGAGACGGCCTCGCTCCCCCGGATGGTGGTGGACCGCGACCGCCTGGGCCAGTGGCAGCGGGCGGCCGAGCGCTCCCAGGTGACGCTGGGGGAATGGGTGGCCCGCCAACTCGACTCGGCCGCGGCGGAGTTGCTGGGACGAACAGACGTCGGGGCGGATGGCCCCCCCGGCCCCTCATAGCGGTCCGAGCGTCGATGACCGAACGCCCGAAGCGGAGGCGGTTCCCGTCACCCGTGCCGGTGTGAGCCTCCGAGGAACACGCCACGCACCCGGTGGGGGCACCGCCTCCGGGCGCGCGGACAGTGGACGTCCGGGCCGCTCGGCAGGCCCCGGCGACGCCACGTCAGCATCGTGTCAGCGCCCGGTCAGAGCCCGGTCAGAGCCCGGATGGAAGCTCGAGGCTGTCGACGTCACGACGTACCGCCGACGGCCGGGAGCTTGCCATGCCTGTCATATCTGCGCCGCACGAATTCGACGTCAGCGATCTGTTCGTCGATCTGCATCCGATCTTCGCCCGACAGCTCTACCTCAAGGTGGAGGGGTTCAACTTCGCCGGATCGATCAAGCTGAAGGCCGCCCGCGAGATCGTGGCCCAGGCCGAGGCGGCAGGGGTCCTCGGCCCCGGCTCGACCCTGGTCGAGTCCTCCTCGGGGAACATGGGCGTCGCCCTCAGCATGCTCGCCGCCGACCGCGGCTACCGCTTCGTGTGCGTGACGGACTCCCGCTGCAACGCGGCCACCCGCCGCACCATGAAGGCGTTCGGCGCCGACGTCCACGTCATCACCGAGGCGCACCCCACCGAGGGCTACCTCGGCGCCCGGATCCGCTACGTCCAGGAGATGTGCGCCGCCGACGAGAAGGTGGTGTGGCTCAACCAGTACGAGGCGCCGGGCAACTGGATGGCCCACTACCGCACCACCGCGCCCGCCATCGCCGACCGCTTCCCCGCACTCGACGTCCTGGTGATCGGCGCCGGCACCACCGGCACCCTGATGGGCTGTGCCCGCTACTTCCACGAGCACCGGCCCGGCGTGCGGGTGGTCGCCGTCGACTCGGTCGGCTCCGTCACCTTCGGCGGGGCCCCGGGCCCGCGGCACATCCCCGGTCTCGGCACCAGCATCCGGCCGGCGCTCCTGGACGAGTCCTTCGTCGACTCCGTCGTCCACGTCGACGAGGAGGAGACGGTGCGGATCTGCCGCCGGCTGGCCGCGCACGGCTACCACTTCGGCGGATCGACCGGGACCGCGGTCGGCGGCGCACTCGCCTGGCTGCGGGAGAACGGCGCCGACCGCCGCACCACGGCCGTCACCATCGCCCCCGACCTGGGCGAGCGCTACCTCGACACCCTCTACGACGACAACTGGGTCCGCGGCACCTTCGGCGACGCGGCGCTGGCCGGCGGCGAGGACCGGAACGAAGGGCGGGCAGCGCGTTGACCGTGTCCCCTGGCGGCAACCTGCCGCTCACCGCCGCGCAGTCCGAGATCTGGTACGACGAGCAGTTCACGACCGGGCCGCTCGGCTACGCCATGGGCGACTACGTCGACCTGCGCGGCCCCCTCGACCCGGCACTGCTGGAACGCGCCCTGCGACGGCTGTCGGTGGAGGCCGAGGGCCTGCGGGTGCGCTTCACCGAGCACGACGGGGTGGTCGGCCAGTCCGTCGCACCGCCGGCGGACGGCTCCCTCGCGCTGGTCGACCTCGGCGCCGAACCGGACCCGGTGGCCGCCTCCGAGGCGTGGATGCTCCGCGACCTCGACCTGCCGATGAAGGCCGCCGAACCGCCGCTGCTGCGCACCGCGCTGCTCCGCCTCGGCCCCGAGCACCACCGGCTCTACCTGTGCATGCACCACATCCTGTCCGACGGGTACAGCCGCAACCTGGTCCACCCGCGCCTCGCGGCGATCTACGGCCACCTCGCGGCCGGCGGCGACGAGGCGGGTCTCGCCCCGTCGGCGCCGCCGCCGTTCCGGCTGCTGCTGGACGCGGAGACCGCCTACCGGGAGTCGCCGCGCCTCGCCAAGGACCGCGCCTACTGGACCACCCGGCTCACCACCGGCTCGCCCGAGCCGTCCTCGCTCTCCACCCGCGAACCCGCCCCCGGCCTCGTCGCCCTGCGCCGCACCGAGGTGCTGGACGCCGCCGACGCGGACCGGCTGCGCGCCGCCGCCACCGGGGCCGGGGCCACCCCGGCCGTCCTGGTGGCCGCGGCGATGGCCGCCTACGTGCAGCGGATGACCGGCCTGGAGGAGCCGCTGCTCACCCTGCCGGTCACCGCCCGGGTCGGTGCGGCCGCCCGCGGCGTCCCCGGGATGGTCGCCAACTACCTTCCGCTGGCCGTACCGGTGCGCCACGGCGCGACCCGCGACGAACTGCTGCGCGCCGCCTGGGTCGAGATCGCCAACGCGCTGCGGCACCAGCGCTACCGGGGCGAGCGGATCCGCCGCGACCTCGGCCTGCGCACGGACGACCGGCGCCCCTTCGGGCCGTTCGTCAACGTGCTGGACCAGGAGCCGGTGCTGGAGTTCGGCCCGTGCCGCGGCCAGGTGGTGAACCTGTCCACCGGCATCGTCAACGACCTGATCCTGACCGTCCTCAACACCGGCGACGGCTCCCTGGAACTGCACCTGGACGGCAACAGCGAGCTGTACGACGGCGACGAACTGGCCGCGCACGCCGCCCGGTTCGGGGCCTTCCTGCGCGCCTTCGCGAGCTGCCCGCCGGACACGGTCGTCGACCGCCTGGACGTGGTGCTTCCCGGGGAGCCGGGCGGGCTGCTCACCGGCCCCGCCGCCGGGGCCACCCGGGAGGACACGATCGCGCTGGTGCGGGCCGCCGCCGCCCGTACGCCCGACGCCGTCGCCGTGGTCGACGGCGCCCGCCGGCTGACCCACGCCGAACTGCAGCGCCGCGTCGAGGGCGTGGCCGCCCGACTGCGCGCCGCGGGCTGCGGCCCGGACACGGTGGTCGCCCTGCTGACCCGGCCCGGCGCGGGCTACCTCGCCGCGATCCTCGCCTGTCAGACGGTGGGGGCGGCCTGGCTGCCGCTGGAGGTCGCCGCGCCCGCCGCCCGCACCGCCTCGCTGCTGGGCGACGCCGGGGTCACGGTGCTGCTCACCGGCGACGGCTTCGACGAGCAGGGCCGGGAGGCCGCCGAACTGGCCGGAGCCGTCCCGGTCCTGCCGCTGGAACCGGCCTCGGACGGCCGGACGGCGCATGGCCGGGCCGTGCCCCCGGTCGGATCGGGCCAGGACCTCGCCTACGTGATGTTCACCTCGGGCTCCACCGGCCGCCCCAAGGGCGCGATGGTGCACCGGGACGGCATGCTGAACCACCTGCGGGCCAAGGTGGACGACCTGGCGCTGCGCCCCGGCGAGGGGGTCGTCGCCAACGCCCCGCTCACCTTCGACGTGCACGTCTGGCAGCTGCTGTCGCCGCTTCTGGTCGGCGGCTGCACCGTGGTCGCCGACCCGGAGACGGCCGCCGACCCCGACGCCCTGTTCGCCCTGGCCGTCGACGAGGACGTCGCCGTGCTGGAGGTGGTGCCCTCCCTGCTGCGCGCCGCGCTCGACCTGTGGGACGCCCGCGGGGAGGCCCCCCGGCTTCCGGGCCTGCGCCGGCTGATGGTCACCGGGGAGGCCCTGCCGGCCGACCTGTGCTCCCGCTGGTACGCCCGCTTCCCGGGGATCGGCATGGTCAACGCCTACGGGCCGACGGAGTGCTCCGACGACGTGACGCACGCCTTCGTCACCCCGCAGGACGCGGCCGCCGGGCGGGTGCCGATCGGGCGCCCGGTGCGCGGCACCCGGCTGTACGTGCTCGGGGACGGGCTGCGCCCGATGCCCGTCGGCGTGCCCGGGGAGCTCTGGGTGGGCGGTGTCGGGGTGGGCCGCGGCTACGTGGGCGACCCGGTCCGCACGGCCTCCGTCTTCCCGGCCGACCCGTTCGCCGGCGGCGGCACCCGGATGTACCGCACCGGCGACCGCGTGGTGCTGCGTCCGGACGGACAGCTGGAGTTCGTCGAACGGCGCGACTTCCAGGTGAAGGTCCGCGGCCGGCGCGTCGAGCTGGGCGAGATCGAGGCGGCCGTGCGCGCGGTACCGGGTGTCCTGGACGCCGTCGTGGTCGCGCACGGCTCCGGACTGGCCGGCTACGTGGCCGCCCCGAGTGGCGTCGACGCGGCCCTGCTGCGGGACCGGGTCGGCGCGGTCCTGCCGGCCTGGATGGTGCCGGGCTGGTGGGTCGTCCTGGACGCGCTTCCGCTGACCGCGAACGGCAAGGTCGACCGCAAGGCGCTGCCCGCGCCCGGCGGAAACGTTTCGGCACCGAGCGGCCCGGCCGTGGGCGACGCCATGAACGCCACCCCCGCCGACCCGGCGCACGGGCCGCACAACGGTGCCGAGCAGACCCTGGGCGCGGTGTTCGCCCAGGTCCTCGGCCTGCCCGGGGTCGGCGCGGACGACGACTTCTTCGCCCTCGGCGGCGACAGCATCCGCGCCATCGAGGTGGTCGGCGCGGCCCGCCGCGCGGGCCTGGTGCTCAGCACCCGCGACGTCTTCACCGGGCGCACCGCCCGCGTCCTCGCCCGGATCGCCCGACCGGCCACCGGCGCCGGGCAGGACGGCGGGCAGGTGGAGCCGGTGGGCGTCCTCGACCTCACCCCCATCGCCGCCCGCCTCCAGGAGGACACCGGCTCGACGACCGGCCCCGCCGCCGCCTTCAGCCAGCACATCGCCGTCCGGGTGCCCGCCGGGCTGGACGCCGACCGGCTGACCGCCGCGCTGCAGTCCCTGATCGACCACCACGACGCCCTCAGGACGCGGCTCACCGAGCCGGCCCCCGGCCTGTGGCAGACGGAGGTGCTCCCGCGCGGCGCGGTCCCCGCCGACGACGGCCTGGTCCTCACCCTGCCGGACGAGCGGCCGCCCGCGGACCGGTCGGCGCTGCTCCGGCTGATCGACCGGCAGGCCGCGGCCGCCCGCAGCCGGCTCGACCCCGCGACGGCCCGGATGGTCCGCGCCGTCCTGATCCCCGGCCCCGCGGCGGCGCCGGACGAGCAGGTCCTGCTCCTGGTCGGGCATCACCTGGTCGTCGACGGAGTGTCCTGGCGCATCCTGCTGACCGACCTGTCGGCCGCCTGCGCCGCCCTCGCCGAGGGCCGCCGGCCCGAGCTCCAGGCGGTCGGCACGTCCTTCCGGGCCTGGAGCAGGCTGCTGACCGACCGGGCCCGCACCGAGCTGCGCGGCGCCGAACTGGCCGTGTGGCAGCGCGTCCTGACCGGCCCCGACCCGCTGCTCGGCCCCCGCCGGCTGGACCCGGCGCGGGACGTCAGGGCCACCGCCGGCACCCTGCGCACCGAGCTCCCGCCCGAGGTCACCGGGCTGCTGCTGAGCACCGTCCCCGCGGCCCTGCGGGCCGAGGTCAACGACGTCCTGCTGACCGCCCTGGCGGTCGCCGTCGCCGACTGGCGGCTGCGGCGCCACGGCGACGGCACGAGCGCCACGCTGATCGAACTGGAGGGCCACGGCCGCGAGGAGATCGCGGACGGCCTGGACCTGTCCCGCACCGTCGGCTGGTTCACCAGCATCCACCCGGTCCGGCTCGACCCGGGCCCCCGGCCCCACGAGGCACTCGGCCGGGCGGTCAAGCTGGTCAAGGAGCAGCTGCGGGAGGTGCCCGAGCACGGGATCGGCCACGGCCTGCTGCGCCACCTCAACCCGCAGGCCGCGCGGCTGCTCTCCCGGTACCCCCGGCCGCAGATCGGCTTCAACTACATGGGCCGCTTCGACGCCCGGGAGGACGTGCTCTGGTCACCGGTCACCGGGGACGGCATCGTCGGCACCGGCACCCAGCCGGCCATGCCGCTGGAGCACGTCCTCGCGCTCACCCCGGCCACCGAGGACCGCGCCGACGGCCCGCACCTGGTCGCCAACTGGACCTTCGCCGACGGCATCCTCGACCGGGAGTCCGTCGGGGAACTGGCCGACGCCTGGTTCCGGGCGCTGCGCGCCCTGGCCGAGTACGCCGCGTCGCCGGACGCCGGCGGCGCCACCCCGGCCGACTTCCCGCTGGTCGCCCTCGACCAGGAGGAGATCGAACGGTACGAGGCCGAGCTGGCCGGGTCGAGCCCCGCGCTCACCCCGGGGCAGGCGCTCTCGGACGTGCTGCCGCTCACCCCGCTGCAGCGCGGGCTGCTGTTCCACCACGAGGCCGAGCAGGACGGGGTGGACGTCTACACCCTGCAGATCGCCGCCGACCTGGAGGGCGAGCTCGATCCCGCGGCACTGCGGGCCGCGGGCCGGACGCTGCTGCGGCGCCACCCGGCGCTGCGGGCCGCCTTCCTCCACCGCGCCTCCGGGGACCCCGTCCAGCTGATCCCCTCGGACGCCGAACTCCCCTGGGAGGAAGTCGATCTGACACATCTTCCGGAGTCGGAGCGGGCAGCCGAGACGGAGCGCCTGACCGACGAGGAGCGCACCCGCCGGTTCGACCTGGCGGCCCCGCCGCTGCTGCGCTTCACCCTGCTCAGGACCGGGCCGCAGCGGTACCGGTTCCTGTGGACCAGCCACCACCTGCTGGTCGACGGCTGGTCGATGCCGATCCTGGTCGAGGAACTGCTCGCCCTGCTCGCCGAGTACAGCGAGGGCGGCGAGTACAGCGACGGCGGCGAGGGCGGCGCGGGCGGCGCGGGCGCCACCGTCACCGAGAAGGCCGAGCTGCCGGGGCCCGCCCCGCACCGCCGGTACCACGCCTGGCTCGCCGCCCGCGACCGCGAGGCGGCGCGCGAGGCCTGGCGGCGCTCGCTCGCCGAGCTCCCCGGCCCGACCCTGGTCGCCCCGGCCGCGGACGCGGCGGCGCTCTCCCTCCCGGAGTCGCTGCACCTCGACCTCGACCCGGAGCTCACCGCCCGGCTCCTCGCCACCTCCCGCACCGCCGGCCTGACCGTCAACACCGTGGTGCAGGGCTGCTGGGCCCTGCTGCTCGGCGAGCTGACCGGCTCCCAGGACGTGGTGTTCGGCGCGATCACGGCCGGCCGACCCGCGGAGGTCCCCGGGATCGAGTCGATGGTGGGCATGTTCCTCACCACCGTCCCCGTACGGGTCCGGCTGCACCCCGACGCCACGCTCGGCGGCCTGCTGCGCACCCTGCAGGACGAGCGCGCCGAGCTCCTGCCGCACGAGCACCTCGGGCTGGCCGAGATCCACCGGGCCGCCGGGCTCGTCGGCGAGGCCTTCGACACCGTGCTGCTGTTCGAGAACTTCCCGATCGGCTCCGGTGCGGCCTCGGGCGGCGCCGGAACGGACCGGGTGCGGGTGCTGCGCGCCGAGGCCCGCGACGCCCGGCACCACCCGCTGAGCATGGCGGTGCTGCCGGACGGCGACCGGCTGCGGCTGCGGCTGGACTACCTGCCCGCCGCCTTCCGGCCCGAGCGGGTGGCCGCGGTCGCCGAGCGGTTCACCGCGCTGCTGCACCTCGCCGCCACCGCCCCCGGCACCACGCTGGCCCGCACGGGCTCGCCGCTGCGGCCGCGGGCCGGTGCGGCGGCCGCCCCGGCGCCGGCCGCCGCACCGGGCGGCCCCGCCGCCGCGCCGCGCGCGCCCCGGACCGCCCGCGAGGAGGCCCTGTGCGCCGTCTTCGCGCAGGTGCTGGGCGTCGAACGGGTGGGCGCGAACGACGACTTCTTCACCCTCGGCGGCGACAGCATCCGGGCGATCCAGGTGGTCAGCCGGGCGCACCTCGAAGGCCTGGTGTTCGCCGTGCGGGACGTGTTCGCCGGCCGGACGGTCGCGGCCCTGGCCGAGGTCGCCGAGGCGCACCGGCCCGCGCCGCCCGCCGCGCCGGAGGAGCCCCTACTGGCCCTCGACGACGACGAACTGGCCCTGATGGAGAACGACTTGAACGAGGACATGCTGTGACGGGCAAGCCGAGGATCGTCGAAGCACTGCCGCTCTCCCCGCTCCAGCAGGGGCTGCACTACCTCGCCGCCGAGGGAAGCGGACCCGACCCGTACGTCCTCCAGCTGTCGGTGCGGGTCGAGGGCGAGCTGCCCGTCGACCGCCTCCGGGAGGCGGCGGCGGCGCTGCTGGGCCGCCACCCGCACCTGCGGAGCTGCTTCCGGCCCCGCCGCAACGGCGAGATCGTCCAGGTGGTCCTGGACGAGGGCTCGGTCCACGCCCCCTGGCGGGAGGTGGACCTGGCGGGCCTCCCGTACCGCAGGCGCCGCGCCGAGTCCGACCGGATCGCCGACCAGGACCGGCTGGAGCGCTTCGACCCGGCCCGGCCGCCGCTGATGCGGTTCACCGCGATCCGGCTCGGCCGGCGCCGCTACCGGCTGCTGTGGTCGGTGCACCACCTGCTGCTGGACGGCTGGTCGATGCCGCTCGCCGCGCGGGAGCTGCTCGCCCTGGCGGGCCTCGCCGGGGCCGAGCCGCTGCCCGAGCCCGCCCCGTACCGGACGTACCTGCGCTGGCTGGCGGGGCAGGACCGGGAGGCCGCCCGCGCCGCCTGGGCCGAGACCCTGGCCGGCCTCGACGGCCCGCTGCGCCTCGCGCCGCACTCCGTCGGACAGGACGCCGGTGCGCTGCCCGAGGTCCGCTCGGCCGCCCTCTCCCCCGCGCTGACCCGGGCACTCTCCTCCTGGTGCGCGGCCGAGGGCGTCACCCTCAACTCGGCCGTGCAGGCCTGCTGGGCGGTGGCGATCGGCTACCTGTCCGGCCGCCAGGACGTGGTCTTCGGCACCGTCACCTCCGGCCGTCCGGCCGAGCTGCCGGGCGTCGAGACGATGATCGGGCTGTTCGCCAACACGGTGCCGGTGCGCGCCGAGCTGCGTCCCGACCGGACCGTCGCCGAGCTGGTCCGCGCCCTGGCCCGGCAGCAGGTGCACCTGCTGCCGCACACCCACCTGCCGCTCGCCGAGGTGCAGGCCGCGGCCGGCCTGCGCGGCGAACTGTTCGACACCGCGGTCGCCTTCCAGAGCTACCCCATGGCACGGACGGCGCCCTCCGACGACCGCGCCCTGGTGCTCGACGACATCAGGGTGCGCACCGCCACCCACTTCGCGCTGGGCCTGACCGTGACCCCGGGCGACGGGCTCGACTTCTCCCTCGCCCACGCGCCCGGCGCGTTCGACGGCGACGGCGCCCGCACGGCCGCCCGCGCGCTCGACCTGTTCGTCGACGCCCTGGAGCGGACGGCCGCGGCCCCCGACACCCCGCTGGCCCGGATCGTCGGCGGCGGCGAGGCCCCCGAGGGGCCGGGCGCCGGCCCCGACCTGCGCGACGACCGCACCCGCGGCGCCACCCTGCACGAGCTGTTCCGGGGGCACGCGGAGCGGAACCCCGGGGCACCCGCCCTGATCGTCCCGGACGAGGACCGGCCGGACGACCCGGCCGCGGCGCGCACCCTGGACTACGGGCAGCTCGACACCGCCTCGGACCGGCTGGCCGAGCGGCTGGCGGCGTCCGGCGCGCGCCCCGGCACCTTCGTGGCCCTGGCCCTGCCGCGCGGCGCCGACATGATCGTCGCACTGCTCGCGGTGCTCAAGGCCGGGGCCGCGTACCTGCCGGTCGACCTGGCCTATCCGCCCGAGCGGATCGCCTACATGCTCGCCGACGCGGCCCCCACGCTGGTGGTCACCACCTCGGCGACCCGGCTGCCGGACGGCTGCGCCGCGCCGCGCGTCGACCTCGACCTGCCGGACTCCCGGCCGGCGCCGGACCCGGGGGCCCCGGTGCGCCCGGCCGTCGCCGCACCGGGCAGCCCCGCCTACGTCGTCTACACCTCCGGGTCGACCGGTCGCCCCAAGGGCGTCGTGGTCCCGCACGAGGGTGCCGTCAACCTGGCGGCCCACCACGCCGTCCGGCTGGGCGCGGGGCCGGGGGCCAGGGCCCTGCAGTTCGCGTCGTTCAGCTTCGACGCCACGGTGTGGGAGCTGTGCGCCTCGCTCTACACCGGCGGCGCCCTGGTGCTGGCCACGGCGGAGAGCCGGATGTCCGGGGAGGCTCTGGCCCGCCTGTTCCTCGCGCACCGGATCAACCACGCGGTGCTGCCGCCGACCGTCCTGGCCGGCCTGCCCGGGGACGCCGAACTGCCGTCCGACCTACGCCTGTTCACCGCCGGTGAGGCGCTGCCCGCGGCCCTGGCCGAACACTGGTCGGCCCGGGTCGAGCTGCGCAACGCCTACGGGCCGAGCGAGACCTCGGTCTGCGCGAGCGTCAGCGAACCGCTGCACGGCGCGGGCAGGCCGCCGATCGGCACACCGGTCTCGGCCTTCCGGCTGTTCGTCCTCGACTCGGCCCTGCGGCCGGTGCCGACCGGTGTGGCCGGCGAGTTGTACGTGGCCGGCCCCGGGCTGGCCGGCGGCTACCACGACCGTCCCGGCCTGACCGCCGCCCGGTTCCCCGCCTGCCCGTTCGGGCCGCCCGGCGCCCGGATGTACCGCACCGGCGACGTGGTGCGCCGACTGGAGGACGGCGCGCTGGACTACGTCGGCCGCGCCGACCAGCAGGTCAAGCTGCGCGGCTTCCGCATCGAGCCGGGCGAGATCGAGGCCGTGCTCGGGGGCCACCCGTCCGTCGCCCAGGTCGCGGTGACGGTCCGGGAGGACCGGCCCGGGGACCGCCGCCTGGTCGGCTACGCGGTGCCCTCCGGCCGCGCCGGGCTGGACGTGGAGGAGCTGCGGGCGCACGCCGCCGCGGCCCTCCCGGCCCACATGGTGCCCGCCGCCCTGGTCGTGCTCGCGGCGCTGCCGGTCACCCCGAACGGCAAGGTGGACGTCCGGGCACTGCCCGCCCCCGAACACACCGCCGCCGGCCGGCTGCCCGAGACCGCCGAGGAGCGGGAGCTGTGCGCGATCCTCGGCGAGGTGCTCGCCCTCGACCCGGTCGGCGCGGACGACGACTTCTTCGCCCTCGGCGGGCACTCGCTGCTGGCCGCGCGGGTGGCCAACCTGGTGCGGGCCAGGCTCGGCAGCCCGCTGTCGGTGCGGGAGGTGTTCGAGGCCCCCAGCGCCGCCGCCCTGGCCGCCCTGCTGGCCGCCCGCCCGGAGCGCTCCGACGCGGACGGCGCGGAGCCCCGCGCGCTCCCCGAACTCGTCGCCGGGGAGCGGCCGGCGTCCGTCCCGCTCTCCCACGCGCAGGAGCGGCTGTGGTTCCTGCAGCGGCTCGGGGTGCCCGACGGGCTGTACGCCGTCCCCTTCGCGGTGCGGATGCGCGGGGCGCTGGACGCCGACGCGCTGCGGGCGGCGCTGCGCGACCTGGTCACCCGCCACGAGTCGCTGCGGACCGTCTTCCCCGCCGTCGGCGGCGACGGCACCGGCGCCGAGCAGCGCGTGCTCGCCCCGGAGGCCGTCGACCTGCCGCTGCCCCTGGTGGACTGCACCGAGGAGGAGCTGCCGCGGGCGCTCGCCGCCGAGGCCGCCCGCGGCTTCGACCTCGCCGTCCGCCCCCCGCTGCGGGCCACGCTGTTCGCGCTGGCACCCGACGACCACGTGTTCGCGCTGGTGCTGCACCACATCGCGGCCGACGGCTGGTCCCTGGGTCCGCTGGCGAACGACCTGGCCGAGGCCTACCGGTCCCGGCTCGCCGGACGGGCCCCCGCATTCGCCCAACTTCCCGTACAGTACGCCGACTTCACGCTGTGGCAGCGGCAGCTGCTCGGCTCGGAGCAGGACCCGCACAGCGAGCTGTCCCGCCAACTCGCCCACTGGAGCCGGGCACTGGACGGACTGCCGGTCGAGATCGGGCTGCCCTTCGACCGACCCCGGCAGGCCCTCGCCACCCACCGGGGCGGCACGGTGCACCTGCCCCTGCCCGCCGAACTCGTCCGCGCGCTGAGGGCGTTCGCCCGCGACTCCGGCACCAGCCTGTTCATGGTGGCGCAGGCCGGGCTCGCGGCCCTGCTCACCCGCTACGGCGCCGGCACCGACATCCCCCTCGGCAGCCCGGTCGCGGGGCGCGGCGACGCCCGACTGCACGGCCTGGTCGGCATGTTCGTCAACACCCTGGTGCTGCGCACCGACACCTCGGGCGATCCTTCGTTCTCCGAACTCCTCTCCAGGGTCCGGGAGTTCGACCTGGCCGCCTACGAGAACCAGGACCTGCCGTTCGAGCGCCTGGTGGAGACGCTCAATCCGGAGCGGTCGCTGTCCCGCAATCCGCTGTTCCAGGTCATCCTGGACTGCCGGGACGCCGATCCCGTCCCCGACACCGGCCCGGACCTCACGATGGAGCCGGTACCGACCGCGGGCAGCACCGCCAAGTGGGACCTGTTCGTCCAGCTGACCGCGGGCCCCGAGACCGACCGGATGGACCTGGCGGTCGAGTACGCGAGCGACCTGTTCGAGGAGCGCACCGTGCGGCGCCTCGCCGCCGCGCTGCTGCGGCTGCTGGCCTCGGCCACCGACGCGCCCACCCGCCCGCTCTCCCACCTGGAGGTCCTCACCCCCGAGGCGCGCGGCGACCTGCGCGCCCTGGGAGAGGGGCCGGTGGACACGCCCCGCACCACGGTCACCGCCCTGTTCGACGCCCACCTGGCCACCGCGCCCGAGGCGACCGCGCTGCTGTTCGCCACCGGCACCGGGACCGGCCTCGACGGCGCCATGACGTACCGCCGACTCGACGCCGCCGCCAACCGGACCGCCCGCCATCTGGCGTCCCGCGGCGTCGGCCGGGGCGACGTCGTGGCGCTGTGCCTGGAACGCGGGCCGGACGCGGTCGTCGCCATGCTGGCGGCGGCAAGGCTCGGTGCCGCCTACCTGCCGCTCGACCCGGCCTACCCGGCCGCCCGGCTGCGCCACATGGTCACCGACAGCGGCGCCCGGGTGCTGCTCACCCAGCGGTCCCTGGCCGCCGAGGCGGCGAGCGCCGACCCGGAGGGCGGCTGCGCGGCCGTCTGCCTGGACGACCCGCGCACCCGCCGGGAGATCGACGCCCTCCCCGAGACCGCCTCGGCGGGCGGGCCCGACCCGGACGACCTGCTCTACGTCATCTACACCTCCGGCTCGACCGGCACCCCCAAGGGCGTCGGCGTCTCCCACCGGGCCACCGCCCGGCTGGTGCACGGCATGCCCGCGCTGGGCTTCGCCCGCGCGGACACCTTCCTGTGGAACGCCTCGCCGGCCTTCGACGCCTCGGTGTTCGAGGTGTGGACGGCCCTGGCACACGGCGCCCGGCTGGCGGTGAACCCGCCGGGGCCGACCGACCCCGGACGGCTCGGCGCGCTGCTGCGGGAGAGCGCCGTCACCGTCTCCCTGCTCACCCCCCGGCTGGTCAACGTCATCGCCGACCTCGACCCGGCCTGCCTCGCCCCGCTGCGGCTGCTGCTCACCGGCGGCGAGGCCGTCTCGGCGGAGCACGTGCGCAAGCTGCGCCAGGCCCTGCCCGGCACCGAGGTGGTGGACGCCTACGGGCCGACCGAGGCCGCCGTCATCGCCACCGTCCACCAGGTGCGCGAGCCTGCGCCCGAGGCCTCCTCCGTCCCCATCGGCCTGCCGATCGGCGACACCTCGGTGTACGTCCTGGACGAGGCCCTGCGCCCCGTCCCGTACGGCGCCGTCGGCGAGCTGTACGTGGCCGGCCCCGGACTGGCCCGCGGCTACCTCGGCCGCCCCGGGCTGACCGCCGGGCACTTCGTCGCGAACCCCTTCGGCCCGCCCGGCACCCGGATGTACCGCACGGGCGACCTGGTCCGCTGGGACGTGGACGGCCGCCTGGACTTCACGGGCCGCAGCGACCACCAGGTGAAGGTCCGCGGCTACCGCATCGAGACCGGTGAGGTCGAACGGGCCCTGGCCGCGCACCCGTCGGTCGCCCGGGCCGCCGTCACCGTCCGGGACGACGGCTCCGGGGACCGCCTGCTGGTCGCCTACCTGGTGCCCGCGTCGAACGGCCCCGACCCCGACCCCGAACCGGCGGACCTCCGGCGGGACCTGGGCCGGACCCTGCCCGCCCACGCCGTCCCCGGCGCGTTCGTGCTGCTCCCGGAGCTGCCGCTGACGCCCAACGGAAAGCTGGACACCGCGGCGCTGCCCGCCCCGGCGCCGGTGGACACGGCCCCCGCCCTGCCCCGCACACCGGCCGAGCGGGTGATCTGCGAGGCGGCGGCCGAGGTGCTGGGGCGGGCGGCGGTCGGCCCCGACGACGGGTTCTTCGCGCTCGGCGGCGACAGCCTCAAGGCCATCCGCCTGGTGAACGCCGCCGGACGGGCCGGGCTGCGGCTGGACCTGGCCGCCGTCTTCCAGTACCGCACCCTGGCGGAACTGGCCGTGGCGGGCCGCCCCGACGAGTCCGGCCGGCCGGCCGCCGCCGCCGACCCGGTCGACCTGCTCGCCCCGCTGCTGCCGATCCGCTCCGGCGGATCCCGGGCACCGCTGTTCTGCGTGCACGGCGGCCTGGGCTTCGGCCTGCCCTTCGCCGAACTCGCCCGTCACCTCGACCCGGAGCAGCCGGTCCACGCCCTCCAGGCGCCCGGCCTCGCCCGCGAGCAGACCCCGCCGGGCGACCTCGCCGCCGTCGCCGAGGACTACGTCGCCCGGATCCGGACCGTCCGGCCCAGCGGCCCCTACCACCTGCTCGGCTGGTCCTACGGAGGCATCGTGGCGCAGGCGATGGCCGTGCGGCTGCGCGCCGAGGGCGAGGAGGTCGCCTTCCTCGCCAACCTCGACGCCTACCCGGACTCCGCCCCCGAGTCGCAGCCCACGGACGAGGAGTTCCTCACGGACTTCCTCACCGAGGCGGGCCTCGGCGCCGACGTGCTGCCCCGGCCCACCGTCGAGGCCGTCGCGGCCCTGCTCGCCCGGACCGGCGGCCCGCTCGCGGCCTTCGACGAAGCCGCCCTGGCCCGGCTGCTCACGGTCATGCGCGCCAACGTCGACCTGTTCCGCGGCCACACCCCGGAGACCTTCGACGGCGGGATGACCCTGCTGGTCGCCACCGGGTCCCTGGACGGGCAGGACGTACGGATCCGCGCCAAGACCTGGGAGCGGTACGTGACCGGTGGGGTCGACGTCCACCCGGTGCCCTGCGCCCACGCCGACATGCTGGGCCCGGGCCCGGCCGCCGCGATCGGCCGGTTGGTCGAACACCGGCTGGCCGCCCTGCACTCCCCCGCCGCCACCCACCGCACGACCTCCGACGACCTGGGAGACAACTCATGAGCAACCCCTTCGACAACCCCGAGGGCCGCTTCCTCGTGCTGGTCAACGAGGAGGACCAGCACTCGCTGTGGCCGTCCTTCGCGGACCTGCCGGACGGTTGGACCGTCGCGCTCGCCGAGACCGACCGGGCCGGCGCCGTCGAGCACATCGAGCGGCACTGGACCGACATGCGACCGCTGAGCCTGCGGAACCGGGGCTAGCCGGTGGCCACCGACAAGGCGATCCTCGCCGAGGGGCTGAGCAAGCGCTACGCCACCCACACCGCCCTGCACGGCATCGACCTGGCCGTACCGACCGGGACGGTGCTGGGCGTGCTCGGCCCGAACGGCGCCGGCAAGACCACCACCGTCCGGATCCTCGCCACCCTCCTGCAACCGGACGGCGGCCGTGCCGTGGTGGCCGGACACGACGTCGCCCGCGACCCCCGCGCGGTGCGCCGCCGCATCGGCCTGGCCGGGCAGTACGCCGCCGTGGACGCGCTGCTGACCGGCCGGGAGAACCTGGTGCTGCTGGGCCGGCTCCTGCGGCTCGGGCGACGCGGCGCGGCGGCGCGCGCCCAGGAACTGCTCGACCGCTTCGGGCTGCTGGACGCCGCGGAGCGGACGGTCGGCACCTACTCCGGCGGGATGCGCCGCCGGCTCGACCTGGCCGCCTGCGTCGTCGGAGAGCCCGAGGTGCTGTTCCTCGACGAGCCGACCACCGGCCTCGACCCGGTCAGCCGGAACGTGCTGTGGAACGAGGTGCGCGGCCTGGTCGCCGGCGGCGTCACCGTCCTGCTGACCACCCAGTACCTGGAGGAGGCGGACGAGCTGGCCGACCGCGTCGTGGTCATCGACACCGGCCGGGTCGTCGCCGAGGGCAGCCCCGACGAGCTGAAGCGCAAGGTCGGCACGGACAGCCTGGAGGTGACCGTGGCCCAGCCCGGACAGCTGCGGGCGGCGGCCGCCGCCCTCGCCGCGCTCGGCGGCCGCGCCCCCACCGTCCACGAGGACGGCTGCCGGGTCACCGTCCCGCTCGAACACGGGCTGGACGACGTCGCGTTGGCCGCCTCCGAGCTGCGCGGCCGCGGCATCACCGCCGCGGACTTCCAGGTCCGCAGGCCCTCGCTCGACGACGTGTTCTTCGCCCTCACCGGGGCCGCCGCCCCGACCGGCGCCCCCTCCTCGGAAGGAACCGATCAGCCATGACGGCGCTGGCCGCCTATCTGGCCGACACCGCAGTCCTGACCGGCCGCCACCTGCGCCATCTGCGCCGGTCGCCGGGCAGGCTGCTGCTGGTCACCATGACCCCCGCCGTCATGCTGATCGCCATCGGCTACCTGTTCCGCGACTCGATCGCCATCCCCGGCGTGGCCTCCTACGAGGACTACATCATGGCCGGGATCGCCGCCCAGGTCGCCCTGGCCGGGGTGGGGCCGACCGCCCTGGGCGTGGCCGTCGACCTGCGCGACGGACTGGTCGACCGCTACCGCTCGCTGCCGATATCGGCCAGCAGCGTGCTCGTCGGCCGCGCCCTGTCGGACATGCTCACCGCGGCGGCCGGGCTGGCGGCCGTCTCCGGTCTCGGCCTCCTGCTCGGCTGGCGCCCGCACGGAGGGCCGTGGCGGATCGCGGCCGGCTTCGCGGTGCTGCTCGCCTTCTCCTTCGTCATGCTGTGGGTCGGCATCCTGCTCGGCACCACCATGCGGAACGTGGAGGCGATCGACGGCACCGGGGCGCTGATCCTGGTCGTGCTCTCCTTCCTGTCCAACGCCTACGTCTCGGTGAGCGGGCTGCCGGGCTGGCTCCGCCCGGCGGCCGAGTGGAACCCGGTCAGTTCCGTCATCACCGTCTGCCGCCACCTGTGGGGCAACGAGCCGACCGGGCCGGCAGCCGCCGGGTTCCCGGCGACCCACCCCGGGGTCGTCGTCGCCTGCTCGCTCGGAGTCGTGCTGCTGGCCGTCGTACCCGCCGCGCTGCGCGGATTCCGGCGCGCCGTCGGGCGGTGATCCAACGTCAGCGGGATGTCAGTTGCCAATCATCGGAGCCTCCTAGGTTGGCGTCCGGAACCACCGGGGCCTGAAGCGTCGAGCTCAAAGGAGAACCATGTCCACCGTCACCCCTGAGCACTACACCCGGATCAAGGAGATCGTCGCGAAGCAGATCGGCGTCGAGTTCTCCGCCCTCGGCGACTCGACGCACCTGGTCGACGAGTTGGGCGTGGACTCGCTGAAGCTCATCGACGTCCTCAGCGCGATCGAGATGGAGTTCACCATCGTCATCGACATGGAGGAACTGCCCGAGATGGTCAACGTCGAGGCGATCCACCGGGTCACCGCGCGCGCGGCGGGATGGTAGGGAGTCCCTTGTCCACTGCTTCCCGGCCGGCGGCCCGCAGCCGCCGCACCGTCGTTGTCACCGGCATCGGCGTCATCAGCAGCATAGGCACGGGTGCCGACGAGTACGCCGTGGCACTGCGGGAGGGCCGTTCCGGAGCCCGCCCGCTCACCCGGATCGACACCACCGGATTCCTGCGGAAGAACGCCGCCGAGGTCGAGGACTTCGAGCCGGCCCGCTGGATCCGCAACATCCCGCTCGACTACACCGGTCGCGCCGGGCACTTCGCCGTCGCCGCGGCCCGTCAGGCCGTCGAGAACGCCGGGCTGACGGACGAGGAGCTCGCGGCCCGGCACGTGCTGATCAGCATCGGCACGACCGACGGCGAGTCCCACGACCTCGGCACCCTGGTCGAACAGGAGCTGGGGGACGGCGGCCCCGACGCGTTGGACCCGGTGCTGGCCCGGCGCCTGGGCTCGGGCCGGCTGTCCACCGCGGTCGCCCGCGAACTGCGGCTGCGCGACGCGGAGGCGGTCACCCTCACCACGGCCTGCGCGGCCGGCAACTACTCCATCGGCTACGGCCTGGACGTCATCCGCTCCGGTGAGGCCGACATCGCGCTGTGCGGCGGCGCCGACGCCGTGTGCCGCAAGACCTTCGCCACCTTCCAGCGGCTCGGCGCCATCACCCCCGACGTGGTGCGGCCGTTCGACGTGCACCGCAAGGGCATCCTCACCGGCGAGGGCGGCGGCGTCCTGGTGCTGGAGTCCCTGGAGTCCGCCCTCGCCCGCGGTGCCCGCATCTACGCCGAGGTCCTGGGCTACGGGCTCTCCTGCGACGCGCAGCACCCCACCGCGCCCAGCCGGGACGGCGTCGCCCGGGCCATGGAACTCGCCCTGGCCGACGCGGGAGTCAAGAAGGACCAGGTGGACTACATCTCGGCGCACGCCACCGGCACCCGCGCCAACGACGCCGCCGAGGCCGGCGCCATCGTCGACGTCTACGGCGAACACCCGCCCCGCACCATCGGGTTGAAGTCGATGCTGGGCCACTCGATGGGCGCGGCCAGCGCCCTGGCCGCCGCCGCCTGCGCGCTGTCGATCCACAACGGGTTCATCCCGCCGACGATCAACCACCAGGAGACCGACCCGCAGTGCCCGGTGGACTGCGTCCCCAACCACGCGGTCACGGCTGACGTGCGGATCGTCCAGAACAACTCCAGCGCCTTCGGCGGCAACAACGCCGTCCTGATCCTCGGTTCCCTCAAGGAGCGTGTCTGATGTCCGCGCCCGCGGAAGCAGTCCCCGTGCCGGCCGACGGTCTCGTCATCACCGGCTGGTCGGCGGTCTCGGCGCACGGCCTCTCCCGGCGGGACTTCGCCGACGGGGTGCGCTCGGGCCTGGCCGCGGCCCGCACCGAGCCCGACGGCCCGCGACTGCCCCGCCCCGACGCCTGCCTGGTACCCGACCTCGACCGTCCCGGTCTGCTCGGCCAGGACTACAGCTACACCCTCGACCGGCTGGCCGTCATGGCCCTGCTCGCCACGGACCAGCTGCTGGCCGACCCGGACGGCGGGCCCGTACCGCGCACCGACGAACGCACCGGCCTGGTCATGGGGACCACCATGGGCGGCAAGGAGACCATGGCCGCGGTCATCCGGGGCTCGCTGACCAACGCGCGGCCCTTCTACGTCGACGTCGGCCTGATCCCGGGCTGCGTGATGAACCACTCCGCCGGGGCCGCCGCGATCCGGCACGACCTGCGCGGCCCCAACGCCACGGTCGGCGGCGGCCGGGTGAGCGGCCTGCTCGCCCTCAACTACGCGCGCCGCCTGCTCGACCAGGGCCGCGCCGACAACTGCCTGGTCGGTTCCGCGGAGGAGTTCGCCCCCACCCAGGCCTGGCTGGAGCAGGCCGCCGGCACCCCCGGGGAGCCCGCCCCGCTGCTCGGCGAGGGCTGTGGGCTGCTGCTGCTGGAACCGGCCCGAACCGGCCAACTGCCGCCGCTCGCCGTGGTGTTGGACGTCTCCACCGGCATCGACGTGGACGACGACCCGCAGGCGGCCGTCGCCTCCTGCGCGCGCCGCGCCCTCGACCGGGCGGGCGTCGCCCCGGAGGAGGTGTGGGCCGCCGTCCCCACGGCCGCGCCGACCCCGGAGGGCGCGGCCGAGCACGCCGCGCTGGCCGGGCTGGTGCCGCCGGAGGCACTGGACCGGATCCCGTCGATGGCACTGCTCGGCGACACCGGCGCCGCGTCCGCGACGCTGCAGATCGCGGCGCTGCTCGTGATCGCCGGGGCCGACCCGACGGCCGCCGGCCGCGTGGCGCTGGTCTCGGCGGTGGACCGGGACGGCGCCGTCGCCGTCGCCGTACTGCGACTCCTCGAGGTGACGTCATGACCGCGCTGGTGACCGGAGGTTCGCGGGGCATCGGACGGGCGGTCGTGCTGCGGCTCGCCCGGGACGGCCACGACGTGGCCTTCTGCTACCGCTCCGACGAGGCCGCCGCCGAGTCGCTGCTGAAGGAGACGGCGGAGCTGGGCACCCGGGTCGTCGCGGCCCGCTGCGACACCTCGGACGGTGCCGCCGTACGGGCCTGGGTGCGCGAGGCGGAGCGCGAACTGGGGCCGGTGGACACCGTGGTGGCGTCGGCCGGCATCACCCGGGACCGTCCGCTGGTGCTGATGGGCGACGAGGACTGGCGGCAGGTGCTGAACGTCAACCTGGACGGGGTCTACCACCTGTGCCGGGCGGCGGTGCCCGGCATGGCCAAGCGCGGCCGCGGGTGCGTGGTCAACCTCTCCTCGGTCTCCGGGATCTCCGGCAACGCGGGGCAGGCCAACTACGCCGCCTCCAAGGCCGGGATCATCGCCTTCACCAAGAGCCTGGCGAAGGAACTCGGTCCGCGCGGCGTACGGGCCAACGCCGTCGCGCCGGGCCTGATCGACACCGACATGGTGGGCGGTGCCTCCGAGGCCGCGATCGGGCGGATCCTGCAGAACGTGCCGCTACGTCGGCTGGGCCGTCCCGAGGAGGTCGCCGAACTGGTCGGCTTCCTCGCCTCCGACCGTGCGGCCTACGTGACCGGATCGGTGTTCGAGGTGCACGGCGGCCTCACCCTCTGACCCACCCACCCCTAGCCCGTGGAGAAGTGACCATGTCCCGGATTCCCAGTTTCGCCGTGATCTCCGGCGCCCAAGTGCACCACGCCACGGCCGGCCAGGAGCAGGCCGTCATCACGGCGGTCGAGAAGGCGTACCGGCTGCACGGCGCCGGTGAGACCGTCAACCCCGACTCCTACTTCCTGCGCTTCCCCGACCGGCCCTCGTCCCGGATCATCGCCCTGCCCGCCTCGGTGGGCGGGGAGGTGGGCGTGCACGGCATGAAGTGGATCTCCAGTTTCCCGGAGAACGTGGCCGCCGGCATCCCGCGCGCCTCCGCGGTGCTGGTGCTGAACGACGCCGAGACCGGTTACCCGTTCGCCCTGCTGGAGAGTTCGATCATCAGCGCGGCCAGGACCGCCGCGTCGGCCGCCCTGGCCGCCCGCGCCCTCGGCGAGGCACGCGGCACCAAGCCGCGCCGCCTCGGCTTCGTCGGGGCCGGGCTCATCGCCCGCTACGTGCACACCTACCTCGCGGCGGCCGGGTTCAACTTCGACGAGATCGGCGTGCACGACCTGTCCGCCGAGCACGCCGCGGGCCTCTCCGACCACCTGCGCGGGGCGCAGCCCTCGGACGTCACCGTGCACGACACGGCCGAGGACCTGATCCGGTCCAGCGACCTGGTGGTCTTCGCCACCGTCGCGGGCGAGCCGCACGTCCACGACCCGGCCTGGTTCGACCACGCTCCGCTGGTACTGCACCTGTCGCTGCGCGACCTGTCGACCGAGGTGATCCTCTCGGCCTGGAACGCGGTGGACGACGTCGAGCACTGCCTCAAGGCCGGCACCTCCCCGCACCTGACCGAACAGGCCGTCGGCAACCGCGAGTTCATCGCGGGAACACTCGACGACGTGCTCGCCGGGCGGATCGCGCCGCCCGCGGACCGGCCCGTGGTGTTCTCCCCGTTCGGCCTCGGCGTGCTCGACCTGGTGGTCGCCAAGCACGTCTACGACGCGGTCGACGCCGCCGGAGAACTCCGGACCGTCCCCGACTTCTTCCACGACACCGACCGCTACGGCCGGACACTCGCGGATCCGGCGCCCACGGAAGGCCGACAGTGACCCTGCCGCGGCGCGTCCGGCGCACCGCCGTCGCCTCCGCCGTCGCGGTCATCGCCGTCGTCGGGCCGGCCGGCTGCGACGCCGGCGACGTGACCGGCGTCGGCGACGGACCCGCCCACGTGGCGGAGTTCGAGTTCACCGAGCAGGTCACCGAACTGGTGGTGACCACCAACCACGGGAACATCGTCACCCGTCCCGCCGGCGGCAGCACCACCAAGGTCACCGAGACGGTGCGCTACCGGTCGACGAAGCCGACCACCACCCGCACCCAGAACGGCGGCACCCTCACCCTGTCGGCCGGTGGCTGCGGCTCCGTCCTGGGCGCGAACGCGACCTGCTCGGTGGACTACACCGTCGAGGTGCCCAAGGGGGCCAAGGTCAACCTCCGCGGCTCGGCCGGCGACGTCACCCTGACGGGAACGACCGGCGGCGGCGAACTCCACAGCGAGGCGGGCGACATCAAGGCCGACGGCGTGTCGGGCGCGCTGACGGCGAGCACCGACGGCGGCGACATCAAGCTGACCTTCGCCGCGGCACCGGGCAACGTGAAGGCCACCAGCTCCGCGGGCGACGTCACCCTCCGCGTCCCGAACGGCCACTACGCCGTGGAAGCCTCGACGGACGTCGGCGACCGCACCGTACGGGTCACCAACGACCCGTCCGCGGCCAGCCGACTGAACCTGCACTCCGACGTCGGCAACGTCTCCGTCCTCGCCACCCCCTGACACCCAGCGGCCCCGCCCGCCCAGCCCGCGGGCCCGGGCCCGCCCCGGCCCACGACTCCCGGCCCTCGGAACGAGAAAACCCCAGGTCAAAGATCTGACCTGGGGTTTCACCATGGAGCCGCCTGCGGGATTCGAACCCGCGACCTACGCATTACGAGTTTGCTCAATCACTGTCCGCGACCGTCCGTGCTCGTCCGCACTGCTGGTCAGGGGACCGCACGGGACTGTCCCGGACCGTCACGGAGACGGTGGACTGAGACCAGAACTGAGACCCGAGGGTTCGGCAGGCCACCCCGCTCCAACTGCACTGCCGGATGCCGCCGTCCGAACTGTCAGCGCTGCCGTCTAGGCTCCTGTCGGAGTCAAGGAGGGGCGTTGTCGATCAACATCCGAGCGCTGACCGATGCTTCGGCAGTCTTGAAGGCGATGGCCGAGCATGACGAGCTCGGCCAGAGTGCATTTCTCGCCCGATACAAGTACGGCACGGCCGATCAGTACTTCGTCCAGTACGACGGCCGGCTCTACGGTGCGAAGGCCATCGCAGGCGCCGCCTACGGCTTCCAGTACCCGGACGCCGGCGCACCCCCGCGAGCCGAGTTCAGCGGGGGCGAGGCGCACACCAACGATGCTCTGCGTGCGCTCGGGTTCACAGTGGTGAGCAGAGTCCCAGCGGACGAAGAGTTCGGAGCGTGGCTCGCAAGGCAGATACGC
The DNA here is from genome assembly GCF_043201735.1 of Kitasatospora sp. NPDC048286. Lineage (NCBI taxonomy): Bacteria > Bacillati > Actinomycetota > Actinomycetes > Kitasatosporales > Streptomycetaceae > Kitasatospora > Kitasatospora sp. NPDC048286. The sequence continues at coordinate 552,299 of NZ_JBICZE010000001.1, forward strand.
AACAAGGGCATGTCACAGTCAGAGTTGGCCCACGAGTTGGGGGTTACTCGTGCTGCCGTAACTGCGTGGGTCGTTGGTCGGGCTCGTCCTCAACCCGCGACCATGAGCCAGTTGGCAGAGGTGCTGGGGTCCGGCACAGCGCCCGTGGACGTTCCAGTGGACTCCCCTCAGGAAGCTACCGCAGTTCTGGGCGCCCTTCGGGAACGCCCAGCGAACCAGTCGCCTCAGCCCAAGCGAGACGCAGCGACCACCCCGAACGAGATTCGGCCCGGTGACATCCGCACCCGCGCTGAAATCAAGCCAGTCTTCGGTGGCAGCCCCCAGGGCGGCATCTGCCCCGCGGATGAGGAACGCAACGTCCTGCTGTTCTCCGATGAGAGCGCCGGCGCCCTGTACGGCTACAAGGACGGCTGGCTTGCAGAGGAGGACGAACTCGGCCGCGTCTTCGAGTACACCGGCGCCGGCCGGCGCGGTGACCAGACGTTCGGCGGCCTCTATGGGAAGGGCAACTCGGCCGTTCTTCGGCACGCGGAGATGGGCCGCACGTTGCGCCTGTTCATTGCGGCCGGAGACGACCCGAACAGCGAAGCCAAACTGCACCGCTACGTCGGCCCATTCAAGCTTGATGAGGACAAGCCTTACATCGTCCGAATCGCCCGTGACGAGAACAACGCCGAGCGGCGGGTGATCGTGTTCCGGCTGCGGGAGGCTGGTCAGGTCGACGTCGCGGAGGCGGACAAGATCAAGCCCGCGCCGAAGACCATCGCCAAGCCGGTGCCGGCCGACACCACCGCGGCAAAGGTAGTGGAGCCAGAGCGGAACAAGAACAAGAAGGGCTTCCGTTCCGCCGCCCCGGAGACGGAAGCCGAGCGGCGTGAGGCTGTCCTCAGCGACGCGTTCGAGGCGTACCTGAAGGCCAAGGGTCACGAGGTCTGTCGCTTCGAAATCCGGGTCAAGGGCAAGACCACGAGGCTGCTGACCGACCTCTACGACATGACCGACCACGTGCTGTACGAGCTCAAGGGCACCAACCGTCGAGAGGCCGTGCGAATGGCGCTCGGCCAACTCCTCGACTACGGGCGGTACGTCAAGACCGACGATCACCCCGAGGTGCCCCGACGCGTGGTGCTGCTGCCTGCCCTGCCAGACGAGGACATGCAGGACCTGCTCGGTGAGCACGGCATCGGTGTCGCGTATCAGGACGGCGGCACCTTCCTTGGCGTGCCGCCGTCATTCAACTGACTTGCACCCGCGTCCCCAGTCGAAGGGCGGGTATCGGGAGCTTGCCGATACCCGCCCTGCACGCCACGACAGTTTTCAAGAACAATTCCGTCGCAGCGTCCGCACCGCTTCTGACCAGGGCCAACACCGTATCAACGCTGCCGATGACAGGTCATCGCCCACGGCCGGTCAACACTCACGGGATCCGGCAGAACGCGACTGCCGCATCATCGCCTCTCTTGTAGCGCGGCCAGCGAACGCCGTCCGGGTCCGTGGCCTCGACATCACGCACAGCGGAGATCAGCCCATCGGCGCCGGCCGCCCTCAATGTCGCGAAGACCTCTGGCCAGGAAGCCATGCCATAGTCGGTCACCAGCCTGGAGGCGCCATCCGACATGACCGCGACCGCGCTGACGCCAGCAGTCGGCACCGCCCCCGTGAAGGCATGGTCGGCCGCCTCGCCGTTGGACGCTGCTACCCAGTAGCCATCCGCCGTGTTGCGCGTGAGCCTTTGTGCCGCGACCATGCGGCGCACACTCTCCGTGTGCTCCGGCGTTCCGGTGGCGAAGCGCTCAGTCTCGGCCCGGAGTTCCGGCACGACGGTGTTCACCCGCAGATCCGTCTTCACCAGGTACTCGCCGTTCCGCTCGAAGACGATCGGCGAGTCGGCCAGCACCAGGTAGTCGAGTTGCTCGCCACCAGCCCGGAGGATCGAGACTGTCGCCGACGGCGTCCCCGGGCTAGCCAGATCGCAGGTGGGGTGCAGCGCCGCCACGTGCTCCAGGGCTTGGGCAAGCCCATCAACCAGCGGACGCTCGGCGTCGGCCAGCGCGGCCATCAGGTGGCCGCCAAGTTGGGCGACGTACCAGGGGACGCCGTGCTTGCAGCCGGTGTCGAGTCCGACCGTGCTGAGCCCGTCCAGGACGATGGCCAGCGACGGGGTGGCACCCACCCAGTCCTCGTTAGGCCCCAGACCGCCGGGCGCGGTAGCAAGAGAGACGCGCATGTCAGGCCTCGTGTCGGTAGATCGGGGTAACCCTGCTGCTCTCCAGAACCTCAAGGGTCTTCGGGTCGTAGCGGCACGAGATGAGCGTGGAGAAGCGCTTCATTCTCACCTCGCGGTACAGCTCACCAAGGTGGTTCTCCAGGTAGTGGACGACGCCATTCGCGCCGATCGCGTGAATACCTGCGATGTACAGGAACGTGCCCTTGCCGTCGAGTCGGGGCAACCGGGCGAGGTAGCCGACGTCGCCGGCCGTTCCGTCCTCGTCGAGCGGCGAGCGGTACTCTGCCTCGGTACGCAGGTCCACGAGATGCCAGGCGCGATCCTTGCGGAACCGCAGGTTGTCGTCCCCTTCGAGCACCTGCGCCACGATCGGCGACAGCCGTGGCCCGCAGATGACCACCAGGTGGTCGCGGTTCAGGTTCACGATGCCGGACGGCGGGATCACCTCTGAATCGGAGTCGAGCTTCAGGCTGGCGAACAGCTTGCGCAGGTGCTCGTAGTTGCTGAGGTCTTCCCTGGTCACGACCTCGCTGGGGTTCTCGTCCTGCGACTTCCCGGCTTCGTACTTGCCGCCGAGCGCCACAGCCATCGGGCCCAGGCCGAAAAACGCGCGCTCCGGGGCGGGACCGGCGGACGCGAGCTGACCGACACGCCCACGGCTGACACCGAGCAGGGCTGCGATCTCCGTCTGCGACATGCCCGACGCCGACGCCTCTTCGATGGCCTCGCGGCGGACACGGGACAGCTCGACCACCCGGTTCTGATAGTCGGCCATCAGCGAGATTGCCGCTTTGGCCCGCTCGATCGGGACGGCGACGTTGGCCACCCGTTCCAGTTCCTCGTGCATGGTCATCCCTTCGCTGCTTAGGGGGGCGAAGCAAGGATACCGCGAGGGGGACTTGACGCCCAGACGGCCACTGCCTACCTTGGGTATCAGGCAAGCACGAAAGCCCCCCTAAGCAATTTGGCGGGGAGCTTCTCGCTTCTCTGACCTGCACAAACAAGCCCGGAGGGGTGGGGTGACATCCCCCCGAAGGCAGCGCTTGATCCTTAAGAACTCCACAGAGTGACTATCGCGACGAGGGGTCTTCCCTCGTCCCCGCTGCGGACCGGGAGATGTCCGCCCTTCGGCGACCACTTCCTGTCGCACCGGCTCTGGAGAACACCTCGTTCGCGGGGTGCCACCCGGTGCGCGTCGCCCTGCTGGCGCCAGAGCAGTGACCATGGCGCGCCCGATCACGGGCTCGGGACCGGCCGGCGTGGCAACGACGGCTCGGTGAAGCCCAGCGTTCCGAGTGTCTTTGGGCCCCGATCCGCCCCGCATCCATGACTGCGGGCGCGGGTCGGAGCCCATGGCTTCTCGTGACGTGACGAGTAGCTGGGCCCGCATAAGTCGGGCCGCCGCGCTCCCGGCCAAGGATCGCGCGGCGGCCCTCGAGCCCACCCCGATTGAGAGAAGAGGTAGACCCGTGAGGTCGATTGTTGCAGGCCAGATGGCCTTGAACGAGGACGAGTTCGCCGAACTGGCGCTCGGCCTCGTCACGGACTCGGAGTTCACCCGGCTGTTCACCGGCGTGCCCGGTGAGAGCGCGGCCGACCGCGCCGCCCGGATGGACGCCGCGGACGACATCGTGGCGGACCTGCGCCGGGAGGACCCGGAGCTCGCCGCCTACGCCGAGCGGCTGCTGAGCATGGCTCCGGTGCCGCTGCGGCGCCCGGCCGTGATCCGCCGCGACACGGCCACCGGGCGGGTGGCGGCGTGACGACGAGCCTCGCGCTCACGGCCGCTCACCGCTCGCTCACGATGCGCTCGCCGCGCACCCGGCGGTGGTCGCGGTGAAGGTGCCGATGAACCAGGATCAGATCCGGTCCGCTGAGAAGGCGTTGGCCGTGGGGACGTGGACGATCACGCTCGGCGCGGTCCTCTACAGCATGCTCACGGTGACTCCGCTGATGTCTCACCACAGCCCGAAGGGCTGGGAGTGGACGGCCCCGATCCTGCCGCTGGTCGTGGATGCGGCGGTGGTGATCGTGGTCCGCATGGACAGCACGCTCGCCCGCCTGAACGGCGACGGAGGCCGGTGGCCGGTCGTGCTGCGCTGGATGACCGGCGTGATGACGGTGCTGCTCAACGTGGGTCTGTCCGCCCTGGACCGGGATGCGGTCGGGGTGGCGGTCCACGCGGTGGCGCCGTTGCTGCTGATCGTCACGGCGGAGACCTCGCTGGCCTACCGGCGGGCGATCGCCGCCGCGCTGGCCTCCCGTGAAGCCCGTGAGCGCGATGAGCGGGCCGAGCGCGAGCGCTGCGCCGACGAGCGCCGCCTGCGGGAGCGCGAGGACCGGTTGGCCGAGTACGAGCGGGCCCAGCGGGCCGAGCGTGAGCGCCGTGAGCACGACGAGCGGATGGCCGGTCAGCAGCGTGAGCACGAGCAGAGGATGGCCCGCGAGGCGCGCGAGGAACAGGTCCGCCGAGAGGCCGCCGAGCGCGACGAACGGCGGCGCCGTGAGGATGCCGAGCGGGTCGAGCGTCAGCGTCGTGAGCGCGAAATGAGCGAGCGTGAGCGCCGTGAGCGCGAGCGTGAGCAGACCGCCGAGCAGGAGGCCGAGCGGCTTCGGCAGGAACTCCTCTCCGCACCCGCGACGACCGAGCGCCTGCCCGAGGACGAGGCCCGGCTGACCGTCCAGACCGCCGTGACGCTCGGTATCCCGCAGCGCCGTGCGGTCGAACTGACCGGCTGGTCGACCGGATGGGTCGCCGCCCGCTACCGGGAGGTCGGCACGGCCGGCACGGAGCGCCCCGCCCTGCACGCCGTCCCGGCCGGCACCGAAGAGACCGCCACACCGAACACCGAGGAGCAGGCATCGTGACCACCGACACCGACACCCGCCCCACCGCCGCTGACCAGATCAACGCGGCCGGCGTGCTGCTGTCCCTCCTGAGCGCCCACTCGGCGCTGCCCACCGCGACCGCCCAGCTCCAGTTCCTGCGGGTGCCCGACACGCACGACTTCCTGTGGGGACTGGAGATCGCCCTGCACAACGGTCTCGACCACTTCGAGCAGTGGCGCCAGGCCCTCGGCATCGACCCGGGCGCTATCAACCACGACACCGCCGTGTCCGGCACGCTCGCCTGGCTCACCGCCACCATCACCCACGGCGGCGTCCCGGTGAAGCTGATCGGCTACTACTACCGGCCCGAGCCCGCCACCACCGAGGCCTCCGCCGCCCTGACCGCGATCCTCGCCAACTGACCGGAAGGACACGCGACATGAACCGCTGTGACTACTGCGACGAGGTCAAGCCGGACGTGAAGCGCCGCGTGGACCCGTTCGACCTGGAGATCAACGACCGGGAGCGGATCATCCCCCTCTGCGACGACTGCTACCAGCTCCGCTGCGACGAGATCTGACCCTCACCACGTACGGCGCCCCCACTTCGTGCGGAGGCGCCGTACGGTCCCCTGCCTGCTCCGATCGCTCAGCTAGGAGTCATGCCGTGACCAGCGTTCGCGCTGCCCGCTTCGCCGTCGCCGCCGTCCTGTTCCGGGCCGCCGGTGACGTGGCGGACCACTGGATCCAGACCGACCACCAGGCCACCACCAAGGGCCACCACGACCACAACGGGCAGTCCAGCGCGGCCGGCCGCCGCGCCTGCGCCGCCCACGTCGCCACCTACACCGCCACCCAGGCCGCCGCCCTGCTCGCCGGGTCGCGCCTGCTCGGTGTCCGCCTGCGGCCCGGCCCCGTCGCCGCCGCCCTCGCGCTCAGCGCTGTCACGCACTACATCGCCGACCGGCGCGAGCCCCTGCGCCGCCTGGCCGACGCCACCGGAAAGGGCGCGTTCGTGCGGCTGACGGACCACGGCATGAACGGTGCCTACACCTTGGACCAGGCGTGGCACCACGCCGCCGAGACCGTCGCCGCCATCATCGCCTCCGCCTGACCGGCGCTGACGATTGCCCGTCCTCGCCCGGCCCTTCGGGGTCGTGCGGGGGTGGGGAGTCGGGACAGCCCCGGCCCACCAGGAGGCCCGCGATGACCGTGAACACCACGTCGCCGAACAGCGACGGGAACAGCAACGGCCGCACCCGGAACGGCTTCGGCTCGGGGGCGACGTTCGCCCCCGGGCTCAACATCAACGTCAACAAGACCTCCGGCGGCGCCGGTGGTTTCGGTGCCCCGCAGATGGGCGCCGCCGCGAACCCCGGCACCGGTGCGGCCCGTACCTCGCCGCTGGCCCTGCCGGAGCCCGCGTTCTACTCCACCCCCGACGTGCGCTCCTACTGCGAGGCACTGAGGGCGTTCGGCGCCTACGCCGCGATCGAGGTGGAGGTGGGGGCGGAGATCCTCAAGGCCACCCTCGCCGAGGCCCCCGGCGCGCCGGGCGACCGCACGTACCACCGCAAGCGGCGGGCCAACGAGGTGGCCAAGAAGCTCTCCAAGGCCGCCGAGGCCCTGACCGACGCGGCCAGGGAAGCCGCCGCCGCGTGGGCCACCTACGAGCGCGAGTACGCCGACGTCATGGCCCCCCGCCCCGCCCAGCAGCGCCGTCCGTTCCAGTTCTGAGAGGAGCACCACCGTGCCGAAGAAGGACACCGACCCGGAGGTGCAGCACCGGGAGACCCTGGAGGGCGCCAGCACCGGCAAGGGCGTCGCCGCCTGGCTGGCCCACCGGGCCAAGCCCTACACCCCGCCGTGGATCACGGTGGCCGCGACCGGCGTGGCCGGCACGCTGGCGTGGGTGCCCGCCCACGACTCCGCCGGATACGCGGTCGGCCTGACCCTCGGATCGGTCGGCCTCACCGCCGTGACCGCGTGGGCGGGCAGGACCACCTCGCCGCAGCGGCGCCTGCACTCGGCCGTGACCGTCGCCGCCGGGTCCGGCTGGTTCACCAGCGTCGCGCTGGCCGGCTGGACGGACTTCACGTTCGGCGCGTTCTGGCTCGGCGGCAGCATCCTCGCCCTGTCCTGGAACGTGCGGCAGATACTGCGCCGGAACCCGGACGCCGTGCAGGCCGCCGAGAACGCGGACGCGTCGCTGCTGGAGAAGGTGAAGCTCGCCGGGGCGAAGATCCGAAAGACCGAGATCGAGCCGAACCGGGTCACCGCCGAACTCACCCTCCCCGCCGGGGAGATGACCAACGACGACGTGACCAGGGCGCTGCCGAACATCGCCTCCGCCCTGGACGTCTCCACCACCGCTGTCCGCTACCTGCCCGACCCCGGCTCCGCCCGGCGCGGGGACCTGGTCGTGGTGCCCCGGGACATGCTCGCCGAGGTGGTCGAGTGGGAGATGCCGACCGGTGTCGGCGGGTCGATCGCCGACCCGCTGGTCATCGGCCGCTACGACGACGGGTCCCCGCTGCAGCTGTGGCTGCCCGGCGACCCGGAGATCGGCCGCAACGGCACCCACCTGCTGATCTGCGGCATGACCGGCTCCGGCAAGGGCGACGGCGCGCTCAACGTCCTCACCGAGATCATGGGACGGCGCGACGTCATCGTCTGGCTGTCCGACCCCAAGAGCTTCCAGGACTTCGGCCCGCTGCGGCCCGGCCTGGACTGGGCTGTCGAGGGCGGCGCGGAGACCGAGACCATGGTCAGCGCCTTCCAGGCCGTCATCCCCGCCCGCACCCGCTGGCTCGGCGCCCACGGCTACCGGCAGTGGGTGCCCGCCGCCGCCGAGCAGCAGAACGACCCCAAGCACTCGTGCCAGAAGCGCGGTGCCTGCGGCTGCCCCGGGATGCCGTTCCTGGTCGGCTGGTTCGAGGAAGCCGCGGCAACCATCCGGTTCATGGGAGACGAGGGCTTCACCGAGATCGCCCAGCTCGCCCGCGCCGCCGGCGCCGCCCTGGTCATCAGCCTCCAGCGGCCCAGCCACGACCAGATCAGCACCAGCACCCGGGCCTCGCTGCCGTCGGCCCTGGTGTTCGGCCTGGACGCCCGCGACGAGGGTATGGCCCTGCCCGCCCCGGTCCTGGACGCCGGCGCCCACCCGGGAGCGTGGGCCAACCGCCGCCCCGGCTACTGCTACCTCGTCACCCCCGGCGTGGGCGAGCAGCGCTACAGCTCGCCCGGCCGGACCTTCCGCTTCACCGGCCAGGCCGCCCGCGTCATGGAACAGCTCGCCGCGTGGGCGCTGCGCCACGGCGCCAAGGTCGACCCCGTCACCGCGAAGGCCGCCGCCGCCACCGCCGGCAAGGCCTACACCGACCGCCACCAGGACGACGCCAACCAGGACGGGGACAGCGTGTACGCGGACGGCGACGGCGGCGAACAGGACGACACCGACACCGAGCGGCGGGTCGACCCCGAGGACGAGGGCATCGACCCGCACGCCGAACTCCCCCCGGTCCCCGAGGCCCTGGCCGGCATCACCTTCGGCTCCGAGTCGAGCGCCCCGGACTTCACCCCGGAGGAGGCCCGCGCCGCGATGGAGGCGATCGTCGCGCAGTTCGAGGCGCAAGGCGTGATGGTGATCGGCCCGAAGGACGTGATGGACCAGGCCGCCGCGCTCGGCCGCTCCCGCCCGTGGGTCTCCGGGGAGTTCCGCCGCCTGGTCGAGGAGGGCCGCCTGGTGCCCTCCGCGCAGAAGGGCCGCTACCGGATCGTGCCCGCCCCGGCGCTGGTCTGACACCCCCTGACGCCTGACACCCCCTGACACCCCTGACACCCATTCCCCTAGGCAGACGCGGGTGTCAGGGGCCCTGACAGCGGCGCTGACACCCGCTGACACCGGCCCCTGACACCCCGCGCGCCGTCCGCCCTCCAGACCCGGAAGGGAGGCCCCCATGCCCCCGCACACCATCCGCCCGCTCGCCGCGACCCACCTGCGCGAGGCCCTCCAGGCCGCCGCCGACCGCGAGCCCGCCACCGCCCTCGCCGCCCTCATGCACATCGACCCCGACTCCTGGCAGGCCATCGAACACCGCCTCGCCGCCCTCGGTACCGACCTGCTCGACGTCCTCGCCCACACCGCCAGCACGGGAGGCCCCCGATGAGCACCACCAGTGACCTGATCACCGCCGCCGTCCTCATCGGCCCCGGCGCGCTCCTCAGCATCCCCGTCCTGGCCTCCCAGCGCGGCGCCGCCGCCGACAGCGCCACCGTCCGCCGAGCCCTCGCCGCCTCCGCCGCCGAACGCGCCGCCCGCACCACCGCCACCGACACGGCCCCGCCCGACGGCGGCGAAGGCGCCCCCGCCCCGACCGCCGCCGCGCCAGCGGTCCGGCTCGCCACCGTCCACCAGCTGCCCGCCGCCCGCCGCGCCGCCTGACCGGAAGGCCCGCCCGTGTACGACGACTACGACCACGACCCCGACGAGTACGCCAACGAGGGCATCGGGGACTGGGCCCCGGGCGAGTGCGACAACTGCGCCTGCGGCCCCGACCAGGACTGACTTCGCCCGGAGCGGCCGGCACATCCCGGCCAAGGAACCCGGCCGCTCCGGTTCCCCCGCCCCATCGAGACGAGGAGAACCCCCAGCATGACCCAACTGACCCTGATCCGGGGAGAGCAGCTGCTCGCCGCGCTGGCCTTGGCGGCCTCCGGCGTGCCCGTGCTGCCGCTGCGGGCCGGGAAGGTGCCGTTCGGCAACTGCCGGCGTTGCATCGGCAACGCGTGCGGCGGCCGGCCGAACATGAAGACCCCGGGCCCCTGCACCTGCCCGCTGCCGTGCCACGGCTGGGCCGCCGCCACGGTCGACCCCACTGTCATCAACTCGCCCGCGTGGGCGCGGGCGTGGCGCGAGGCGGCGGCGGTGGCCTACCACCCCGGCGGCGCCGGCGTGACCGTCGTCGACCTCGACAACGCCGCCGCCATCGCGTGGGCCCGGGCCACCCTGCCCGCCACCCGGACCGTGCCCACGACCCGGGGCGAGCACTGGCTCTACCGGGGCGCCATGACCTCCGCCAACGCGGTGCGGCCCGACGTGGACATCAAGTCCACCATGGCCTACGCCCGGTGGCTCGGCCCCGGCACCGGCACCATGGCGGACCTGCCGGACGCGGTCCGCGCCCTGGTCGTGAAGAAGCCCGCCGTCGTCCGGCCGGCGGCCGTCGCCGTGCCCGCACCGGCCCGGGGCGGGACGTGCCCCCACCGCACCCCGGCGTACCTGGCCCGTGGCATCGCCATGGCCGAGCAGCGCATCGCCGAGGCGTCCAGCGCGGTGCACAACACGGTGTACGAGACGTTCCTCGCCGTGCTGGCGACGCACGGCCGGTGCGGCTGCCTGGCTGAGGCGGACGTCGAGCGACTGTTCACCGCCGCGCAGGCCAAGGGCGAATCGCCCCGGCACTGCGCCGACGCCTGGACCAACGCCCTGACCAGGCTGGGGCTGTAGCCGTGGCCGACGACGAGAAGAACCCCGCGCGCGAGATCATCGCGGATTACGCCCGCCGGCACTTCCGATACTTCCGGACCGCCGACGGCACCGTGTACGCGCAGCGAATGGGTCACCCGGTGGCCCGGCCGATCCGCTCCCAGGGCACGACCGGCAGTCACCGCCAGGAGCTGATGGTCGGTCTGTACCGGGACGGGGTTGGCGTGTTCAACGGGTCTGCGCTCAAGGAGGCGCTGGACTTGATCGAGGCGCTGGCCCTGTCCGAGGACGTGCAGGGCGTCCACATCCGGGTTGCCCCCGGGTTCGACGGGGCCACGTGGCTCGACTTGGGCCGCGCCGACGGCCTGTCCGTGCGCATCCACCCCACCGGCTGGGACATCGCTACCCCGGATCCCCAAGAGGTCTGCTGGCGGCGCACCCAGCTCACCGGCGAGCTTCCGGTCCCGGCCAAGGACACCGACGGCAAGGGCATCGACCTTCTGCTCAGGTTGACGAACTTCGCCGACGCGGCGACCGAGTGCCTGGCCCTCGCCTGGCTGATCGGCTGTCTCGGGCCGTCCGTGCCCGTCCCCGCCCCGTTCCTCACCGGCCCGCAGGGCGCGGGCAAGTCCACCGGCGGCCGGATGCTGGTGAGGATCATCGAGGGCATGAGCGGTGACCTTCGCCGGGCGCCGAAGGACGAGGAGAACCTCGTCGCGGCGGTGGCGGCCGGGTGGGTCACCGCCCTGGACAACCTCTCCCACATGACCCCGGACCTGTCCGACGCCATGTGCTGCATTGTGACCGGCGCCGAGAGCGTCAAAAGGGCGCTCTTCACCGATGGGGACGTGCACCGCTCCAGCTACCGCCGGCCCCTGCTCCTGACCGGCATCGACGTCGGCGTCATCCGGCCCGACCTCGCGGAGCGCCTGCTGCCCCTGCGGCTGGAGCGGCCCCACATCCGGCGCACCGAGGCCGAGCTGTGGGCCGAGTACGCGGAGGTGCTGCCCGTCGTCCTCGGGTCCCTGCTCGACCTCACGGTCAAGGTCCGCGCCGCCGAGGCGGAGACCCCCACCGACCTGCGCATGGCGGACTTCGCCCACCTGTGCGCGCAGCTCGACGCCGCGACCGGCCTCGGCGTGCTCGCCGCCTACCGGGCCAGCCTGGACGACCTGAACGACGACGTGATCGAAGGCGATTTGTTGGCGCAGACCGTCCTCAAGCACGCCGACACCATCGAGCCCGGCGGAGCCCAGCGCATGACCTCCACCGAGTGGCTGAACTGCCTCAGCCGCCTCTACAGCGGCGACGACTCGCGCCCGCTGCCCAAGGGCTGGCCGACCACCGGGAAAGTCCTCTCCGACCGGCTCAAGCGCCTCCAACCCACGCTCGCCGCCCGCCGGGTCCTCATCGACTCGGGCCGCACGAAAGAGGGCCGCTACCTCGAAATGGCCCGCCCCGCCCCCGCCGTCCCGCACGAACAGCTCCAGATGCCCTGACCCGGCCAGGACAAGCAAGAAGAGCACCCGGGCTGGTGCTCTTCTTGCTGTTCGGCGAAGCCGCCAAAGGGTCGTGCCGCGCAGCGGCTCCTTCTTCACGCTCTGAGGCGCACCAACCACTACAGAACCCCCTCTTTTGTCCTAAGAGGGAAGACGCTGCGTCACCTGCGTCACGCGGGACGGAAAACGGCCCCTGACCTGCCCAGGAACCGGTGACGCAGACGAAGGCCGCTGCGTCATCCTGCGTCACCTGCGTCACCCGGTGCGTCACGCGGTGACGGAGCCGGTGACGCACGGGTGACGCAGGCCCCAACCGCTGCGTCACCCAAAACCCCAGGTTAGGGAGCCCAGGTGACGCTGATGACGCGGTGACGCAGAAATCCGCACCTAGGACAAACGCGCACACCAGGAAGCCCAGGAAGGAACCACCGTGACCGTGCCCGCCACCACAATTCACCCGGTTCTGCTGACCGCCGAGGAAGCCGCGAAGATGCTCCGCATCGGACGCTCGACGCTCTACCAGCTCTTGGCAGAGAGGGAGTTGGCGTCCATCAAGATCGGTCGCTCTCGCCGCATCCGACCCGCTGACGTCGAGGCGTACATCGAGCGTCAGGCCACCAATGTCGTCTGACCATCACCACCAACCACCCCATCGAGGGCGCCGGGCAGCATCTTTCCCGGCGCCCTCGCCGTTTCAGGAGCACCACGTGAGCGAGCGCAAGACCCGCCTGCCCAACATGGAATCGACCATCTACCAGGGCGCGGACGGCCGTTGGCACGGCCGCGTAACCATGGGCGTCAAGGCGGACGGAAGCCCCGACCGCCGCCACCGCAGCGCCAAGACCGAGCCCGAAGTGCGGCGCAAGGTCAAGAAGTTGGAGGCCGACCGCGACGCGGGCCAGGTGGCGGCGGCCGGCCGGGCTCCGACGGTCGAGCAGTGGATGACCACCTACCTGACCACCATCGCGAACCAGAGGCTGAAGCCGCGCAGCCTGGACGACTACTGGTCGAAGACCCGGAACCACATTATCCCCGGCATCGGCAAGCACCGGCTGGACCGACTGCTGCCGGAGCATCTGGACGAGCTGTACGGGCAGCTCCGCGCCGAGGGCCGGGCCGGCTCGCACATCCTCAAGGTGCACCGGATCATCTCCCGCGCGCTGAAGATCGCCCACCGCCGCGGCAAGGTCGCCCGCAACGTCGCCACCTTGATCGACTCCCCCACGATGGAGGAGACGGACGCGAACCCGTTCACCCAGGAAGAGGCCCGGCGCTTCCTGGTCGCCGCAATGAAGCGCCCGACCCGGGTCCGGTGGGTGATCGGCGTCGGCCAGGGCCTTCGCCAGGGCGAAGCGCTGGGCCTGCGCTGGAAGTACGTCGATGAGGACGCCGGGCAGATGGACACGTCCTGGCAGCTCCAGCGGCTGAAGTGGCGGCACGGGTGCGACGACCCCCACGCGTGCGGCGCCCGGCTGCACCGGGATGCGTGCGAGCCCGGGTGCACCAAGCACCGTCGCTACACGCGCGGATGCCCGAAGCCGTGCCCGCCGAAGTGCGACCGGCACGCCAGCACCTGCCCGAAGCGGCATGGCGGCGGTCTCGCGTTCACCCGCCCGAAGACCAGGGGCAGCCGTCGCACGACCCCTTTGCTGCCGCCGTTGATTCCGCTGCTGCGCGAGCAGCGCCAGCAGCAGGAGGAGTGGAGGACCGCGGCCGGCGAGGAGTGGCAGGACTATGGGCTCGTGACCTGCCGTCCCGACGGTCAGCCGATCGACCCTCACGCCGACTGGGAGGAGTTCAAGGAGCTGCTGACCGAGGCCGGGATCGAGGACCGGCGCCAGCACGACGGCAGCCGCCACTCCGCCGGGACGATCCTCAACGAGCTGGGCGTGGACCCGTTCACCATCATGGAGATCCTCGGCCACTCGCAGATCAGCATGACCCGCCGCTACGTCAAGACGACCACGCCGACGACCCGCGAGGCGGCCCGGCGGATGGGCAACGCGCTCTGGCCCCAACCGGCCGGAAGTGAGACCACAACTGAGACCACGAACACGCGAGCGGCCCGCGCCCGTCGTCGTCGCCGCATGATGTAGACGACAAAAGGCCCGGTCAGAGCATCTGACCGGGCCTTCCACTTCTGAGCCGCCTGCGGGATTCGAACCCGCGACCTACGCATTACGAGTGCGTTGCTCTGGCCAACTGAGCTAAGGCGGCACCGCTGCCGTGTGTGGCGGCAACGCGGGCCAGTCTACACAGGTTCGCGGGTGATCCGTACCCGGGTTTCCCGGGGCGGGGTCAGGCGGAGGAGACGGCGAGCTTGGCGGCGAAGCCGGCGAAGAGGACGGCGACGCCGCTGGTGAGGGTGGCGGAGAGGCGCTTGCGGCGGCGGAAGGCGGCGGCGAGGTTGGTGCCCGCGAAGATCAGCAGCGAGAGGTAGAGGAAGCTGAAGGTCTGGATGATGCCGCCGAGGAGGGCGAAGGAGAGGGCGGGCCGGCCGTAGGAGGGGTCGACGAACTGGGTGAAGAACGAGAGCAGGAAGATGATCGCCTTCGGGTTGAGGAGGCTGATCACCAGGGCCCGGCGGAACGGGTTCTCGGTGCTCTCGGGGGCCGCTTCGCCGGTGGGGTCGGCCTCGGCCCGGCGTTCGCGCCAGAGCTGGCGGGCGGCGCGGAGCATGCCGTAGCCGATCCAGAGCAGGTAGGCGGCGCCGCCGAACTTGACCACCGCGAAGACGGCCGGGTTGGCCTTGAGCAGGGAGGCCGCGCCCAGCGAGGTGAGGCTGATCAGGGTGAGGTCGCCGAGGAAGACGCCGGCCGCGGCCCGGTAGCCGGTGCGGATGCCCTTGCGGGCCGCGACGGACAGGACGTACAGGGAGTTGGGGCCGGGCAGCAGGATGATGACGAGGGCGCCGAGAACGTACGTCGCCAGGTCGTTGACTCCGAGCACGATGAGCTCCGGTGCAGGAGAGGGTGGCAGGGGGCGCTCATCGTAACGTCGTACCGGTGATCGGTTGAAGTGGCAACCACCTGTCGGACGGCCGGCCCCCGGCCCGCCCTACCGCTCGCAGCGCTTGCCCTGCTCGGGGGCCTCCCCGGCCAGCAGGAAGCGGTTCACCGCGCCGTCCACGCAGGCGCTGTGCCGCCCGTACGCGGTGTGGCCGTCCCCGTCGAAGGTGAGCAGGCGGCCGGACTCCAGCTGGCCGGCCAGCGACTGCGCCCAGGCGTACGGGGTGGCCGGGTCACGGGTGGTGCCGATGACCACGATCGGGGCGGCGCCGGCGGCCCGGATGGTGTGCGCCGCGCCGGTGGCCCGGACCGGCCAGTAGGCGCAGGTCAGCGCCATCCAGGCCATGTCGCGCCCGAAGTGCGGCGAGACCCGCTCGAACTCCGGCACCGCCCGCTGGACGTCCTCCGGCCCGCCGAACGGGGCGGGCAGGTCGAGGCAGTTCACCGCGGTGTTGGCGAACATCAGGTTGGGGTACGAGCCGTCGGCCTCGCGCCCGTAGTAGTCGTCCGAGAGCCTCAGCAGCCCGGTGCCGTCGCCGGCCTCGGCGTCGGCGAGCGCGGTGCGCAGCTCGGGCCAGAGGAAGTCGGCGTACATGGCCTGGATGACGCCGGTGGTCGCCTGGGACTCGGTCAGCGGGCGGCCGCCGCCGGTGGTGGGCAGCGGGGCGGCGCGGACGCCCGCGAGCAGGGCGGTGAGCCGCTCGCCGACCTGCTGCTCGGTACGGCCGAGCGGGCAGCCCTCGCGCCTGGCGCAGTCCTGGGCGAAGGCGGCCCAGGCGGTCTCGAAGCCGCCCGCCTGGGTGCGGTTGCCGGTGACGGAGTCGAGCGCCGGGTCCATCGCGCCGTCCAGCACCAGCCGCCCGACCCGGCTCGGGAACAGCCCGGCGTAGGTGGCCCCGAGGAAGGTGCCGTAGGACTTGCCGACGTAGTTCAGCTTCTCGTCGCCGAGCAGGGCGCGCAGCACGTCCATGTCGCGGGCGGCCTCCACGGTGCTGAGGTGGCCGAGCGCCGCCCCGGCCTGCTTCCGGCAGCCCTCGGCGAACTCCCGGTCGGCCGCGATCAGCGCGTCGATCCCGGGCTGGTCGCCGGGGGTCAGGCCGACGGCGGTGTAGGCGTCCATCCGGTCGCCGCTCAGGCAGCTGACGGGGTTGCTGCGGCCCACCCCGCGCGGGTCGAGGCCGACCAGGTCGTACTGGGCCCGCACGCCGCGGTCGTACGTCCGGGCGGCGGTCTCCAGGTACTCGATCGCCGAGCCGCCCGGCCCGCCCGGGTTGAGCAGCAGGGAGCCGAGCCGAGTGCCGCCCGGGGAGGCGGACGGGGCGGGAGAAGCGGAGGCGGAGCCCGACGGTTCCGCCGCCGCGCGGGCGGCCGCGAGCGTGAGGTCGCCCTCGCCCGGGCGGTCGTAGTCCAACGGCACCCGGAACGTCGTGCACTCGAACCCGCTGTCGCAGGGCTGCCAGACCGGGCGCTGCGCGTAGTACGGCGCGAGCGCGGCCGGGACGGCGGCGGGCAGCGGCTCCAGCGGGGTCGCCGCGCCCGCGACGGCCGCCCGGTCCGCCGGGGCCGCCGAGCCCGAGGCGGACGCCGTCGGCGCCCCGGACGGGTCCGGGCCGCACCCGCCCGCCAACAGCCCGGCGACGACCAGCACCGCGGCCGATCCCCGCGCCCGCGCCCGCGCTCGCGCCCGTCCCGGTACCCGGGCCCGCTCGAAGGTCCTCATCCGCCACCTCTCCGCCATCGACCAGCACTGGAACAACCGGGGAAGCCCCCCGGAGGAAACGCCGCTGCCCGGCACCCCGCCCCGGGGTACCGGGCAGCGTAGCGCCGACGAACCCGCCCTCAGGACGCCTTGGCCAGCGCCTCGGCCAGGAACTGCGCCGCCTGCCGGACCAGCCGCAGCCGCTCCCGGTCGGGGGTGAAGTCCTGCACGTTGTCCGAGATCCGCACCTCCGCCTTGGCCGCCGCTCCGGGACCGGCCTTCAGCGCGGCCTGGAGCTTGCGCGCGGCGTCCAGCCCGGCGGAGTCGCCCTTGGCGGCGGCCAGCAGCAGCTTGGCCGCGCTGCCGGCCGGGGCCTCGGCGCCGGTCTGGGCGAGCGCGAGGGCGTCGTAGCGGCCGGAGACCGCCGCGGCCACGCCGTACAGGTCGGGCCGGGACAGTCCGGCGGCGGCCGCGCAGGGCGCGCCGCCCTCGACGCCGAGGACGCCCCAGGAGGCCGGGCCGGGCGGCAGGGCGCGGAAGGAGGTCGCGACGGTGGTGCGCAGCATCGCGTCGTCGGCGACGGCGGCCGGGGCGGCGGCGACCAGCTCGCAGGGGTGCGCGGTGCCGTTCGGCGCCTCGGGGGCGACCAGGATGAACGGGTGGGTCTTGCCGCTCTGGAGGGCCGAACCGACGCCCTCGAAGACGTCCGGAACCTCGGAGTCGGCGGTCTTCTGGGGCGTGGCCGCGTGCATCACGACGACCGGGAAGCGGGCGTTCGGTTCCTTGGCGTACTGCGGCGGGAGCCAGACCCGGATGTTGCGGGGCTGGCCGTCCGGGCCGAGCACGGCGGACTGGAGCAGCTCGCCGCCGCCGGGGTGACCGACGCTGTCGAAGCGGCTGGCGGCAACGGGGGCCGGGGCGGCCCCACCGGCGGCCGCAGCGGCGGCGGGCTCGGCGGCCGCGGGCGGCGCCGCCTGCTGCTGCCGGACGGCCGCCCCCGCACCCGACCCGCCGCCCGACCCCGCGTCCGCACCCACACCTTCACCCGCACCGGAGCCGGAGCCGGAGCCCGCGGTGTCCATGAACGGCTCCACCCGGTCCGGCTGCTGGGTGCTCCGGCCGAGGCCGCCGAAGGCGCCGAGCGCGGTGAGCACCGTCAGAGCGGTGACGCACACCCCGCAGACCATCGCCCCGGCCGCCCGCACCAGCATCGGCCAGCGGTCACCGGCCAGTTCGTAGGTCTGGGCGGCGCGTAGGTCGCGCCAGCGCAGTTGGGCGCCCCTGGCCAGCCAGATTCCGCCGAGGGCGGCGGCCAGCAGGGGGATGACGAGGAGCGAACGAACCACGGGACGCACCGCCTCTGGAGGGGCCGCGCCGAACCGGAACCGGCGCGTAGGGGAGACGACCGCCCCGGCAGCGGGCGCAGTCGGCCCCCAGCGTGCACAACGGGCCGACGGTCACACGACGGTGTTCCCGGCGAGTGTCGCTCGTTCACTCGAAGGTGGGACGGCGCACCGCCTCCGGGAGGCGTACGGGCGCCAGGCCCGCGGCCTGCGCTCGGACCGGGCTCGGACCGGGCTCAGCCCGCGCGCAGCGCCACCGTCATCGCCTCGACCGCGAGCAGCGGGTCCACGTTGCGGTCCAGCGCCTGACGGCAGGCCAGCACCGCCTCGATCCGCCGCAGCGTGCTCTCCGCCGGCCCGGCCTGGGCCACCCGGTTCAGCGCCTGCCGCTGGTCCTCGTTGGCGAGCGCGCCGGTGGAGCCGAGCTGGATGGCGAGCACGTCCCGGTAGAAGCCGAGCAGGTCGAGCAGGGCGACGCCGAGGGTCTCCCGGCGGGTGCGGGTGGCCCGGCTCTTCTGCCGCTTCTCCAGCTCCTTGACCGCGCCGGCCATGCCGCGCGGCGCCTTGCTGCCCTCGGCGGCGCCGTAGGCGGCCTTGAGGTCGTCCGTCTCCTTGGCGTCCTGGGTCTCGGCGAGCGCCTCGGCATCGGCCTTGGCGGTGTCGACCAGGCGCTGGGCGGCGGCCAGGCAGCCACCGATGTCGCCGACCTCCAGCGGGATGCGCAGCACCTCCGCCCGACGCGTCCGGGCCTGCTCGTCGACGGCGAGGCGGCGCGAGCGCTCGATGTCGCCCTGCCCGGCGAGCGCGGCGAGGCGGGCGGTCTCCGGGTCGACGCCGTCCCGGCGGACGAGGGTGTCGGCGACCGCCTCGGCCGCGGGGGTGCGCAGCACCAGCAGGCGGCAGCGCGAGCGGATGGTCGGCAGCACGTCCTGGACGGAGGGGGCGCAGAGCAGCCAGACGGTGCGCGGGGAGGGCTCCTCCACGCCCTTGAGCAGCGCGTTCGCGGCGGCCTCGGTGAGCCGGTGGGCGGCGTCCACCAGGATCACCGACCAGCGGCCGCCCGTCGGGTAGCTGGAGGCGCGCATCACCAGGTCACGCATGTCGCCGACGCCGATGGAGAGGCCGTCCGTCCGGACGTACTTCACGTCGGCGTGGCTGCCGGCCAGCACGGTGTGGCAGCCGTCGCAGAACCCGCAGCCGGGCGTGCCGCCGAGCGCGAGGTCGGGGCTGGTGCACTGGAGGGCGGCGGCGAAGGCACGCGCGGCGGTGACCTGCCCGGCGCCGGGCGGGCCGGTGAACAGCCAGGCATGCGTCATCAGGGAGGCGTTCGTACCCTCGGCCGGGGCGGCTCCGCGACCGGCCTCGACCGTCGCCCCGGCCGCCCGGGCGGCGGCGGTCAGCTGCTCGACCACCCGCTCCTGGCCCACCAGGTCGTCCCAGACGGCCACTGCTGCTCCCAAGCTCCGTACGGCAGCGCTCGTGGCGCCTCTTCCCCGCCGTCGAGCATACGTCTCCGCTCCGACACCCACTGCTCCGTCCGGGTCACGGCGGGCGGGGGGACCGGCTCAAGGACGCCAGGCCGGCGCCCGACGAAACGCGGCCCCACCGGAGGGCGGCCCCACCGGAAGGCGGTCCGCCCGGAACACGCCTGCCCGGAACGCGGCGGCGCCGCCGGGAACCGGTCCCGGCGGCGCCGCCCACGCGTGTCCGGTCAGCCCCGGCGGCCCCAGCGACGGCCCTTGCCCTTGCCGTCGCCCTTGTCCGTGGCGTCGTCACGGCCCTCGGGCCGCTCCGCGCCGCCCTGCGGGCCGCCGTGCGGAGCGCCCTGGCCCGGGCCGCCGCGCTCCCAGCGCGTCCACTCGTCGTGCGAGCCGAGCAGGGTGTCGGTGAGGCTCGGCAGGTCGTCCAGCGGCGTCTCCTCGGCCCACTCCGGCCGCGGCCGATCGGCACCCGGCTGCCGCTGCGACCGCGGCTCGGCAGCCGGCTCCGCGCCGACCACCGGCAGCTCGCGGGTGCTGTCCACCGGCTCCGCGCGCCGCGGCCCCTGCGCCGGCCGGCCCTCGGTACGGCCTTCGGTACGACCATCGGTACGGCCCTCAGTGCGGCCCTCGGTACGGCCCGGCTCGATCCGCGGCAGCACCTCGGTGCGGTCGGCCTCCGCCGGGACCTTCGGCAGCACGGCCGTCTCGTCCACCGCCGAGGCCGGCACCACCGGCAGCTTGGCGGTCTCGGCGACCGCACCGGCGCTCGCGCCGGCGTCCGCGACCCGGCGCGCCTCAGCAGCCTTGCGCGCCTCGACGGCCTCCGCCGCCCGGACGGCCGCCTGCCGGTCCCGCGACGACAGCTCGCGCGTCGCCTCGTCCCCGAGCCCGCCACCCGACGGAGCCTGAGCCTGAGCCGACGGATCAGGCGAGTCCTTCGGGACGTCCCGGACCGCCCGCAGCTCCGTGGTCGTCTCCCCGGCCGCCGAGCCCAGACCAGAGCCCGAGCCCGAACCGTCAGCCGGTCCCGAACCCGATTCCGATTCCGATTCCGACCCCGCGGCCGGCCCCGACCCCGGCCGCCCCTCGGCCCGGCCCTCCGCCGACTCCGCCGCCGCGGCCGCGGCCGCCAGCGCGGCGGCCTGCGCCAGCCGCGCCTCCTCGGCCCGCTGGAGCGCCTCCTCCGCCCGGCGGCGCTGCTCCTCGCGGGCGAGCTCGCGCTGCCGCTGGAGCTCGGCCTGGGCGGCCGCCTCGTCGGCGATCCGCTTGCGCTCGGCGGCCTCCGCGGCCAGTCGGGCCTCCTCGGCGGCGCGGCGCTCGGTCTCCTCGGCGGCGCGGCGCTCGGCCTCCTCCTCCGCCCGGCGGCGTGCCTCCTCCTCGGCCTTGCGCCGGGCCTCGGCGGCGGCCCGCTCGGCCTCCTCCTTGGCCAGCCGCTCCTGCTCCGCCTGCTCGGCCCGCAGCTGCGCCAGCACCTCCTGCCGCTTGCGCTCGGCGGCCTCCTCCTCGGCCTTCCTGCGGGCCTCCTCGGCGGCGCGGCGCTCGGCCTCCTCCTTGGCCAGCCGCTCCCGCTCGGCGCGGGCAGCCTTCTCCTGCTCGGAGAGCGGCAGCTCGCGGTCGAGCCGGTGGCGGATGGCGGTGGTGACGAAGTCGGGGGCCTGGCTGCCGTCCACGACCAGGTAGCGCGCCGGGTCGGCGGCGGCGAGGGCGAGGAAGCCGGCCCGGACCCGCTGGTGGAACTCGGTGGGCTCGGACTCCAGGCGGTCCAGCGCCTCGGTGAAGCGCTCGCGGGCCCGGGTCGGGTCGACGTCCAGGACGACGGTCAGGTCGGGCAGCAGCCCGCCGGTGGCCCAGCGGGAGATCCGGGCGACCTCGGTCGCGGCCAGGTCGCGGCCGGCGCCCTGGTAGGCGATGGAGGAGTCCATGTACCGGTCGGTGATCACCACGGCGCCGCGGGCGAGGGCCGGCCGAATGACGTTCTCGACGTGCTCGGCGCGGTCGGCGGCGTAGATCAGCGCCTCCGCGCGGTGCGACAGGCCGGTGTTGCCGACGTCCAGGACGAGGCCGCGCAGCCGCTGGCCGACCGGGCTGCCGCCGGGCTCGCGGGTGAGCACGACCTCGTGCCCCTTCCCGCGGATCCACTCGGCGAGCGCCTGGGCCTGGGTGGACTTGCCGGCGCCGTCGCCGCCCTCCAGCGCGATGAAGAAGCCGGTGCCCGTGCCCCGGTGCGGCACCGGGCCGCCCGGGCCGCGCACCGAGTCCACCAGGTCCCGGACGAACGGCGCGGTGCCGCGGCGGTCGTCGGTGCGCAGCAGCACGACCGCGGCGAGCACCAGGGTGAGCAGCCCCGCGGTGGCGACGGCCAGGGCCGCGCCGCCGTGGATGAAGGTGAAGGAGCCGGGCTCGACGGTGCCGTACTCGACGTCCCCGTAGGCGGCGGCGATCAGCGGGACGGCGACCAGCGCGGCGGCGACCACGGCCCGGAGCACCGCGAACAGATGCTCGGTGACCTTCGGCAGCCGGGCCTCCTCGACCTCCTGGGCGAGCAGGGTGCGCCCGGCCGAGACCACGATCCCGGTGGCCAGACCGGCCAGCACGGTGAGCAGCAGGACCAGCACGAAGTCGAGCACCAGCCCGGCCAGGATCAGCGCGACGCCCTGGGTGAGCAGCGCCAGCGCGAGCAGTCGGCGGCGGGACAGCGAGGGCAGCGTGGCCCGGGTGAGCCGGGCGCCCAGGGCGGGCGTCCCGCTGGCGGCGAGCACCAGCAGGCCGTAGCCGATCGGCCCGGCGCGGTGCTCGGCAGCAATGAGCAGGGCGAGCGCGGCGACGCCCGCCATCGAGGCGTAGCCGGCCGCGACGGCGAAGGTGAAGTACGGGGCGCTGCCGGTGCGGCCCTTGCTCAGCGCGGGGCCGGGGGCCGCGTCGGTCGGGGCGCGCAGGCCCTGCAGCGGGGAGACCGGCGCGACGGACACCGGGCCGCCGGGCAGCTGCTGGAGGTGGCCGCGGACCGCCGCGGCGGCGAACAGCCCGGCCGCGCCGAGCGCCGCGAAGGTGAGCTGGTGGGCCCGGAGCCAGTCGGAGCCGAGCGCCGCGCCGATGTTGTTGAGCAGGGTGAAGGCCACCAGGCCGACGGCGCCGAGCGGCACCGTCACCCAGCCGGTGAAGCGGTCGATGCTCCGGACGCTCTCCAGGTTGGCGGCGGAGGGGCGCTGCTCGGCGACCGGGAGGTGGGGGTCGGCGGACGGCAGCAGGCCCGGGACGACGGCGGACCTGGCGATCCCCCGGACCCGCTCGGCGGCACCGGTCACGAACACGGTGGCGAGCAGGACGTAGGCGGCGGCCCCGGAGGGCTTGGCGGCGGATCCCAGCCAGACGCTCCACCAGGGCGCGAGGCCGATCAGCAGGGCGCACAGCACGTCGGCGCCGAACATCGTCCAGCGCCGGTCCAGCCGGCCCGCGACCAGCCGGTGCACCGGGCCGAGCAGCGCGACGCCGACCAGCCCGGTGGCCAGCACCCGGACGGCGAGGACCGCGGCGAGGGCGAAGGCGAGGCTGCGCGGCAGGCTGCCGAACTGGCCGCCCTGGGCGGCGGCGATCACGGTGAGCGCGAGCAGCACCAGCAGACCGAGCCGGTCGGCGGTGCCGCCGACCAGCTGGGTGGTCCACAGGCGCCGGTAGGCACGTGTCCGCAGCAGCGCCCGGGCACGGTCCACCGGAGTCCCGGCGGGCGCGACCTCGGGCAGGTCGGTCGCCCGGGCTCTGGCGGCCGGGGCGGCGCTGGGGGTGGGCTGCTCCTCGCTCGTCATACGGTCAGCGTAGCGGGCGGGGCCTGGCCTGAATGAGACGAACGGGCTTCCGGAACCCGCTCATCACCGGGTTGTGACGTACCCCGCACGGACCCGGACGACCCCGGGCCCGCGCCCCCGGGATCGGGGGCACGGGCCCGGCTGCCGTGACCTGGGCTCAGCCCTCGTCGGTGGCCGTGGTCTCGCTCGCGGCCGTCTTGGCCGCCGCCGTCTTGGTGGCGGCGGTCTTCTTGGCCGCCGTCTTCTTCGCCGCCGCCGTCTTGGTGGCGGTGGTCTTCTTCGCCGCGGTCTTCTTCGCCGCCGCGGTCTTGGTCGCCGCGGTCTTGGCCGTGGTCGTCTTCTTGGCCGCGGTCTTCTTCGCCGGGGCCTTCTTCGCGGCCTTCTTCACCGGTCCGCGCGCCCGCTTCTCGGCGAGCAGCTCGTACCCGCGCTCGGGCGTGATGGTCTCGACGTCGTCGTCCTTGCGGAGCGTCGCGTTGGTCTCGCCGTCGGTCACGTACGGGCCGAAGCGGCCGTCCTTGACCACCACCGGGCGCTCGCTGACCGGGTCGTTGCCCAGCTCCTTGAGCGGCGGGGCGGCGGCGGCCCGGCCGCGCTGCTTGGGCTGGGCGTAGATCGCCAGCGCCTCGTCGAGGGTGATCGTGAAGAGCTGGTCCTCACTGGTGAGCGACCGGGAGTCGGTGCCGCGCTTGAGGTACGGGCCGTAGCGGCCGTTCTGCGCGGTGATCTCCGCGCCTTCGGCGTCGGTGCCGACCACCCGCGGCAGCGAGAGCAGCCGCAGCGCGTCCTCCAGCGTGACGGTGTCCAGGGACATCGTCTTGAACAGCGAGGCGGTGCGCGGCTTGACCGCGTTCTTGCCGGTCTTCGGCGTGCCCTCGGGCAGGATCTCGGTCACGTACGGGCCGTAGCGGCCGTCCTTGGCGACCAGCATGTTGCCGCCGACCGGGTCCGGGCCGAGCTCGAAGTCGCCGCTGGGCTTGGCCAGCAGCTCCTCGGCCAGCTCGACGGTGAGCTCGTCCGGCGGCAGCTCGTCCGGGATGTCGGCGCGCTGGCCGGGCTCGCCCTCGACGGCCGAGGCACGCTCGACGTACGGGCCGTAGCGGCCGACCCGCAGGGTGATGTCGTCGCTGACCCGGAACGAGCTGATCTCCCGGGCGTCGATCGCGCCGAGGTCGGTGACCAGTTCCTTCAGGCCGCCCAGGTGGTCGCCGTCGCCGTTGCCGGCCTCGGCGGCCCCGCCCGCGGCGTGGCCCTCGCCCTCGCCGAAGTAGAAGCGCTTCAACCACGGCACGGACTGCGCCTCGCCGGCGGCGATCCGGTCGAGGTCGTCCTCCATCTTGGCGGTGAAGTCGTAGTCGACCAGCCGGCCGAAGTGCTTCTCCAGCAGGTTGACCACGGCGAAGGAGAGGAAGGACGGGACGAGCGCCGTCCCCTTCTTGAAGACGTACCGGCGCTGGATGATCGTGTCGATGATCGACGCGTAGGTGGAGGGGCGACCGATCTCCCGGTCCTCCAGCTCCTTGACCAGCGAGGCCTCGGTGTAGCGGGCCGGCGGCTTGGTGGCGTGGCCCTCCGGAGTGATCCGCTCGGCGGCCAGCGGGTCGCCCTGGGCGACCTGCGGCAGCCGGCGCTCGCGGTCGTCGAGCTCGGCGTTCGGGTCGTCGGCGCCCTCGACGTAGGCCTTGAGGAAACCGTGGAAGGTGATGATCTTGCCGGAGGCGGAGAACTCGACGTCCCGGCCGTCGGCCGAGGCGCCGCCGACCCGGACGGTGACGGACTGGCCGACCGCGTCCTTCATCTGGGAGGCGACGGTGCGCATCCAGATCAGCTCGTACAGCCTGAAGTCGTCACCGGTCAGACCGGTCTCGGCGGGGGTGCGGAAGCGGTCGCCGGACGGGCGGACGGCCTCGTGCGCCTCCTGCGCGTTCTTGACCTTGCTGGCGTAGGTGCGCGGGGCGTCCGGCAGGTAGTCGGCGCCGTACAGCTGGGTGACCTGGGCCCGGGCGGCGGTGATCGCGGTGTCCGACAGCGTGGTGGAGTCGGTACGCATATAGGTGATGAAGCCGTTCTCGTACAGCTTCTGGGCCACCTGCATGGTCCGCTTGGCGCCGAAGCCCAGCTTGCGGCTGGCCTCCTGCTGGAGCGTCGTGGTGCGGAACGGCGCGTACGGCGAGCGGCGGTACGGCTTGGACTCGACGCTGCGGACGGCGAACGCCGTCTGCTCCAGGGCGGCGGCCAGCTGACGGACCGCCTGCTCGTCCAGGTGCAGGGTGTTCGCGCTGGCGGCCTTCAGCCGGCCGTCCTGGCCGAAGTCGCGGCCGCTGGCGATCCGCTTGCCGTCGACGGCGGCCAGCCGGGCGCCGAAGGTCTCCGGGTTGGCGGAGTCGACCGGGGTGCGGCCGGTGCCGAAGGTGCCGACCAGGTCCCAGTACGAGGCGGCGCGGAAGGCCATCCGCTCGCGCTCGCGCTCGACCACCAGACGGGTGGCGACGGACTGCACACGGCCCGCCGACAGCTTCGGCATGACCTTCTTCCACAGCACCGGCGAGACCTCGAAGCCGTACAGCCGGTCGAGGATGCGGCGGGTCTCCTGGGCGTCGACCAGGCGCTGGTTGAGCTCGCGCGGGTTGGCCACGGCCTCCTGGATCGCCGACTTGGTGATCTCGTGGAACACCATGCGGTGCACCGGCACCTTGGGCTTCAGCACCTGCTGGAGGTGCCACGCGATGGCCTCGCCCTCGCGGTCCTCATCGGTGGCGAGAAAGAGCTCGTCGGACTCCGCGAGCAGCGACTTCAACTTGCTGACCTGGGACTTCTTGTCCGCGTTGACCACGTAGATGGGCGCGAAGTCGTGGTCGACGTCCACCCCGAGGCGGCGCACCTCACCGGTGTACTTGTCCGGCACCTCGGCCGCGGTGCTGGGGAGGTCGCGGATGTGCCCGACGCTCGCCTCGACGATGTAGCCGGGGCCCAGGTAGCCCTTGATCGTCTTCGCCTTGGCCGGCGACTCGACAATGACGAGTCGCTGTCCGTGCGCGGTCTCGCTGCTCGGGGACACCTTCGCTCTTCTCTCCCGGTCCTTATGTGACTGGTCGGCGCGGCAGCACGGGCTGCGCTCCGCCCGACCCCCTCACCGTCCCGGGGCTGCCGCGGCACGACACCCCCACCAGCGGAGTGTGACCGTACCCCGGCCACCCTTGTCAAACGGACGGATCCCGCTTTTTCACTTGCCGGGCTCACCGACGCCACTCGAACGGTAACCCGATGACGGAGGTTCGCGCCCCGCGGAGGGGGGCCTTCGGCAGGTTCCGGAGGATGGAATGACGGATTTCAAGATCTGTCAACGGAAAAATCGACGGGCGGGCACGGGCACTCGCCCGCGAATCGCTCGCGGGTACCCGGGGGTGGCGCTCCGGGGGTGGCGCTCCGGGATCACAGGGGCCGGGTGTGCGTCTGGGGTGTGAACAGGGGTGTGCTCAGGGACCGCTGGGGCTCAGCCGCCGGCCGCGACCAGGAGTCCGGCGCCCGCCGCCAGGCAACCCACGCCCAGGACGCTCCACAGCAGGTCGACGACGACCGCCCGGCCGACCTCCTCCGCCGCCAGTACCACCCGGCTCGGGCGCCGCGGGTCGTAACAGATCCGCACCGAGGCGCCGGGCGCGAAACGGTCCGGACGGCGCAGCGGGGTGTGCCCGCGCGGACGGGCGATCACGAGCCCCGCGATCCCGAACTCGCCGGGCTCCCCGACCGAGGGCGGCACCGAGTAGGAGAGCAGCGGCGCGCTGTCCAGCCGGCCGTGCACGTCGTCCTCGGCCACCACGGTGGCCACCGCCGGCGTCCCCCGGCGGCGCACCCGCAGGCGCAGGCTCACTTCGGCGGCGCACCAGAGCAGCAGCACGCCACCGAAGAGGGCGAGCACCGACCCGCCCACCATCGCCGTCGTCGTGTCCACCCCTGGCCCCCGGCTCCCCAGCTCTGTCCACAGCCTGTGGACAGAGCTTCACAGCGGAGAGCCAACGGGAGACAGCCGCTCGGCGGCGACCGGACGAACCAGGGGGTACGGGCGGGTGAATCGGCCTGGCAACGGCAGGGCCGGTCCCGGCGAGGGCTCACCTCGACGGGACCGGCCTCGACGCGTCCGGCCTCGACGTGCCCGGGTTCGACGTGCCCGGGTTCAGCGGACCGGGTCGATGAACCCCTGCTCGGTCAGCAGGCGCAGCGACTCCGGCACCCGGTCCCGCAGGACCACCCGGTCCTCGCCGAGCAGCTGCGCGATGGCGTCCACGATCTCGCCCGCCGACAGCGTCCCGTCGCAGACCCCGACGAAGCCGGCACCCACGGTGTCCACCTTGGTGGCCCGCCGCATGCCGCGGTTGTGACGCAGGATCACATGCTCCGGGTCCTCCGCGCCCGGCGCGCCGACCTGCTCCTGGACCACCTCGTCGGCCAGCACGTAGCGGGCCGCGAGCAGGCCCGCGTCGTCGTGCGAGCGGAGGAAGTCCTGCCGGTCGAACCAGGCCTCGATGTGCGGGCCGAGCGGCTGCTCCACCGGGTGCGGCCACTCCTCGACCCGTACGGTCGGACGCTCGGCGCCACTCGCCCGCAGGGTGATCCAGCCCATGCCGATGCCCTCGACCCGACCCGCCTCGAAAGCGTCCAGCCACTCGCCGTACCGAGCCTGGTAGTCGCCGCCGGGGCCGCGGTGGTCCCCGCCGTCGCGCAGCCACAACTCGGCGTACTGGGCCACGTCCTGGACCTCGCGCTGGACGATCCAGGCGTCCAGGCCGGTGCCCGCGACCCAGCCGGCCAGCCGCTCGTGCCAGTCCTCGCCCTTGACGTGCTGCCAGTTGGCGAGCAGCTGGCAGTAGCCGCCGGGCTCCAGGTGTTCGGCGGCCGAGCGGACCAGGTTGCGGCACAGGTCGTCGCCGGCCATGCCGCCGTCGCGGTAGGTGAACCGGCCGGCCGGTGAGATGACGAACGGCGGGTTGGAGACGATCAGGTCGAACTTCCGCTCCCCGACCGGCTCGAAGAGGCTTCCGGCGGACGCCTCGGTGTTGTCGAAGCCGGACAGCGCCAGGGTCAGCTCGGTGAAGCGCAGCGCACGCGGGTTGAGGTCCGTCGCGGTGACGGTCCCGGCGTGCCGGGCCGCATGAAGCGCCTGCACGCCGGAGCCCGAACCGAGGTCCAGCGCGGCCCGGACGGGGCGACGCACGGTGATGTTGGCCAGCGTGGTGGAGGCACCGCCGACGCCCAGCACCAGGTCCTTGCGGGCCACCCCGTGCGCGGTCTCGCCGGAGCCGATGCCGCCGGCGCCGCCCACCGCGCAGCCGAGGTCGGAAACCACCCAGGCGTCCGAACTGGGCATCCCGGCCACCTCGTTGGCGTACGGTCGGACGTCGACGGTGGCGCGCACCAGATCGCCGTCGGAGCGCAGCCAGCCGTCCGCCAGGCAGTCCTCCACCGGCAGCGCGGCGGCGGCCGCCCGGTACGGGACCGGCTGCTGGAGCAGGAACAGCCGCACCAGCGTCTCCAGCGGGCTGCCCCCACGGGTCGCCCGCAGCGCCGGGACCGCCTCGCTGCGGGCCAACGCCGAATAGCCGGTGGGCCCGAGCAGGTCCAGGCACCCGTCGGCGGTGAACGAGGCGGCGAGCAGCGCCTCACGGAACTTGGCGAGGCGGGTCGGGTCGAGAACGGGGCTACTGATCACCCCGCCATTGTCCCCCGCCGCCCACCCCGCGGCCGCCCCTGCGCCCCGCGCCCACCCAACGGAAGCCCACACCACCCCGCGCGCCCCCGAAAGCCCCCACGCGCCGCCCTTGGGCGCACACCAAGTCGTTCCGCGGCCGCCCTGGGCCTGCCGACTCTCGGGGACCGCGCCTCCGATGGCGCCGGCCCACGGGAAAACGGCGGTTCCGGGCCGGCGGCCCTCGCGCACCACCTCCGCCAGCCCACGCCACCCAGCACCCGACGTGGCCCCGGCACCGGAACGGACACGTCGGATCGTCCGGCCCACCCGGGCTCAGCTCGCACTGGGCGCGCGGTTCGCCGCAACGGCAGGCGACGCCGCAGGAGCGGTGGTCGCCCCGGACGCCTGGGCCCGCGGAAAACGGCGGCTCCGGGCCGGCAGCCCTCGCGCACCACCTCCGCAAGGGCCCGCAAGCCCGCGCCGCCCGGCACCGGCCCTGACCGGTACCGGGACGGACACGGCGGATCATCCGGCCCGCCGGGGCTGATCTCGCACTGGGCGCGGAGTTCGCCACAAGAGCGGTGGTCGCCCCGGGCGCGGCCGGGCTCGCACCATCAGTCACACCCGGCGCCGGGGCCCGCGAAGAAACGACGGTTCCACGGCGGTGGCCCACCGCGAACATCACCTCCGCGAAGGCCCCCCGCCCACACCACCCACCGTCGCCGACGCGTTGCCCGTCCCGGTACCGGTACTGGGACGGGCAGCGCGGCGGATCGTCCGGCCCGCCCGGACTCAGCTCGCGCTGGGCGCGGGGTTCGCCCCGGTGGCGGGCGGCGCCGCGGGCGCGGTGGTCGCACCGGGCGCGGTGGTCGCACCGGGCGCGGCCGGGCTCGCACCGTCAGTCGCACCGGGCGCCGGGGTGGCAGCCGGGGCCGCAGGAGTGTCGGTGGCACCGGGGGTACCGGGGGCCGCCGGAGTCGTGGCCGCGCCGCCCGGCGCCGGGGTGCCACTCGCGCCGGCACCCGCGCCACCGGTGGCACCCGCGGTCGGGGCGGTCGTCGAGGACGGCTTGCAGCCCTCCTGCTTGGCCATCGCCGCGCCGAGGTCGCCGCGCTGGAGCTTGCTCTGCGCCTGGGTGGAGAGCGAGGCCAGCTGCTGCACCTGGTCGGCCACGCTGCGCAGCCCGTCGGCGAACTTGGCCTGGTCGGTGTTGGGCAGCGCGTCCAGCTTCTTCTGGACCTCCACGTAGCCGTCGGCCGCCTTCTTCAGCTCGTCGACGGTGTCCTTCTGGAGGGCCGCACCGTCCTGCACCTTGGGCGCCCCGGCCGCGTCGATGGCGGCGGCTATGTCCTGGTTGGTCTTGGCCAACCGTCCGATGTCCGTGGAGAGCCGCTTCTGGAGGTCGGCCGGGGCCTCGCCGGTCTTCACCTGGCCGGTGTCGGCGAGCGCGGCCTGTGCCTGGGCGATCGGGTCCTTGGCCGCGCCGCAGACGGTCGACGCCCAGGACTCCAGCTGCTTGCTGTTGTTGTCGTCGCCGCCGCAGCCGACGGCACCGAACGCGAGCAGCACGCCGAGGGCGGGTACGGCCAGCAGTCGCTTGTTCACCGGGAGAGGCCTTTCGGTTTCGGTCGTCATCGGTCGTCGAACCTACACGGCCGGTGTCCGTCCCCCGGTTTCCTGCCCCTGTTGCCCGCCCGTCGGCCGAGCCCCGACCGAGCCGCGTCCGCGGCGGCACCCGGGCATCCTCGTCCAGCGCGCCGGAGGTGGCCACGGGCGTGGGCGGTGCATCGGGCCCGGACATGCCGGAACCGGTGAATCGCCGGGATCACCGAGTTGTCACCGCATGCCCGGGGAGCGGGCTCCGGCCCCCGGCATCGCGAGGGAACGAGGGAGCGCGGAAACAACAAGGGAGCGCGGAAACACGGACACGCGGAAACGCGGAACGCCGAACTCGGGAAAGGCGCCTCAGACAGCGACGGAAGCGACCGAAACCGGCCAGCTCATCCGGATCAGGCCACCGTCCGTGCCGTTGGTGACCTCCAGGTCCTCGACCAGGCCGGTGATCACCGCGATGCCCAGGGTGTCCTCGTCCGGCTCGCCGCCCTCGGCGTCGCCGGAGGCCGGGACGGCGGCAGGGCCAGCCTCGTCCTCGACCTCGATGAGGAAACGCTTCTCCTGATCGATCAGCGCGACCCTGACCGCGCCGCCGATGCCTCCGCGCTGGTGCAGCCCGACCGCACGGGAGCAGGCCTCACCGACCGCGAGCCGCACCTCGTCGAGCACCGACTCGTCGACCCCGGCCCGTCTGGCGACGGCCGCGGCGACCAGCCTGGCCGTCCGCACGTGCTCGGGAAGCGCGCTGAATCGAAGTTCGACGGTTGCCATCTCTCCCCCTCGGGGTGCTCCGACCGGGGCCGGAGGTCCGGCCCCTGCGGGCCGGCGGAACCGGCCCAGAGGCGCCCAGGGGACGCCGGGCCACACGGGCCCGGACACCCGGACGCGAGGTAACGAGCTGGGCCGGCCGCACGGACCGGCCCGGCCGCGTCAGTCGGTCGCCTGGACCGCGTCGTCCACCGACGTGTGGATCGGGAAGACCTTGGTCAGGCCGGTGATGCGGAAGATCTTCAGGATGCGCTCCTGGTTGCAGACGAGGCGCAGCGAGCCCTCGTGAGCGCGCACCCGCTTCAGACCGCCCACCAGCACACCGAGGCCGGTCGAGTCGAGGAAGTCAACGCCCTCCATGTCGACGACGAGGTGGTACTTGCCGTCGTTGACGAGCTCGACCAGCTGCTCCCGCAGCTTCGGGGCGGTGTACACATCGATCTCGCCGCCAACCTCGACGACAGTACGATCGCCGACTGAACGGGTCGACAGGGACAGGTCCACGGAACCTCCAGCACCTTGCCTTGCTACGTCATGTGCGATCCTCGGCCGGACGGCCGCCACCGCATGGTCGCGAGCCCGGGCGCGCCCAGCCAACGCGTGGCAAGCCTCAGCGCTGCGACCCACGGCCATACGGCCGTCACGGCCACATTCAACCACCTGCGACCATGCCCGCACGATGGCTTACGACGATTCTCCGTCACGCCGGTGACACACTGGGTCCTCATGCCGCCCCGACACAGCCCGCCCGAGGCACTGCTCACGACCCTGGCCACCAGCCGGGGGCGGTCCGACCGGCTCACCCATACGGAGCACCTTCCCGCTCGGCCCGCACGTTATTCACCGTGGCCCGACTCGATCCGTCCGGAGGTGGTGGCCGCGGCGCGCGCCGTCGGGGTGGAACAGCCGTGGGCGCACCAGGCAGAAGCGATGAACCTGGCCAAAAGCGGCCAGACTGTGGTGATCGCCACAGGCACCGCCTCGGGCAAGTCGCTGGGTTACCTGGCCCCGTTGCTCAGCGACCTGCTGGACGGCACCGAGGCCCGCAACGGCCGCGGCGCCACCGCGCTCTACCTGGCCCCGACCAAGGCGCTCGCCGCCGACCAGCGCCGCCGGGCCGCCGAACTCGCCCCGCCGAGGGTCCGCGCCGCCCTGTACGACGGCGACACCCCGCCCGAGGAGCGCGAGTGGGTCCGCCAGTACGCCTCCTACGTGCTCACCAACCCGGACATGCTGCACCGGGGCATCCTGCCCGGCCACGCCCGCTGGTCCTCCTTCCTCAAGGCGTTGCGCTACGTGGTCGTCGACGAGTGCCACAGCTACCGGGGCGTGTTCGGCTCGCACGTCGCCCAGGTGCTGCGGCGGCTGCGCCGCATCTGCGCCCGTTACGGTTCGTCACCCACCTTCCTGCTGGCCTCCGCCACCACCGCCGACCCGGCCGCGACCGCCCGGCGGCTGACCGGCCTGCCCGCCGTGGCCGTCACCGAGGACGCCTCGCCGCGCGGGCCGATGGTCTTCGGCCTCTGGGAACCGCCGCTGACCGAGAACGTCGGCGAGCACGGCGCGCCCGTGCGCCGCACCGCGACCGCCGAAGCCGCGCACCTGCTGACCGACCTGGTCGAGCGGGAGACCCGCACCGTCGTCTTCGTGCGCTCCCGGCGGGCTGCCGAGCTCGTCGCACTCCAGGCCCAGGACCAGCTCGGCCGTCCGCTCGCCGGACGGGTGGCCGCCTACCGCGGCGGCTACCTCGCCGACGAACGCCGGGCCCTGGAGCGCGACTTGCACACCGGCCGACTGCTCGGCCTCGCCTCCACCTCCGCTCTCGAACTCGGCGTCGACATCTCCGGTCTCGACGCCGTCCTGATGGCCGGCTACCCCGGCACCAGGGCCTCGCTCTGGCAGCAGGCGGGCCGGGCGGGCCGGGAGGCCCAGGGCGCGCTCGCCGTCCTGATCGCCCGGGACGACCCGCTGGACACCTACCTGGTGCACCACCCGGAGGCGCTGTTCGCGGCCCCCGTCGAGGCCACCGTGCTCGACCCCGACAACCCGCACGTGCTCGCCCCGCACCTGTGCGCGGCCGCCGCCGAACTCCCGCTCGCCGAGGCCGACCTGGAGCTCTTCGGGCCTTCCACCGAGCCGCTGCTGCCTGTTCTGGAACGGCGCGGCCTGCTGCGCCGGCGCGGCGACGGCTCCTGGTACTGGACCCGCCGCGAGCGCGCGGCCGACGCGGTGGACCTGCGCGGCAGCGGCGGCAGCCCGGTGCAGATCGTCGAGGCCGACACCGGCCGGCTGCTCGGCACAGTGGACGCCGCGGCCGCCCACACCACCGTCCACACCGGGGCCGTCCACCTGCACCAGGGCCGCACATACCTGGTCAGGGAGTTCGACCTGGAGAACTCCGTGGCGCTGGTCGAACCGGCCGACCCTCCGTACACCACGGCCGCCCGCGACATCACCTCCATCTCCGTCCTCGACACCGACACCACCGTGGACTGGGGCGAGGGCCGGCTCTGTTTCGGCTCGGTGGAGGTGGTCAACCAGGTGGTCGGCTACCTCCGCAAGCGGATCTCCACCGGGGAGATCATGGGCGAGACCAAGCTCGACCTGCCGCCCCGCACGCTGCGCACCCGCGCGGTCTGGTGGACCGTCACCGAGGACCAGCTGCTCGACGCGGACATCCCGCCCGACCAGCTGCCCGGCGCCGCCCACGCCGCCGAACACGCCTCGATCGGCCTGCTGCCACTGTTCGCCACCTGTGACCGGTGGGACATCGGTGGCGTGTCCGTCCCGCTGCACCCGGACACCGGGCTGCCGACCGTGTTCGTCTACGACGGCCACCCGGGCGGGGCCGGCTTCGCCGAACGCGGCTTCCAGCGGGCCGTCGAGTGGCTGACGGCCACCCGGACGGCGATCGCCTCCTGCGAGTGCGAGCGCGGCTGCCCGTCCTGCGTCCAGTCACCCAAGTGCGGCAACGGGAACGACCCGCTGGACAAGGCCGCCGCCGTCCGGCTCCTGGACATCCTGCTGGCCGGAGCACCCGGCGCCGCCGAGGCACCGGACGACGGACCGCAGCCGGACGGCGGGCGAAAGCCCGCGGCGGACGAGCCGGAGGCGCCCTCGGGACCGGACGGTGGAGCGCCGGCCGGTTCATGAGGCCGCCGCCGCTGCGCTCGGATCCCCGGCCGGGGATCCGGCCGGCCCGTCGCCCGGGGCGTCCTCGGGGCCGGTGACCGGAGCCCGTACCGGCCCGGCTCGGGCGCTCGCCCGGGCCGGGCCGATCGGCACTCGGGCCGGGAGCCCGCGGACCTCCGCCTCGGCCACCACCTCGACGGCGTCCGCCGACCGGTCGACCGCGCAGGACACCAGCCCGGCGCCCTGTGCGGCGGCGATCCCGGCGGCCCGGCCGCAGCCGCCGTCCTGGTCCAGCAGCAGCCGGTCCGCGGCGGCGAGGGCCGCGAGGTCGGCCGCCGACTCAGCCCGGTGCCGAGCGGCGACCACCGAGCCGACCGCGAGTGTCCCGGCGAACACCGCCGTGCCCGACATCGCCAGGGCGAGCAGCCAGACCGTCGCCGAGCCGGCGTCCGGCCCTCGTCCGCCCAGCGCCGCCGCTCGGGCCGCACGAGTGCGCAGCACCCGCTCCGCCGTCTCCCGCAGCCCGGTCAGGACGGCCATGGGCCACCACCGCCCTCCGTGGCCGCCACCAGGACGTCCTCCCGCGCCGCCACGGCCGCCGCACCGAGCCGGACGGCCAACAACTCGCCGAGTCTGCCCGGCCCCGCGCACGGCGCCTCCACGTCGACCCGGACCGTGTCGGCCGCCACGGCCACCCGGACCTGTGCGCCCGGCGGGGCCGCCGCGCGGGCGAGTTCGGCGGCATTCACCTCCCCGCGCGCGGCCGCCCTGGCGCCGACCCGGGCGGCGTCCACGCAGCGGATCTGTGCGGCCGCCGCGAGCACGCCCCAGATCAGCATCGCCGCGAGCAGGACGAGTGCCGGCAGCGCCACCGCCGTCTCCGCCGTCACGAAGCCCGCGTCGCCGCGCCGCCCCGGGCGCAGCGACCAAGCCCGGCGGGCGCCGCCCTCCCCCGCGCGGCCCCGGCCTGTGTACGGGCCCCCACCACCCGCCCGGAGCGCGGGCGGGGCGGGGTCGGGGTGTCCGCCTCGCACGGCGGGGGCGGGGCCGCCCATCGCCCGCCGGGCCAACAGAAGTCGGCGGCCGACGCCAACCGCGCCCCAAGGCTTCCCGGCTCTAGGCCGCATGGAGCGCCCGCACCAGCATGTCGGTCAGCGCACTCGTGATGGCATCGCCGGTCACCACCTTGTACAGCACGGCCGCGAGGGCGCACGCGGCCAGCGTCCCGACGGCGTACTCGGCCGTGGTCATCCCGGCGTCCGAGCGGCCCCGAAGCCGGGCCACCCTACGCACCCGGCAGGCCGCCCGGCGGCTCCTCCGCCGCCACGTGCTGGCCGACGGGCGGAGCGGACGCCCGGCACCGGGCCCGATCGCGATCACTGCGGTCATGAAACTCTCCTGTCGCTCGATGTCCATCGCTGTCTGTTGCTGCCGGTCGTCGTCTACTGCTGTCCCGCGCCCGGCTCTTGTTCACATCGCCTGGGCGAAGCGGCTGGTGAGGCCGACGACCACCGGCACCACGCCGATCAGGACGAAGGCCGGGAGGAAGCAGAGCCCCAGCGGCGCGGTGGCGAGCACCGCGGCCCGGCGGACCCGGGCGTGGGCCGCCCGGGCGGCCGCCGTGCGCTGCCCCTGGGCCAGCCCGATCAGTGGACCGGCGGCGGGGACACCGCCGAGGCTGCTGCGCTCCAGGCAACGGGCCAGCGGCGCCAGCGACGGGTGCTGCTCTCCCAGTCGGTGCCAGCACAGCTCCGGCGGGGCGCCCAGGGCCAGTTCGGCCCCGATCGCCACCAGCCGGGCCCCCAGTGGCGCCCCCACGCTCCGGCCCACCGCCGACACGGCTTCCGAGGGCAGCGCCGCCGAGCCGAGGCAGGCGGCCAACAGCTCGGCCCCCAGGGGGAGTTGCCTCGTCAGAAGCTCCTCCTCGCGGACCGCCTTGCGATCGCCCGTCGACGGCACCCGGGCCGACCACCGGTGGACGCCCACCGCCAGCAGCGCCCCGACGGCCAGCCCGGTGCCGCCACCGAGCAGTGCCGTCGCCGCGAGCCCGACGACGACCGCCGCCACCGCCTGCCTCCGACGCCCAACCCCCAAGGCCGTCAGCCCGGTTCGATTCCGAGCCTCCTGCCGCTCGCGGGCCCGGGCGAACACCCCTCGGCGCCTCACCCGGCCGCACACCCACGCCCACCCCAGGACAGCCGCACCCGCCGGGAGGACGGCCGCCGCCCACTCGATGCCCCGGATCACCCCGCCCCCGCCCCGAGCACTCGTGCGCGCACCCGAGACAACCCGCAGTGCCGCTCGCCCGCCCGAGGAACCGGTGCGACACGGTCGGCGAGTCGACGCCGCCCGCCCCGCCCCGGGGGCTCCTCCAGCGCCCCTCGGGCCGCAGCCCGGACGATGCGCGCCGTCCAGAGCACACCCAGCCCCTCCAGGACCGCCCCCACCACGAGGCAGCCCAGCCCGGACGGGGTGTGCAACAGGACCTCCAGCGGACGCGCCCCGAGCGCGGCACCGAGGAACAGTCCGACGCCCGGCAAGGCGGCCAGGACGGCGATCGTCGCGCGCGGCCCGGCCAGTTCCCCGGCGATCTCCTCCGCGAGTGCCCGCTCGCCGCGCAGCGCCTCCGCGACCCGGTCCAGGGCGGCGGCCAGCCCCGACCCGCTGTCCGCGGCCACCCGCCAGCAGGCCGCGATGGCCGCGGCCCCACGACCGCCCGGCAGTTCGGCCAGCAGATGCAGCGCGGCGGGCACGTCTCCGCCGTACCGGCCCGTCGCCAATCGGGCCACCGGCTCCTCGCCGAGCCTGCGCAGCGCCTCCGGGGCGGCGGCGAGCCGCTCGGTGACCAGGTGCAGCGCCTGTTCCGGCGTCGCCCCGCCACGCAACTCCCCTGCCAGGCCCGCACAGAGGTCCACCACGGCCGCGGCCCGGTGCCCGGCCTCCGCCGCCAGGCGTCGCCGCAGCCGCCAGCTGCGCAGTGGCAGGACGGCCAGGACTGCCGCGAGCGCCGGCACCGCCGAGGCGGTGGCCTGCCCGGCAGCCAACCCCAGCGGCAGGAGCAGGAGTTCGGGCGCCAGGAACTCCGGCAACCGACCCCGGCCCCGACCCCGAACAATCCGCCTCTGCCCTTGGCCCCGCTCCACGCCCTCCGGGCCCGACCACCGCACCGGAGGCCCACTGCCCGCCAACACCAGCCTGGAGCGTCGCCCACCCGGCAACTGCTCCTGCACCGCCCGCCACGCGGCGGCGGCCACCAGACACAGCACCACCGTCCAGCACAGCACGATCTGACCCTGCGTCACATCGATCACCTCCGTTGCCTCCAGTCCTTCCGGCCCCGACCGCCGAGCAGCACCAGGGCGCCCACGGCGCACCCGCCCAGCAGCAGGGCAAAGACGAGTTCCACCACCCGCACGTCCGCGCCGACCGCCCTCGCCGCCGCCGCGATCACGACCGCCCCGGCCCGAGCGACACCCCGCGCGCCGCCAGCAGTCCGACCAGCCGCGCCCAACCCGCACCGGGACGCATACCGCCGGCCGCCGGGAAGGCCACGGCGGGTGTGGTCACGGCCGAGCCGTCCCCCGCCCCGGCCAACGTGTGGACCTCCGCCACCCGGCGCCGCCCCGAACCCGGATCGCGGACCAGGTGCACCACCACGTCCAGTGCGGCCCGCAGTTGGCTGTGCAGCGCCGCGCGGTCGAGACCGGCGAGCGCGCCCAGGGCCTCCAGCCGGACCGGCACGTCCGCCGCCGTGTTGGCGTGGACCGTGCCGCAGCCGCCCTCGTGCCCGGTGTTCAGCGCGGCCAGCAGGTCCGACACCTCGGGCCCGCGGACCTCGCCGATCACCAGCCGGTCCGGGCGCATCCGCAGCGCCTGGCGAACGAGGTCGCGCAGGGTGAACTCGCCCAGCCCCTCCTGGTTGGGCGGCCGGCCCTGGAGCCGGACCACGTGCGGATGGGCCGGTCGCAGCTCGGCGGAGTCCTCGGCGACCACGATCCGCTCGTCCGGCCCGACCAGGCCGAGCAGGGCTGACAGGAGCGTGGTCTTCCCCGAGCCCGTCCCACCGGACACCAGCAGGGACAGCCGGGCCCGCACGATGCCCGCGAGCAACTCCGCACCCTCCGGTGGAAGCGACCCTCCCGCCACCAACTCGTCGAGCGTGAACGGCCGGGAGCGGCAGACCCGCAGCGAGATGTGCGTGCAGCCGGCCGCGATCGGCGGCAGCACCGCGTGCAGCCTGGTGCCGTCCGGCAGCCGGGCGTCCACCCAGGGGCGGGCGTCGTCCAACCGCCGGCCGGCCGCGGTGGCCAGCCGGTGGGCCAGCCGCCGCACCGCCTCGGCGTCGGCGAAGCGGACACCGGTGGCTCGCTGCAGGCCGCCGCCACGGTCGACCCACACCTCCTCCGGACCGTTCACCAGGACGTCCGTGACGTCGGGCGCCGCCAACAGCCGCTCCAGCGGGCCCGCACCCACCAGTTCGGCGCGCAGCGAGCGCACGGTGTCCAGGACTTCGTCCCCACCGAGCGGCGGGCGGGTGGCCCGCAGCGCGGCCGCGACCGAGCCCGCCGTCGGGGCGGCCCCCGACTCGGCCAGTCGCAGCCGGACCGCGTCCACCAGGGCCGCCGTCCGCTGCTCGCGGGCCGTCCGGCCGTACGGGCAGGGCCCGTGCCCGGGCTCCGGCATCACGCCGGGCAGCGGCACGCTCCGCAGCGGCCGGTGCCCCCGCGCACCGCCGTCCTGGCCGGGCGGGCCACCCCGGAGGACCGTTCCACGCAGACGGACCATCAGTAGACACCTCCCCCGACCGCCGGCACCGGCGGCAGCACCTCGTTCAGGAAGCTCGCGCAGAAGCGCGCGAGCGGGCCGCTCTCCCGGATTCCGGGCGGGACACCCTTCACGACGTCCTGGGCCAGGCCCGGCTCCGGCTCCAGCTCCCCCGCCAGCGGCAACCGCAGCCCTCGGACGATCTGCCGGGCCGGCAGCCCGCCGGCCCGCACCGGCCGCACCACGGCCCGCACGTCCCCGAGCCGCATCCGGGCCGCCGCGGCGACGCGGTCGGCAGCGGCCACCGCGCGCAACTCGGCCGACACCACCAGGAGCGCCAGGTCGGACTGCTCCAGCGCCTGCCCCGCGGCCGCGTCGAGGTGACGGGGCACGTCGACCACCACCAGCCCGCCGCGCCGCCTGGAGGCGGCCAGCACGCTGCGCATGGCCTCCGGCGGCACCGTCAGGGTGTCGCCGCGGTCCCAGGAGAGGCAGGACAGCGCGGAGAGCCGCTTGAGCACCGGCAGCGCCCGGGCCAGCTCGGCCCCGCTGACCCGCCCGCGGGAGCCGGCCAGATCGGGCCAGCGCAGCCCGCTGACCCGCTCGCCGCCGAGCAGGATGTCGAGGCCCCCGCCCAGCGGATCGCCGTCCAGCAGCATCGTCCGCCGGCCCGCCCGCGCGGCCGTGACCGCCAGCGCGCACGCCAGGGTCGAGGCCCCGGCCCCGCCCGAGCCGCCGAGCACCGCGACGGTGACCGCCGGGCAGCCGACGCCTTCGGCCGCGTCGGCGATCCGATCGAGCAGCCAGGCCTCGGCGTCGGGCAGGAACAGCACGTGTTCGGCCCCGAGTTGGACGGCTCTGACCCACACCCCGGGGTCGTCCAGGTCCAGCCCGAGCAGCAGCACCCCGCCGCGCCGCCCCAGCGCGGAGCAGCGGACGGCCTGGTCGTCCCCGACCAGGACCAGCGAGGCCCCTTCCCAGAGGGCCCGCGTCGGCGGGGCGCCCCGGACCAGCCTCGGCTCGGTGCCCGCCGCCGCGCAGACCCGCAGCAGGTGCTCGGCCAGGCCCTCGTCCTCGGTGACGATGAGCGGCCCGGCGACCGCGGGGCCCTCGGCGGTGATGTGGTCGGCGATCGGCGTCGACATGGATGCTCCCCTCCGCGCCGCCTGCCACCAGGCCGGCGACGCACGTCGGACGATTCCGGCGGGCGGCCGCCCGACAGGCCTATGAGGGAGGAAGGGGTGAGGCCCTGCCCGGCGACCGCCGCCGGTCATCACGGTGGGGGGAGATCCGGATTCCGTCATCCGGCATTCGATTGCCTGTGGATAACTCGTGGGCTGTGGATGAAAACGTTCACCCGGGCGGGGGGCTAATCGGCGAAGAATTGACGAAAAGGGGTCACCGAGATGAACCGGCGGCCGTCGCACCCCGTTCGACCGATCTCTCCGACCCCCGCCCGCCGCCTCCCGGACACCGCCTCCGGGCGGGCTCGCGACACCGATCGGAACCAGCCGTTCGATCCCCGACAGACATGAGCGAATGGCAACGCAGAGTGACGGAAGTCGATCGGCGGGCCGAGGTGTCGACACCCCCTGTAGGCCGCCGAGGCCACGACGGCGGATCCGCCGCGAGAGGCGTTCAGGCCCTGAAAATGGCCCCGGACGTGCGACGACCCCCGCCGGGGGGGAGAGCGGGGGTCGTCTATCCACAGCCCGGCTCGGGGGGGAGGAGCCGGACCGGGTTAGCACGGTCGCGAACGATCCGTGACTTCCATGGTGTACCCGAGCGGCCAGAAACACAAACCCGCACGCCCGCGAGTACGCCGAATGGCGGGGTGTTTTGCGGCTCCCTCTATCCTCGGTTCCCGTGGACACCACCGAGAACGCCGACGACCACGCCGACGAGTCCCAGGGCGACACCACCGGCCCCGAAGAGCTCCGCCCGCAAGAGCTCCGCCCGCCCGTTCGCCCGAGGCCCGGCGGGCCGCGCACGGCGGCCTTCTTCGACCTCGACAAGACCATCATCGCCAAGTCGAGCGCGCTGGCCTTCAGTCGCCCCTTCTACCAGGGCGGTCTGATCAACCGTCGGGCCGTACTGCGCAGCGCGTACGCCCAGTTCGTCTTCCTGGTCGGCGGCGCCGACCACGACCAGATGGAGAAGATGCGCGAGTACCTCTCCGCACTCACCCGGGGCTGGAACGTCCAGCAGGTCCGCGAGATCGTCGCCGAGACCCTGCACAACCTGATCGACCCGATCATCTACGACGAGGCGGCCTCGCTGATCGAGCAGCACCACGCGGCCGGCCGGGACGTGGTGATCGTCAGCAGCTCCGGCTCCGAGGTGGTCGAGCCGATCGGACGGCTGCTCGGCGCGGACCACGTGATCGCCACCCGGTTGAAGGTCGAGGACGGCTGCTACACCGGCGAGATCGAGTACTACGCCTACGCCGAGAACAAGGCCGCGGCCATCCGGGAGTTGGCCGCGACCGAGGGCTACGACCTGGCCGCCTCGTACGCGTACAGCGACTCCTCCACCGACCTGCCGCTGCTGGAGGCGGTCGGCCACCCGTCGGCGGTCAACCCCGACCGCGCGCTGCGGAAGGAGGCGCAGGCCCGGGAGTGGCCGGTGCTGGTCTTCGACAAGCCGGTGGAACTGCGGCGGCGGCTACCCGAGTTCTCCGCTCCGAGCGGCTCGGTGCTGACCGCCGTGGCGGTCGGGACGGCCGCGGTGACCGCCGGGGTGATCTGGTACCTGGCCCACCGGCGGCGCCCGCTCGCCTGAGGCTCCGAGGCCCACACCTCCGGAATCCTTGGCCAAAACGGGCAATCGGGACAGACTTCTCGTTTCGGGTTCCCCTTTCGCCCGAAACGCGATACAAATGAAGCACGGCCCGCGAGACCCGGTCAGGACCTAAGAGGTCAAACCGACAACGCAGTTCAGGCCCCACGGACCGCACGTACAGATATCCGGGCACCCACATGCAGCCGACCCGCTGTCGGGCCGCCGGACCAGACGAACGGGCAGGATCCCCGTCTGATCGGCACTTCCGGTGCATGCATGGTCACCCGGTATCTGCACCAGCGGCGGCACCCGGCAGGATCAGGTGCCGCCGCATCTTCGTCTCCGCGCGCCTCCGCGGTCCCCGCACGCCCCCACGGTTCCCGCGCGCTTCCCGACGTCCGCACGCCCCTCGCGGGGCGTGCGCGCCGCTCCACGTCCGGCCGCTCAGACCATCCCGCGCTGCATCGCCTCGCAGACCGCCGTGCTCTCCCGCACGCCGAGCCGCAGCGCCCGGCCGCAGTGGGCGATCCAGGCCGCCATCCCGTCCGGGGTGCCCGCCAGGTAGCCGGCCAGGGCCCGGCGGTAGGCGGCGGTGCCGAGCTCCGCCAGGCCGACCTCGGCCGGGCAGATCGACTTCGGGTCGAGCCCCTCGGCGATCAGCACGATCCGCTGGGCGGCCCGCGCGATCACCCCGTTGTGGGTGCCGAACGGCCGCAGCGCGAGCAGTTCGCCGTGCACCACCGAGGCCACGACGAGGGCCGGCGTGCCCACGCCCTGGCCCTCCGCACGCGCCACCAGCAGCCGGGAGAGCTGGTCGAGCCGGGCCGCGACCTCCTCCGCACCGGGCGCCGGCGGCAGCGCGGGCAACGGCCCGTCCGCGGCGTCGACCTCGACGCTCTCCACCGGCTCCAGTTCCAGCGGGAACAGCTCCTCGGCGCCCTCCCCGGCCCGCCGCGGACGACCGGCGGCCGGATCGCCGTCACCGACCGCGAGCAGGTGCAGCCGGGCCAGCACCTGGAGCGGCGAGTGCCGCCAGATGCTGAGCAGCTGGCCAGCCTCGGCGGCGACCCGCAGGGCCGCGCCGACCGTCCGGGCTTCGGGGTCCGCGCCGAAGTCGCTGCGGCGGCGGACCTCCTCCAGCGGCCAGTCGGCCCCGGCCAGGGCCGCCGACGCGCGGGCTCCGCGCAGCGCGGACTCGGAGGTGACCTCGGCCGCGCGGCGGCGCATCACCCGGTGGCCGTAGAGCCGGTCGACGGCCTTGCGCACCTCGGCGACCGCGTCGGGCACCCCGGGGAGCTGGGCCAGCGGGGCGAGGGGATCAGTTCCAGTGCTCACCTACCCGAGAGTAATGAACGGGCCGCCCCTCCCGGAACAGCAACCCCGCATCACCCGTTAGAGGCAATCCTCACTTCCCGCCCCCGGCGAAACCCAAACCCCGGCTAGCATGACCACTATCGGAGACGATAACGATTTCCAACTGGGGAACGCGTCGCGCGCCCTGGGCAGGCGGCCCACCCCGAGGGCCCTGAGCGAGAGCCGGAGTCCCCAGATGAAGATCGCCTTCGTCGGCAAGGGCGGCAGCGGGAAGACCACGCTGTCCGCACTGTTCATCCGCCACCTGGCGGCCATGGGCCGACCGGTCATCGCCGTGGACGCCGACATCAACCAGCACCTGGGCCCGGCCCTCGGCCTGACGGACGACCAGGCCGCAGAACTGCCCTCGCTGGGCAGCCGCCTGCCGGAGATCAAGGAGTACCTGCGCGGCAGCAACCCGCTGATCCGCTCCTCCGACGAGATGATCAAAACCACGCCGCCCGGCCGCGGTTCGCGACTGCTGCGGATCGTCGAGGAGAATCCGGTCTACGCCTCCTGCGCCCGCCCGATCGCGCTGGACGAGGGCTCGGTCCGGCTGCTGGCCACCGGCGCGTTCACCGAGGAGGACCTCGGGGTGGCCTGCTACCACTCCAAGGTCGGCGCGGTGGAGCTGCTGCTCAACCACCTGCTGGACGGCCCGGGCGAGTACCTGGTGACCGACATGACGGCGGGCTCGGACTCCTTCGCCTCCGGCCTGTTCACCCGCTTCGACCTGACCTTCCTGGTGGCCGAGCCGACTCGCAAGGGCGTCTCCGTCTACCGCCAGTACAGGGACTACGCCCGCGACTTCGGCGTGCGACTGAAGGTCATCGGCAACAAGGTGCAGGGCCCGGACGACCTGGCCTTCCTGCGCCGCGAGGTCGGCGACGACCTGCTCACCACCTTCGGGCAGTCGGACTGGGTGCGCCGCCTGGAGCAGGGCGCCGAACCGCCGCTGAAGTCCCTGGAGCCGGCCAACCGGACGGTGCTGGAGGAGCTGCGGATCGAGGCCGACGCGGCGTACGGACGGCGGGACGCCCGCCGCTACACCGAGCAGGCGGTGCTCTTCCACCGCCGCAACGCGGAGAGTTGGGCCAACTCCAAGGTCGGCATCGACCTCGCGACCCAGGTGGACGAGGACTTCGTCCTGGGCGGGCTCGCGGACGACGGCGAGCGCACGGCCCCGGCGGGCGCCCACGTCTGACCGGCACCGCCACGGCCGAACGGGCCGCGGCCTCCCCACCCCGGGGAGGCCGCGGCCCGTCCCTTGTGCCCGGGCGCGTCCACACGCCGCCACGCTCCCGAGGCCGGCCGACCCACCGCCACCAG
Organism: Kitasatospora sp. NPDC048286; assembly: GCF_043201735.1. Taxonomy (NCBI): domain Bacteria; kingdom Bacillati; phylum Actinomycetota; class Actinomycetes; order Kitasatosporales; family Streptomycetaceae; genus Kitasatospora; species Kitasatospora sp. NPDC048286. The sequence continues at coordinate 597,102 of NZ_JBICZE010000001.1, forward strand.
CAGATTCCCGACCGTTCGGCCACCACCCATTGGAGTGAACCAGGGGGTTTTCCACTTCCCTCCCGGAACCACGCTGTGCAAAGCTTTCATTACCCTCGGTTTACCGAGTCTTGATGGTTCGTCCGGCGGCCCCGGTGAGACGTCCCGCACCTCGCCCGGAGTCCTGGCGGGCCTGATGGTCAACGCCGGCCGGTGGCGCCCGCACTCCCCCGCCGCGCCCACGCCATCCCGCCACACCGTCGCGCCCACGACAGCCGATCCGCCCCGGAGCCCCACCCCCCGGACTCACCGCCGGACCTGACTGCGTTCGCTCCCCCGGACAGACGGGAAGACAATGACCCTCGACATCTCCAGTGCCCCCATCGCCTCCGACACCACCGACCACGCACCGCCGGGCCCCGGCCCCCGGATCCGCTGGGCCCAGGACCTCTCCGCCTCCCTCGTGGTCTTCCTCATCGCCGTGCCGTTCTCCCTCGGCATCGCGCTCGCCACCGGCGCCCCGCTCACCGCTGGGCTGGCCGCCGCGGCCGTGGGCGGGATCGTCGCCGGGCTGTTCGGCGGCACACCGCTCCAGGTCAGCGGTCCCTCCGCGGCGCTGACGGTGATCACCGCCGGGCTGATCGCCCAGTACGGCTGGCAGGCCACCTGCGCCGTCACCGTCGCCGTCGGCCTGCTCCAACTCCTGCTCGGCGCACGCCGGGTGGCCCGGACGGCGCTCGCCGTCTCGCCCGCGATCGTGCACGGCATGCTGGCCGGCGTCGGGATCACCATCGCCGTCGCGCAGCTGCACGTCGTCCTCGGCGGCTCGCCGCAGAGCTCCACGATCGCCAACCTCCTAGCCCTTCCCGGGCAGTTGGCCGGCCCGCACCCGCCGGCGCTGCTGGCCGGCGCGGTGACGGTGGCCGTCCTGCTCGGCTGGCCCCGGCTCGGCCGACTGCCGGGCCGCGCGGGCGAGTTCGGCGCCCGGCTGGCCAAGGTGCCCGGTCCGCTGGCCGGGGTCGCGCTGGCCACCGCGCTCGTGTTCACCCTGGACCTGCGGCTCGCCCGGATCGAACTGCCCGCCTGGCGGCCGCAGGCGTTCCTGCCCGCGCTGCCGCACGGCCCGGTGCTCGGGCTGCTCGCCGCCGTCCTCACCGTCACCGCGGTCGCCAGCGTGGAGTCGCTGCTGTCCGCCGTCGCGATCGACCGGATGTCCCGCCGCACCGGCGACCTCGACCGCGAACTGCGCGGCCAGGGCCTCGCGAACCTGGCGAGCGGCCTGGTCGGCGGACTGCCGGTCGCCGGCGGCGCGGTGCGCGGCACCGCCAACGTACGGGCCGGCGGCCAGACCAGGTGGGCCTCGGTACTGCACGGCGTCTGGGTGCTGGCCGCCGCACTGGCGCTGACCGGCGGGCTGCGCCGGATCCCGCTGGCCGCGCTCGCCGCGCTGGTGCTGGCGGTCGGGCTGCAGATGGTGAATTTCGCGCACATCCGCAAGGTGCACCGGCACCGCGAGTTCCCCGTCTACCTGATCACCGTGCTCGGCGTGGTGATCGCCGGCGTGCTGTGGGGCGTCGCGATCGGCGCCGGCACCGCCATACTGCTCGCCCTCTACCGGCTGACCCGCGCCCACGTGGACGTGGAGACCGGCCCCGGCGGCACGGTCACCGTCCACACCCACGGCCCGCTCACCTTCACCACCGTGCCCAGGCTCAGCCGGGCGCTGGCCGGCATCCCGGCCGGAGCCGAGGTCACCGTGGTCCACGACGGCTCCTTCCTGGACCACGCCGCGTACGAGACGCTGCACACCTGGCGGGCCGGGCACCAGAACACGGGCGGCCGGGTCTCACTGGTGACGCGCCGCCAGGACGACGAGGTGCTCGACCCGGACGGCACCGTGCGCGCGGGCAGTTCACCGGGCCCGCACCGCTGCCGGGCCTGGACGCCCTGGGTCGGCCACCACTGCATCGAGCAGCAGGAGGACCCGCACGGCCGACTGCTGGACGGCGTCCGGGTGTTCCAGCTGCACACCGCCCCGCTGATCCGGCCGGAACTCGCCCGGCTGGCGCGCGAGGGGCAGACGCCCTCCCAGCTCTTCCTGACCTGCGCGGACTCCCGGATGGTCACCAGCATGATCACCAACAGCGGTCCGGGCGACCTGTTCACCGTGCGCAACGTGGGCAACCTGGTGCCGGCCCCGCACGAACCCGGCGCGGCGGACGACTCGGTGGCCGCCGCGGTGCAGTACGCGGTCGAGGTACTGGAGGTGCGGTCGATCACGGTCTGCGGCCACTCCGGCTGCGGTGCGATGCAGGCCCTGTTGGACGGCGTGCACGAGCGCCCCGGGCCGCCCACCCCACTGGCCCGCTGGCTGCGCAACGGCCGCGGCTCGCTGGACCGGCTCCGACGCGTCCCGGCGGAGTTCGCCTCCCGGCCCGTGGTGGACGTCGTGGAGCAGCTCTGCATCACCAACGTGGTCCAGCAGTTGGACCAGTTGATGGCGAACCCGGCGGTCGAGCGCCGGGTCGAGGAGGGCACCCTGCGGCTGGTCGGGATGTACTTCGACTTCGCGACGGCCCAGGCCTACGTCCTGGACCGGGCCGCCGGGACGTTCAGCCCGGTCGAGGCCCACCCCGGGAAGCGCCCGAACACCATCGAACGCCACGCCGAGGCCCCGATCGGAACCGACCCCGGCGTCCGACCGAACGCGGCATCGGCCGAACGGGTGAATGAGGACGATCGGGTTCCGGTCGAGGGCAGTGAGGAGGACCCCCGGCTGGCTGCCTGAGAGCCGGGTCCGTGTCCCCGCCGGGCGGGCCGGGGCACGGGCCCACCCGCCCCCGCACGGTCGTCCGGTCCTCCCCGGCGGACCGCACCGGCGGCCGGTCGACCGCCGATCAAAGGTCTACACCAATTCCCAGGAGCCTCTTGTCAACTGCCCCGTTCGCCTGGTGAGCTGTGCGCTGGGACACACGGGACAATCCCCACGCACGGGATCGCCCCCGATCATGACTCGATGAGGAGTGCGCGTTGAGCAACGAGAGCCTGGCCAACCTGCTCAAGGAGGAGCGGCGCTTCGCCCCGCCGGCAGAGCTCGCCGCAGCCGCCAACGTCACCGCGGCCGCGTACGCGCAGGCCTCCGAGGACCGTCTGGGCTTCTGGGCCGAGCAGGCCCGCCGCCTCACCTGGGCCGTCGAGCCGACCGAGACCCTCGACTGGTCCAACCCGCCCTTCGCCAAGTGGTTCGCCGACGGCAAGCTCAACGTCGCGTACAACTGCGTCGACCGCCACGTGGAGAACGGCCTGGGCGACCGGGTCGCCATCCACTTCGAGGGCGAGCCCGGCGACGGCCGTTCGATCACCTACGCCCAGCTCAAGGACGAGGTCTCGCAGGCGGCCAACGCGCTGCTGGAGCTCGGCGTCCGCAAGGGCGACCGGGTCGCCGTCTACCTGCCGATGATCGCCGAGGCGGTCATCGCGATGCTCGCCTGTGCCCGGATCGGCGCCACCCACTCGGTGGTCTTCGGCGGCTTCTCCTCCGACGCCGTCGCCTCCCGCATCCAGGACGCCCAGGCCAAGCTCGTCATCACCGCCGACGGCGGCTACCGCCGCGGCAAGCCCTCAGCCCTCAAGCCGGCCATCGACGAGGCACTCACCAAGGCCGACGGCGTCGAGCACGTCCTGGTGGTCCGCCGCACCGGGCAGGACATCCCGTGGACCGAGGGCCGCGACGTCTGGTGGCACGAGATCACCGCGCGCCAGTCCACCGAGCACACCCCCGAGGCGCACGACGCCGAGCACCCGCTGTTCATCCTCTACACCTCGGGCACCACCGGTAAGCCCAAGGGCATCCTGCACACCTCGGGCGGCTACCTCACCCAGGCCAGCTACACCCACCACGCGGTCTTCGACCTCAAGCCGGAGACCGACGTCTACTGGTGCACCGCCGACATCGGCTGGGTCACCGGCCACTCGTACATCGTCTACGGCCCGCTCTCCAACGGCGCCACCCAGGTCATCTACGAGGGCACCCCGGACACCCCGCACCAGGGCCGGTTCTGGGAGATCGTCCAGAAGTACGGCGTGACCATCCTCTACACCGCGCCGACCGCGATCCGCACCTTCATGAAGTGGGGCGACGACATCCCCGCGAAGTTCGACCTGTCCTCGCTGCGCGTGCTGGGCAGCGTCGGCGAGCCGATCAACCCGGAGGCGTGGGTCTGGTACCGCGAGCACATCGGCGGCGGCCGGTGCCCGATCGTGGACACCTGGTGGCAGACCGAGACCGGCGCCATCATGATCAGCCCGCTGCCGGGCGTCACCGAGACCAAGCCGGGCTCGGCCCAGCGCGCCCTGCCGGGCATCGCGGCCACCGTGGTGGACGACAACGCCGTCGAGGTGCCGAACGGCTCCGGCGGCTACCTCGTGCTCACCGAGCCGTGGCCGTCCATGCTCCGCACCATCTGGGGCGACGACCAGCGCTACATCGACACCTACTGGTCGCGCTTCGAGGGCCGCTACTTCGCCGGCGACGGTGCCAAGAAGGACGAGGACGGGGACATCTGGCTGCTGGGCCGGGTGGACGACGTCATGCTCGTCTCGGGCCACAACATCTCCACCACCGAGGTCGAGTCGGCCCTGGTCGGCCACCCGTCCGTGGCCGAGTCCGCCGTGGTCGGCGCGACCGACGCGACCACCGGTCAGGCCATCGTCGCCTTCGTGATCCTGCGCGGCAGCGTCGCCGACAGCCCCGAACTGGTCGAGGAGCTGCGGGCGCACGTCGGCCGCACGCTCGGACCGATCGCCAAGCCGAAGCAGATCAAGGTGGTCGGCGAGTTGCCGAAGACCCGCTCCGGCAAGATCATGCGCCGCCTGCTGCGCGACATCGCCGAGGGCCGCGAGGTCGGTGACACCACCACCCTGGCCGACAGCACGGTGATGAGCCAGATCCAGGCCCAGCTGCCGTCCTCGGACAACGGCAACGGCTGAACCCACCCGGCCGGTGACGGCCGAGCCCCTTGAGACAACGGCTGTGCCCCGGGCGGCGACCACCGCCCGGGGCACAGCCGTTTCCCGCAGCCGTTTCCGCAGCTGTCTCCCCGCAACCGTTACCGCAGCCGTTTCCCACAGCCGGATCCGACAGCCGCCACGTCAGCACCCCCGCGACCGCTGCACCCCCGTGACCCCTGCGCCCCCGGGGTGCAGAACCAGTCCACAGGGTTTAAGTCCTTTGGTAGGACAATCCGGATGTCACCCAAACCCCGCTAGACTATTAAGGACGCATCAAGATCCTTGACAGGAGTCGCGGGCGTCACAGGGCGCGCCGGGAAGTCTGGTCGGCAACTGCACCACCCGTGCATCCGTTGCCGCTCCCAGCCCCAGGAGGTCCCCGTGACCGATCAGCCGCCCGTCCACGAGCCGACGACCCGCCGCCGGCAGTTCCTCGGTCGGCTGTCACTACCCGAGCGCACCTTCATCACCGACGCCCTGCGCACCGAGACGGTCGGCGGCATGCTGCTGCTGGGCGCCGCCGTCGTCGCGCTGATCTGGGCCAACGCCTGGCCGCAGGCCTACCAGAGCGTGCTCGACTACACCGTCGGCCCCTCCACCCCGCTCCACCTCGACCTCTCCCTGGCCACCTGGGCCAAGGACGGCCTGCTGACGATCTTCTTCTTCGTCGCCGGGATCGAGCTCAAACGCGAGTTCGTCGCGGGTGAGCTGCGCACGCCCAGTGCCGCGCTGCTGCCCGTCGTCGCCGCCGTCTGCGGGGTGGCGCTGCCCGCGATCCTCTACGTCCTGGTGAACTCCGGCAGCGGTGGGCACCCCGGCGGCTGGGCGATCCCGACCGCCACCGACATCGCCTTCGCGCTCGGGGTGCTGGCCGTGGTCGGCAGCCACCTGCCCTCCCCGCTGCGCGCCTTCCTGCTCACCCTGGCAGTGGTCGACGACCTGATCGCGATCCTGATCATCGCGATCTTCTACAGCCACGGCATCAAGTTCTGGGCGCTCGGCCTCGCCGTCGCCGGCCTGGTGCTGTTCTGGTTCCTGCACCGGCGCGGCGTCCACGGCTGGTACCTCTTCGTGCCGCTGGCCTTCGTGACCTGGGCGCTGATGCACGAGAGCGGCATCCACGCCACGGTGGCGGGCGTCGCGATGGGCCTGATGCTGCGCTGCCACCGGGAGGGCGACGAGCAGCACTCCCCCGGCGAGCACATCGAGCACCTAGTCCGCCCGCTCTCGGCCGGCCTGGCCGTCCCGGTGTTCGCGCTGTTCTCGGCCGGGGTGGCCGTCTCCGGCCCGAAGCTGCGCGAGGTGTTCACCCAGGCCGCCCCGCTCGGCATCGTGATCGGCCTGCTGGTCGGCAAGTCGATAGGCGTGTTCGGCGGCGCCTGGCTGACCGCCCGGTTCACCAGGGCCGAGCTGAACCCGCAGCTCAAGTGGGCCGACATGGTCGCGGTCTCGGTGCTCGCGGGCATAGGTTTCACCGTCTCGCTGCTGATCGGCGAGCTGGCCTTCCCGGACGACCCGGCGCTCGCCGCCCGCGCGAAGACGGCCGTGCTGGTCGGCTCGGTGCTCGCCGCGGTGGTCGCCACGGTGCTGCTGAAGCTGCGCAACCGGCACTACCGCGCACTGTGCGAGGAGGAGGACCGCGACCTGGACGGGGACGGCATCCCGGACATCTACCAGGAGGACGACCCGGCCTGGCGGGCGCGGGTCGGCGAGTTCGCCCACCGGGCCGGCGAGGAAAACGGCCCCGACCCGAGCCCCGACTCCGGCCACGCCTCCGACCCGGGCTCCGGCTCCGGCTCCGACCCGGGCGCCGCCTCCGACCCGAACTCCGGCTCCGGCTCCGGTTACCGGGGCCGCCCCGGACAGCCCGACTGAGGCGCCCGCAGGCCCCCGGCGAAGGCGCCCGGAAGCCTCCCGGCGCCGGGACACGTCCCTCCCGCGGGGCCCCGGAGTGGTGTCCGACTGACCGGTAGGGGCATGATTCTGAGCTGTCGACAACCCACAGACGCCTCCGGGACCCCCCACCGGCCTCGGAACCGCTACCCGCGACGGCGTCACGCCGCACAGCCGCAGAGGAGAACAGCTGATGCCCACAGGAGCCGCAGACCCGTCCAGCAACGGCCGGGCGCCCTACGAGGGCGAGCGTTCGGTGGGGCAGCTGTTCGCGGCGGCCACCGCCGACCTGTCCGCGCTGGTCCACGACGAGATCGCGCTCGCCAAGGCCGAGATCCGGGCGGACGTCAAGCGCGGCGTCTCCGGCGGCGTCTCGCTGATCGTCGCCGGCGTGGTGGCGCTGTTCTCCATCCCGATGCTGAGCGCCGCGGCGGCCTTCGGCATCCACGCGCTGGGCCTGTCGCTGGGCTGGTCGTTCCTGGTCGTGGCGGGCGCCTACCTGCTGCTCGCGGTGCTGCTCGGGATGCTGGCCTGGCGCTCGTTCAAGAAGATCGAGAAGCCGGTCCGCACCATCGAGGGCGCCCAGAAGACCGCCGACGTGCTGAAGAACGCCCGGCCGCGCCCGGCCACCCAGGAGGAGATCGACCGGGCCTTCGGCCGCATCCCGTAACCGGCCCGGCCTACCGACACACCAGGCCCACCGACGCACCGGTACAGCGCGCACCGGCACACCGGCGTACCGACGGCCCGGCACCTGCTGGGCCGTCGGTACGTCGGCCTCGGCACCCCGGACGCCCCGGGCCCGCCGAGGCGGCCGGGGGCCCCGGCGGCCCCGCATCAACAAGCACCGAAGGCGCCGAACCCGCCGACAGCGAGTGCCGGGCACGTGTCGGGCCCGCGGATGTGACACGCTCTCGGTATGCCGCTTGACCAGAAGCCCGTGCCCGCGCAGCCGTCCGCCGACTCCGGCGCCGGACTCACCCCCGGGGGCTCCGTCGGCCCCGACGAGCCCGGCGCCGCCCCTGAGGGCACCGGCCCCGAGGGCACCGGCCTGGCACCCGCGCGGGAGCCCGACCGGGAGCCCCGCGCGGCGGCATCCGCCGGGTCCCCGGCGAACGACGCCGAGGCCTGGAGCATCCGGCAGCCCGGCCCGTGGACGCACCGCGACCTCGCGGCCAACGGCGCCCGCTTCCACATCGCCGAGCTGGGCTCCGGCCCGCTGGTGCTGCTGGTGCACGGCTGGCCCGAGTACTGGTGGGCCTGGCGGCACCAGCTGACCGCGCTCGCCGATGCCGGCTACCGCGCGGTGGCGCTCGACCTGCGCGGCATCGGCGGCAGCGACCGCACCCCGCGCGGGTACGACCCGGGCAACCTCGCCCTGGACATCACCGGGGTGATCCGCTCGCTCGGCGAGCGCCGGGCCCACCTGGTCGGGCACGCGGCCGGCGGCACCCTGGCCTGGGTGGCGGCGGTGATGCGACCGTCCGTCATCCAGAGCCTCACCGTGGTCTCCGCCGCGCACCCGAGGGACCTGCGCCGGGCACTGCTGACCGACCGCCGGCAGTTCGCCGCCTTCGAGCACGTGCTGGGCTTCCAGCGGCCGTGGATACCCGAACGCCGTCTGGTGGCCGACGACGCCGAGCTGGTCGGCCGCTACCTGACGTCCTGGACCGGCCCGAACGGCCTGGACGAGGCCGCGGTGCACGCGTACCGGCAGGCGATCCAGATTCCCAGCACCGCGCACTGCTCGATCGAGCCGTACCGCTGGCTGCTGCGCTCGATGGCCCGGCCGGACGGCATCCAGTTCGCCCGGCGGATGAAGAAGCCGATCACCGCGCCGACCCTGCACGTCCAGGGCGCGGCGGACCCGGTGTTGCTGTCGCACACCGCGCTCGGCGGCGGCGAGTACGTCGCGGCGCCGTACCGCTGGCGGCTGCTGCCGGGGGTCGGGCACTTCCCGCACGAGGAGGCGCCGGAGGAGTTCACCGCCGAGCTGCTGGACTGGGTCGGCCGCCACAAGGAGTGACCCGCACGGGCCCGGCACGGGGCCCGGCGCAACGCCCGGCACGGGGACCGACACGGCCGTACGTGCGGTCGGATGGAAGGGCCCTTGGCCCCAACTCCCTTATTTTGTCGCTCATATGACAACCGCATAGGCCAATTTCGGCGAAGCCCGGGCGGTTACCTCCACCGGCCCAGGGGCATCCATTCCGGTATGAGTTGGATGCCCGAAAGCGGCGGCGCCCCGCGCGGCCGACGTCACAACAGCCCCCAGCGCTCCGCCCACCGTCCCGACCGGGCGGACGACCTCGGCTTCGACGGCCCCGACGGCCGTCAGCGCTCGGAGCGGCGGCAGCTCGGCATCCCCCGCATCCTCGGCCGACGCGCCCGCTGGGTGGGCGCACGACTGCGGCGCGAGACCTGAGGCCTCGCGCCGGATCCGTCCACCGGCCGAACGCACCGGCCACCTGCACCGGCCGAACGCACCGGCCACAAACGCCGGGCCGCCCACACCGGGCCGCACGCACCGACCGCCCACAGGCCGAGCGCCCCGCCCGGCACCCCGTTCAGTTGACGATCGTCGGCGACAACGCGGTGAACCAGAGCAGGACGAAGGTCGCCACCGACATGATCGGCACCAGCACCTTGGTCTCGACGCTGTTGCCGCTGCGCTTGATCAGCACGACCTCGTAGCGCTCCTTGTGCGGCCAGAGCAGCGGCGCGCCCTTCTTGGTCAGGCAGTCGCCGAGTAGGTGCGCCAGCGTGCCCAGTGCCACCGCGTACGGCAGCCAGCCGGGCGAGTTGGGCATCCAGGTGTTCATCCCGAAGGTGCCGAGCGCGGCCAGACCGATGACGGTGATCCACGCCTCCGGGCCGTCGCCCGGCGGGCAGAGCCGCAGGGCCCGGATCGCGAGCGCCAGCAGGAAGAAGGTCATCCCGAGGGTGAAGTTGCGGCCCAGGTAGGTGACCCCGGCCCAGGTGCCGCCGCCCATCAGCCCGACGAACAGCAGCGAGTGGGTGGCGTGCCGGTGGCCGCCGGAGATCCAGGCCACGAAGCGGCAGAGCACCTTGGAGACCGGCCCGAGGAAGTTGGCGATCGAGCCGTCGTGGTGGTCGAGGTCGGGCAGCAGGGCCGCGCCCGCGCACAGCACCGTACCCATCAGTATGTCCGCCGGCTGCAGCGTGGTGTGCAGCAGCAGCGGGGGCAGGAAAGGGGCCGAGGCGGCGTACAGCATCGCCCCGCTCACCGCGTGCGAATGACCCATCATCGGACTGCCGGTCCCTCCCGTCGGCCCACACCGGGACGGCGCCCGGTTGAGCCGAACGGGTGAGCGCGGCCGACGCTACCAGGGCCACCTGACGGAGCGGCGGATATCGGACGGTCCGGCCCGGCGCGCCCACCGGCCGCTCCCGCACCTCCCCGACCGCTCCCGAAGCCGGGCCCGTACCCTCCCCGACCGCTCCCGAAGCCGCTCCCGCACTTTCCCCGACCGCTCCCGGAGCCGCTCCCGCGCCCTCCCGGCCCCCGCCCGGTCAGAGCGCGCAGCCCTGGGTGTCCACCCGGGCGGTCGCGGCGCCGCCCTGCTCGACGTCCTCGCGCACCTCGGACGCGGTCAGCACGTAGCCGGTGTCCGCGCTGTCCAGGGACTTGGCGAAGACCACGCCGTACACCTCGCCGTCCGGGGTGAGCAGCGGGCCGCCGCTGTTGCCCTGCCGGACCACCGAGCGCACCGAGTAGACGTCGCGGACCACCTGCCCGCGGTGGTAGATGTCCGGGCCGTTGGCCTGGATCCGGCCGCGGATGCGGGCCGGCTGGACGTTGAAGGCGCCGTTCTCCGGGAAGCCCGCCACGATCGCGCTGTCGTTGGTCTTCGCCTCGCCCGCGAAGGCCAGCACCGGCGCGTTCAGCTTGGGCACGTCCAGGACGGCGATGTCGCGCTGCCAGTCGTAGCGGACCACCGTCGCGTCGTACAGCTGCCCGACGCCGCCGATCTGCACGGTCGGCTCGTTGACCCCGCCGACCACGTGGGCGTTGGTCATCACCCGGTGCGGGGCGAAGACGAAGCCGCTGCCCTCAAGGGTCTTGCCGCAGGAGGTCGCGGTGCCGACCACCTTGACCAGGCTCTGCCGGGCCCGCGCCACCGCCGGGCTGGCGGCCAGCGCGGGGTCGGGGCTGTCGACCTGGGTGATCGGCTCGTGCTCGAAGGGGTTGAAGACCTGCGGGAAGCCGTTGCGGGCGAGCACCTTGGAGAAGTCCGAGAACCAGTTCGGCGCGTCGTCGGGCAGCGCGTTCTGCACCCCGCCGAGGACCGCCGAGGAGCGGACCTGCCGGGAGACCGTCGGGAGGGACGCCCCGGCCAGCGCCGAGCCGATCAGCCAGGCCACCAGCAGCATCGAGACGACGTTCACGACCGCGCCGCCGCTCGCGTCCAGCACCCTGGCCGGGCGCCGCCCGATGTGCCCGCGCAGCTTCCAGCCGTAGTGCGCGGTGATCGCCTGGCCGATCGCGGCGAGGACGATCACCACCACGACCGCCACCACCGAGGCCGTCGTGCCGGGGCCGATGTGGTCGAGCACCAGCAGCGGCAGCAGCTCGACGGCGAGCAGGCCGCCGCCGAGGAAGCCGACCAGCGAGAGCACGCCGACCACGAAGCCCTGCCGGTAGCCCGACACGGCGAATGCCACGGCCGCGGCGATCAGCAGCACATCCAGGACGTTCACTCGGACACCCTCCCACGGTCCGCGCGCCGGACGCGCCGACGGCCGGTCACGAAGCGTCGGCGTCGCCGCCCGGCAGCACCCGGGAGTGTTCGAGGTCGCCCCGGACCAGCGCCAGCGCGTCGTCCGGGAGGTCGACGATCCGGGACGGGTCCCAGGGCAGCTCCAGGCCGCTGTGGTGCAGCACCCGGTCGATCACCCCGGCGGTGAAGCCCCAGACCAGCCGCCCGGCGACCGAGAAGGCCGGGCCGAGGTGCCCGGACGGCTGGCGCAGCCGCACCCGGTTCGCCGGGTCGGCCAGCTCCGTGATGGGGACCCGGAACACCGCGCCGGTCTCGGCCGTGTCCACCGGGCGCACCGGCGTCTCCTCGCGCCACCAGCCGAGCACCGGGGTCACCACGAAGCTGCTCACCGGGATGTACAGCCGGGGCAGCTCCGCGAACACCTGCACCCCGGCCGGGTCCAGGCCGGTCTCCTCCCAGGCCTCGCGCAGCGCCGCCGCGATCGGGCCCGGGCCGTTCGGATCGCCGTCCTCCGGGTCCAGCACACCGCCCGGGAAGGACGGCTGCCCGGCGTGCGAGCGCAGCGAACGGGCCCGCTCGATCAACAGCAGGTCCGGCCCCTGGGGCCCCTCGCCGAACAGCATCAGCACGGCCGCCGGACGGCCGCCCTCGGCCGGCGGCAGGAAGCGGCTCAGCTGCTCCGGCAGCACCCGCTCGGCCGCCACCCGGACCGGCTCCAGCCAGGCCGGCAGCCCGTCCGGCTCGATGCCCCGCGCGACTCCCCCGGCTTCCGGCCCGGGCCGCCCGTACCGCCCGCTCACGCGTCCACCGCCAGGTCCGCGACCCGTCCCTGGTGGACGGCGGCGTCCGCGCGGGCGGCCGCCTCACCGGGGAAGTCGGCCGGCGGCCGCAGCCGCTGCCCGGGCTGGCCGCCCATCTCGTACTTCAACAGTTTGCGTGCCTTCTCCGGGTCGGTCTCCCCCTCGCCGTACGAGGGGCAGAGCGGCGCGATCGGGCACGCGCCGCAGGCGGGCTTCTGGGAGTGGCAGATCCGGCGGCCGTGGAAGACCACCCGGTGCGAGAGCATCGTCCACTCCGACTTCGGGAAGATCTCGGCGACGGCCGCCTCGACCTTCACCGGGTCCTCCTCGGTGGTCCAGCCGAACCGTCGGGCCAGCCGCCCGAAGTGGGTGTCCACGGTGATGCCGGGAACACCGAAGGCGTTGCCGAGGACGACGTTGGCGGTCTTGCGGCCGACGCCCGGCAGGGTCACCAGGTCGGCCAGGCGGCCCGGGACCTCGCCGCCGAACTCGTCGCGCAGCGCTATCGAGAGGCCCAGCAGCGACTTCGCCTTGTTCCTGAAGAAGCCGGTCGGGCGGATGATCTCCTCCAGCTCCTCCGGGTTCGCCGCCGCCATGTCCTCCGGCGTCGGGTACTTCGCGAACAGCGCCGGGGTGGTCTGGTTCACCCGCAGGTCGGTGGTCTGCGCCGACAGCACGGTGGCCACCAGCAGCTGGAAGGGGTTCTCGAAGTCCAGCTCCGGATGCGCGTACGGGTACAGCTCCGCCAGTTCGCGGTTGATCCTCCGGGCCCGACGCACCATCGCCAGGTGCGATTCCGGCTTCCTCGGCTTCACCGCCGCCTTCTTCGCCACCGGCTTCTTCGCCGCGGCCTTCCGGACCTTGCTCTCTGCCATGCACGAAGGCTACGCCGACCGGCGGACCGCTCGTGGCCGATCAAGCACGGAAACCGGCCCTGGCAAGGCCTGTTGTCCGATGAACTCCGCCCGCGGCCGTCACCTGTGAGGGGGAGGGCGCGGAGGATCGGGGCCCTGCCGGCGGAGGGCCCGGGCATGGTGCGCGGCGCGTTGACGGCCCTCCTCGCGTACGAGGAGGACGTGGAGCTCGTCGCCGTCCCGGAGGCCGGTCACACCGGACTGGTGCGCCGCGCCCGCCTGCGCGCCGCGTTCGCCGCCCGCGCGCTCGGTCTCCCCGGCAAGGACGCCCGGGCACCGCCGGCGCCGGGGCGGCGCCGTTGACGCCTCGTCACCCCCCGGCGGCTCAGCCCAGGGTGCGGCCGATCGTCCCCTCGAGGCTGTTCAGCAGCCCGCTGAGGGCCTCGGCGAGCCGGTCCTGCTCGGCGGGGGTGAGGCCGGCCAGCAGGGCGCGGTCGTAGGCGACGAGTTCCTGGATCAGTCCGTCCACCAGCGTCCGGCCCTGCTCGGTGAGCGCGAGGTGGGCGACCCTGCGGTCCCGGGCGTCGGTGCGGCGGCTGACCAGGCCGCGCTCCTCCAGCAGCCGCAGCCGCTTGGTGACGGCGGCGCCGGAGGCGAAGCTCTCCCGGGCCAGCTGGGTGGGGGTCAGCTCGCGGTCGAGGCGGAGCAGGGCGCCGAGGATGTCGAACTCGGCGCGGGTGAGGCCGGCCCGGGTGAGCGGGTCGGGGGTCTGCTGGAGCAGCGCGGCGCAGCGGTTGATCCGGCCGAGGACGGCGATCGGGCCGGTGTCCAGCCCCGGGTAGGCCCGTTCCCACTGGCGCAGCACACCTGCGACGACGTCCTCCACGCGTGCTGCTCCCGTTCTGCGGCCTGCCGATCGGCTTCGATCCTAGGCCGTGTCCGGCAGGGGCCCGGCCGGGTCCGGAAGGCGGCCGCGGCCGCGGCGTTCCAGCAGGGCGGCCAGCAGGTGGTGGGCCTGCTGCTCGGTGGCGGTGGCGCGCCGGTGCGGGAGGTCGGGGCGGCGCCACTCACCGGCGGCGGTGTCGGTGGCCTCGCGCAGTTCCAGCAGGGCGGTGGCGAGGCCGGTACGGGCGGCGCGCTCCTCCGGGGCGCTCGCGGCCTGGTCGGCTCGGACGGCGGCCAGCGCCCGCTGTCCGGCGGCCTCGGCTCCGGCCAGGGCGCGGGCCAGTCGGGCGGCGGTGCGGCGGTTGGTGACCAGCAGGCAGGCCGCGAGGCCGGTGAGCGCGCCGACGCAGGTGTCCAGCCAGCGGTCGGCGACCAGCGTCCCGGCCGGCTGCGGGCCCGCGAACTCCGTCATCAACAGCGCCAGCGGGGTCACGAAGACCGTCGCCAGCCAGTAGCTGCGGGCGATCGTCGCCTCCGCGCCGAACTGGCAGACCAGCCCGAGCCCGATCAGCGCCGCCGGGCCCGAGTGCGCGAGGGGCAGCGCGGCGGTGAACAGCAGCAGGCCGAGCAGGTTGCCCAGCACCCGCTGCAGGGCGCGCTGCCAGGACAGCGTGCTGTTGGCCTGGAACATCGAGGCCGCGGTGACCACCGCCCAGTACGGCCGGCCGACGCCGAGCGCCAGCGAGAGCCACCCGGCGGCGGCGCAGCCGACCGCGACGCGCAGCGCGATCGGCAGCAGCGCCGAACCGGGCCGCAGCGCCCGCCGGAGCGGTGGCCGGGGGCCGGGGCGGCGGGCGGCCGGCTCGGCGGCCTCCGCCTCGGTGAGGTCCGGCGAGGGCAGCGGGCGGCCGCGCCGCAGGTCGCGGGCCCAGCCGAGGTACCGCGCGGCGTCCTCGGGCCGGGCCGGTCCGGCCAGTGCGGCCTCCGCGCGCACCAGCAGCCGCTCGGGCGCGTCGCCGAGGGCGCGTCGCCGGGCCGGGGCGGAGAGCGCGAGGCTCCGCCAGGCCGCCTCGACCGCGCCGACCAGGGCGGTACGGGCGGCGGCGTCCGACGCGCCGGGCCCGGTCCGCAGCAGCCGGGCGGCGGCCTCCAGCGCGCGGGCGGTGGCGATCCGCTCCGGCCCGTACGGGCGCACCAGGGCCGGGGCCATGCAGACCAGCCAGGCCAGGGCGGCGCCGAGCACGGTGAGTGCCAGGTGCGGCGGGACTTCGGCGAGCCGCTGCGGGACGAAGGCGCAGCTGGCGGAGGTGAAGGTGATGATCAGGCTGCCGGGCGGGCCGACCCTGGCGGCGTCGCAGAGCAGCTTGTGCAGGGCGGCGAGCGCCGCCGCCACCGCGACCAGGACGGCGGCGTCCCGGGTCAGCGCGGCGGCGGTGAGGGCGGCGGCGGTGCTGAGCACGGTGCCGAGCAGCACGCCGGCCAGTGTCCGGGCCCAGGCCCGGTAGGGCAGGCCGTGCCCGTACAGCGCGCCCAGGCCGCCGGCCGCGGTGTAGAGAGCGAGGTCGAGCCGGCCGAGGCCGAACAGGGTGAGGTTGAGCGCGCCCAGGGTGACCACGGCGCTGAGCGCGGGCTTGTGCCAGCCGTCTCCGGCCGGACCGACCCGAACTGCCTGACGAAACTGGGCGGTTGTGACCATACAAAAAGATTAGCAGATAATTTACCTGTAAAACATATCCTCTCGGACTCCCCGCGCGCACCCGGCCCCGGACAGTAGATTGCCGCCGGACCGATGAGTCGCGCGGCGAACCCCGGTCCGCTCCCATGACCGACTCGCACGACCGAAGGAACACCCGATGAGCACCGTGGTCTCCACCGACGGCACCGTCCTCGCCTGCTCCGTGACCGGCTCCGGCCCGGCCGTCGTCCTGGTCGACGGCGCGCTGTGCCACCGCGGCGTGGGGCCGAGCGCCGCGATCGCCGAGCGGCTGGCGGCGCACCACACCGTGTGGACCTACGACCGGCGCGGGCGCGGCGACAGCGGGGACAACGGGTCCTTCGCGGTGGAGCGCGAGATCGAGGACCTGGCCGCCGTCATCACGGCGGCGGGCGGCTCGGCCCGCGTCTTCGCCCACTCCGCCGGCGCCGCGCTCGCCCTGCGGGCCGCCGCCGCGGACATCGGCATCGCCCGGCTCGCCGTCTACGAGCCGCCGTTCAGCACCGAGGAGGCGCAGAGCGAGCGCTTCCGCGAGTACGTCGCCGAGCTGACGGCAGCGCTCGCCGAGGGGCGCCGCGGGGACGCCGTCGCGGCCCTCATGGTCTACGCCGGGGCGCCGGCGGAGGCGGTGGAGGGGATGCGCGGCGCGCCCGGGTGGTCGCTGTTCGAGGCGGTCGCACCGACCCTGGCCTACGACGCGGCGGCGCTCGGCGACCGGACCGACTCGGCCGTCCCGGTCGACCTGCTGGCCACCGTCGCCGTACCGACCCTGTCCCTGGACGGCGGCGACAGCCCGGAGATGCTGCGGGCCCCGGCCCGCGCGGTGGCGGCGGCCGTGCCCGGCGCCGAGCACCGGACGCTGGACGGCCAGACCCACGAGGTGGTGGCCGAGGTGCTGGCGCCGGAACTGGTGGCGTTCTACGCCTGACGCACGGCCGGTGCCGCGGGGCGACCGTCCGTTCGATCAAATCGTACAGAGATTCGATCAGAGGCTCCCGGCACCGGCTCCGCCCGGTAACCGGCCGGTACGAATGGCCCCGCACCGCACACCTCGGCACACCCCCTCCTCATATGATCGGAGCGACATGCGCCATGCTTGGTGACGCAGAACACTGAACGGAACTTGCGCCGGACGGCCCACCCGCCGTACGGCCGAGAAGGAGGAAGCACGTGGACGACGTTCTGCGGCGCGCCGCACTCTTCGCGGCACTCGACGACGAACAGGCCGGCGAGCTGCGCGCTTCCATGACCGAGGTCACCCTCGCCCGTGGGGAATCGCTGTTCCACGAGGGCGACCCGGGCGACCGGCTGTACGTCGTGGCGGAGGGCAAGGTCAAGCTGCACCGCGCCTCGCCGGACGGCCGCGAGAACATGCTGGCCGTGCTCGGCCCCAGCGAGATGATCGGCGAACTGTCGCTGTTCGACCCGGGCCCGCGCACCGCGACGGCCAGCGCGCTGACCGAGGTCAAGCTGCTGGGCCTCGGCCACGGCGACCTCCAGCCCTGGCTGCACGCCCGCCCCGAGGTCTCCATCGCGCTGCTGCGGGCCATCGCCCGCCGACTGCGCCGCACCAACGACGTGATGTCCGACCTGGTCTTCTCCGACGTGCCCGGCCGCGTCGCCAAGGCCCTGCTGGACCTCTCCCGCCGGTTCGGCGTGCAGTCCGAGGAGGGCATCCACGTCGCCCACGACCTCACCCAGGAGGAGCTGGCCCAGCTGGTCGGCGCCTCCCGCGAGACGGTCAACAAGGCGCTCGCCGACTTCGCCGGCCGCGGCTGGCTGAAGCTGGAGGCCCGCGCGGTGGTCCTGCTGGACGTCGAGCGGCTGTCGCGCCGCTCGCGCTGACGCCCGCGAACGCGGAAGGGCCCGTCCGATCCGGACGGGCCCTTCCGCGTTCGCGGTCAGTCGAGCTCGGGGATCAGCCCGTGCTCCTCCAGGTATTCCAGCTGGGCCCGCACCGACAGCTCGGCGGCCGGCCAGAGCGCCCGGTCCACGTCGGCGTAGACCCTGGCCACCACCTCGGGCGCGGTCCGGCAGCCCGTCTCGACCGCCGTCTCCACCTGGGCGAGCCGGGCCGCCCGGTGGGCCAGGTAGTAGTCGACGGCGCCGAGCGCGTCCGCGAGCACCGGGCCGTGGCCCGGCAGCACGGTCCGCACGCCGTGGTGCGAGGCCATGGTGTGCAGCCGGCGCAGCGAGTCCAGGTAGTCGCCGAGCCGGCCGTCGGGGTGCGCGACCATCGTGGTGCCGCGGCCGAGCACGGTGTCACCGGTGAGCACCGCGCCGTCGTCCGGCAGGTGGAAGGTCAGCGAGTCCGAGGTGTGCCCCGGGGTGCCCACCACCCGCAGGTCCAGGCCGCCGACGTCCAGGCGCTGGCCGCCCACCAGGCCCTCCGAGCCCAGCCGGTGCGCCGGGTCCAGGGCCCGCACCTCGGTGCCGGTCAGCTCGGCGAAGCGGGCCGCGCCCTCGGAGTGGTCGGGGTGGCCGTGGGTGAGCAGGGTCAGCGCGACCCGCTTGCCCCGCTCCTCCGCGAGGTCGATCACCCGGCGCAGGTGGCCCTCGTGCAACGGGCCCGGGTCGATCACCACCGCGAGGTCCGAGCCGGGCTCGGAGAGCAGCCAGGTGTTGGTGCCGTCCAGCGTCATCGGCGACGGGTTCGGTGCCAGCACGCACAGCGCCCGAGGGGTGGCCTCGCCGCCGACGACGGCGGCGGGGTCGCCCGGCAGGAGTCCGCTCACCGGCCGCCTCCGCCGTCTCGCTGCAGGGCCCGCAGCGGCAGCGCCCGGGCGAGGGCGCGCTGCGCCACCTCGACGAACGGGACCTGGCTGTCACAGGCGGGGGTACGGGGAGTCAGGCGGCGGGCGGGCATCTCTGGCGCCGTCCGGCGAGCCACGTCGTTGTGGGTCATCGGGCGTCGGTCCTTTCTCTGCGTCGGTACGGGTCGGTCACGTCGTGCGGGAACACGGGCTCGCGCGGTCGTACGGGCCTCGCGTCGGCCGTACGGGCCTCGCGGGGTCGTGCGGGGCCTCGCGGGGTCGTGCGGGCCTCGCGGGGTCGTGCGGGCCTCGCGGGGTCGTGCGGGCCTCGCGGCCCCCACGGGTCCTGCGGGTCGTACGGATGGTCCCGGTGGGTGGAACGGTCAGGAGCCCTCCGGGAACTCCCCGTCGATGGTCAACTCCTCGTGACCGGGCCAGCGGACCGTCAGCCGGTCGCCGCGGACCTCGGCCCGGCCCAGGACCGGCGCCAGCGGACGGTCGGCCGCCGCGGCCAGCGCCTCGGCCGCGGTCCGCGCCGAGGACAGCTCGCGCAGCACCGTCACGGTCGGCGGCAGCATGCCGAACCGGCCCTCCCGGTAGCCCCGCACCGCTTCGGCCGGGGTCAGCCAGGCGACCCGGTCGGCCTCGCCGACCTCCAGGGCCGCGCGCTGGCCGGCCGGCAGCGCGGCGACGAAGAACCAGGTGTCGTAACGCCGTTCCTCGAACTCCGGGGTGATCCAGCGGGCCCAGCCGCCCAGCAGGTCGCTGCGCAGCACCAGGCCGTGGTCACGGAGGAACTCGGCGAAGGACAGCTCGTGCGCTTCCAGCGCGGCCCGCTCGGCGGACCAGTCGCGCGGTGCGGCGATGCTGTCGGAGTCGGGGCCGGCCAGCAGCACGCCGGCTTCCTCGAAGGTCTCGCGGACCGCCGCGCAGACCACCGCCCGCGCCGTCCGGGCGTCCAGCCCGAGCCGCCGGGCCCACTCCTCGGGAGCCGGTCCGGCCCAGCCCGGCTCGACCTCGGCGTCCCGCGGGTCCACCCCGCCGCCCGGGTAGGCGTACATCCCGGCCGCGAAGGCCATCGAGGTGCGCCTGCGCAGCAGGTAGGCCTCGGGCCCGTCGGCGGCGTCGCGCAGCAGCACGACCGTCGCGGCGGCCTTGGGCACCGGCGGGGTCACCGCGCCGGATTCGACCGCCCGGATCCGGGCGGGCCAGCCGGGCGGCATCGGGAGCGTCGTCGCTCGATGGTCCATGCCCGGATGCTAGGGCGTGTCCGACGATTCCCGCCAGGCTCACCGATCGATCGGACACCCTCCGGCCACACGGAGGCGGGGCCGGAAGGTGTCCGGCCCCGCCTCCGCGATCAGGCTCAGGCGGCCTTGACGCGCACCACGAGCTCGACCTCGACCGGGGCGTCCAGCGGCAGCACCGCGACGCCGACGGCGCTGCGGGCGTGCACGCCGGCGTCGCCCAGCACCTGGCCGAGCAGCTCGCTGGCACCGTTGACGACGGCCGGGACGGCGATGAAGTCGGGGGCGGCGGCGACGAAGCCGACGACCTTGACGACCCGCTCGATCCGGTCGAGGTCGCCGATCACCGACTTCACGGCGGCCAGGGCGTTCAGCGCGCAGATCTGCGCGAGCTCCTTGGCCTCCTCCGGGGAGACCTCGGCGCCGACCTTGCCCGTGGTCGGCAGCTTGCCGCCGACGACCGGGAGCTGGCCGGAGGTGAACACGAGCTCGCCGGACTCCACGGCCGGCACGTAGGCGGCGACCGGGGCGGCCACCGGAGGCAGGGTCAGGCCCAGCCCGGCGAGCTTCTCCTCGACCTTGCTCATGCGTTCTTCTCCCGCTTGAAGTAGGCCACCAGCTGCTCCGGGTTCGGGCCGGGCACGACCTGGACGAGCTCCCAGCCGTCCTCGCCGAAGTTGTCCAGGATCTGCTTGGTGGCGTGCACCAGCAGGGGCGCCGTCATGTATTCCCACTTGGTCATGGCCAGACTCTAGACGAGCCGTCGCGGCGAACCGCGCCGCCCGCCCCCGGGCGTGTGAGGTGGGGCACAAAGAGGGCATGATCGGGCCTGACGGCCCAGGTGCTCCGGGCATCCGGTGCGCTCCCTGGTTACCCTCGCGGGAGGGCACCCTGGTGAGGGGCACCCTCGTCAGGAGGGGACGCCCGTAGGACGGAGACGGACGGAGACGGAGCGTGGCACGCACCCCCGACCAGGAGGCCCGGCGCGACCCCGACTGGGAGGGCGTCCGGCTGCACGTGGTCAGCGGCAAGGGCGGCACCGGGAAGACCACGCTGGCCGCGGCGCTGGCCCTGGCGCTCGCCGCGGACGGCGGACGGGTGCTGCTGATCGAGGTCGAGGGCCGGCAGGGCGTCGCCGAGCTGTTCGGGATCGCCGCACTCCCGTACGAGGAGCGCCGGATCGCCTCGGTCTCCCGCCCCCAACTGGGGCTCCCGGCCGGGGAGGGCGGGCCCGGCGAGGTCTTCGCGCTGGCGATCGACACCGAGCTGGCGCTGCTGGAGTACCTGGAGATGTTCTACAAGCTCGGCCGGGCCGGGAAGGCGCTCCAGAAGGTCGGCTTCGTCGACTTCGCCACCACCATCGCGCCCGGCGTGCGGGACGTCCTGCTCACCGGCAAGGCCTGCGAGGCGACCAGGCGCAAGGACCAGGACGGCCGGCGGCGCTACGACGCGGTGGTGATGGACGCCCCGCCGACCGGGCGGCTGACCCGGTTCCTGAACGTCAACTCCGAGGTCGCCGGGCTGGCCAGGATCGGCCCGATACACACCCAGGCGCAGGCCGTGATGCGGGTGCTGAAGTCGCCGGAGACCGCGGTGCACCTGGTCACCCTGCTGGAGGAGATGCCGGTGCAGGAGACGGTCGACGGCATCGCGGAGCTGCGCGAGGCGAAGCTCCCGGTGGGCGGGGTGATGGTCAACATGGTCCGGCCCCCGGTGCTGGACGCGGCGGCGGTGGCCGCGGTGGACGGGGACCACCGCGAGGAGGTCGCCCTGGCTCTCGGGGAGGCCGGGCTCGGCGGCCGTACGCGCACCACGGAGAAGGTCAGGGCGGCGGTGGAGCCGCTGCTCGACCCGCTGCTGGACCAGGCCAGGGAGCACGCCGAGCGGGTCGAGCTGGAACGCGCGCAGCGCGCCGACATCCAGCAGCTGCGGCTCCCCACGTACGAACTTCCGCTGCTGGGCGAGGGCGTGGACCTCGGCGGGCTGTACCGGCTGGCGGGCGAACTGAAGCGACAGGGGGCGGCATGACCTCGAACAGCGGGGTGCGGAGCACCGGTCGGCGGCTCGCGGTGGACGAGCTGATCGACAACCCGAAGACCAGGATCATCGTCTGCTGCGGCTCCGGCGGCGTCGGCAAGACCACCACCGCCGCGGCGCTCGGCCTGCGAGCCGCCGAACGCGGCCGCAAGGTCGTGGTGCTGACCATCGACCCGGCCCGCCGGCTCGCCCAGTCGATGGGCCTCACCGAGCTCGACAACACCCCCAGGGTGGTCAAGGGCGTCAGCGGTGAGGGCGAACTCCAGGCCATGATGCTGGACATGAAGCGGACCTTCGACGAGGTCGTGCTGGCCCACGCCGAGCCCGAACGGGCCCGGGCGATCATGGAGAACCCCTTCTACCAGTCCCTGTCGGCCGGCTTCGCGGGCACGCAGGAGTACATGGCGATGGAGAAGCTCGGGCAGCTGCGCGCCGCCGAGGAGTGGGACCTGATCGTCGTGGACACCCCGCCGTCCCGCTCGGCGCTGGACTTCCTGGACGCGCCCAACCGGCTCGGGTCCTTCCTGGACGGCCGGGTGATCCGGATCCTGACCGCCCCGGCCAAGGTCGGCGGGCGCAGCGCGATGCGCTTCCTGAACGCCGGGATGGGCCTGCTCACCGGCGCCCTCGGCAAGATCTTCGGCGCCCAACTACTCACCGACGTGCAGACCTTCGTCAGCGCGATGGACTCGATGTTCGGCGGCTTCCGGGAGCGCGCGGACCGCACGTACCAGCTGCTCAAGGCGCCGGGCACGGCGTTCCTGGTGGTGGCCGCGCCGGAGCGGGACGCGCTGCGCGAGGCCGCGTACTTCGTGGACCGGCTGGCCGCGGACCGGATGCCGCTGGCCGGGCTGGTGCTCAACCGGGTGCACGACACCGGGGCACCGCAGCTCACCGCGGAACGGGCGCTGGCGGCCGCCGAGACACTGGAGGAGAACGGCTCGGAGCACGCCTCGCCGGAGGCCGAGCTGCTCGCGGCCGGGCTGCTGCGGCTGCACGCCGAGCGGATGCAGATCATGGGGCGCGAACGCCGCACCCGCGACCGCTTCGTCTCGGTGTACCCGGACGTGCCGATCGTGGAGGTGCCGGCGCTGCCGGGGGACGTGCACGACCTGGACGGCCTGCGGGCCATCGGGGAGCGGCTCAACGGCGCCGAGTAGCCGACGGTGTGTCGTGACCTCTCGCCGGAGGCGCGATCTCGCCGGAGCCACGGCCCGGCTGACGGCGCGGGGGTGACCACCGGCGTGCGGTGGCCCGCGCCCGAGGGCCGACCGGCCCGGACCGCGCGGTGCGGCCGGGCTCAGCCCGCCTGGGCGTAGTCCGTCAGTATCACCCCGGTCGCGAGGGACTCCTCGTACTCGGTGCGCGCCGTCTCCAGCAGCTTCCGCCACGAGATGACGGTCGGGCGGCGGCGCAGCAGCGCCCGGCGCTCCCGCTCCGTCATCCCGCCCCACACCCCGAACTCCACCCGGTTGTCCAGGGCGTCCGCGAGGCACTCCGTCCGGACGGGGCAGCCGCTGCACACCGCCTTCGCGCGGTTCTGTGCCGCCCCCTGGACGAACAGTTCGTCCGGATCACTCGTGCGACAGGCGGCCTGCGCACTCCAGTCGTCAACCCAGCCCATGCCGGCGCCGTCCTCTCCCGTATTCGAGGCTCCCCCACGGCGGCAACGGCATATTCACCGTTGCCAGTTGAGGACGTTACGGAAGAACGACAGCTTGCAACAGCCCCTTCGGGCTCAATCTCGAATGACCCAATCGGACTATGGGTGGCGATCAGCTCACTCGTTGGAGTGATCGCAGGTCGCACAGCTTGCCAAGAGCGGCACCCCCACGCTCGCCACAGGAGTCGTCACGGAGAGCAACCGGCCACACGGGCACAACAGGCCACAGTCGCCTCAGAACCCGGTCATCATCGGGCAATCCGGGCAACTCTCCTCGCCCACAAGAGTGAACGATGTTGACGCACCGAAGCTGTCGCAAGCTTGTGACAAGCCTAGGCGAACACCTGCCCCGGTGTGCGGGAATCCGCAACGTAGGGTTCTCCCCATGGCACCGAAGCGCCCTCAGGCATCCCAGCCCCCAGGCAACACCGGAGCTCCGCGCGGCAAAGCCGACGGATCCCCGATGGAGCACGTCGGCAACGGCGTGAAGTTCCTGGGCGTCAGCGTGCTCTCCGGAGTCCTGCTGGCAGGCCTCGCCCTGCCCGCCGTCGGCGCCATCGGGCTGACCGCCAAGGACACGGCGGAGAGCTTCTCCAACATCTCCGACGACTTCAAGACGCCGCCGCTGACCCAGGCGACCCAGGTCTTCGACGCCAAGGGCGGCCTGATCGCCAAGGTCTACGAGCGCGACCGCACCGTCATCACCGCCGACCAGATGTCGCCGTTCATGCGGCACGCCCAGGTGGACATCGAGGACGCCCGCTTCTACGAGCACGGCGCCGTCGACCTCAAGGGCGTGCTCCGCGCGATCAGCAAGAACGCGGAGAGCGGCACCACCGCGCAGGGCGCTTCGACGCTGACCCAGCAGTACGTGAAGAACGTCAACGTGGAGAAGGCCGGCGACGACCAGGCGGCCGTCCTGGAGGCCCAGCGCAAGACCCTGGGCCGCAAGATCCAGGAGCTCAAGGTCGCCATCAAGCTGGAGGAGGACCTGTCCAAGGACCAGATCCTCACCAACTACCTCAACATCACCTTCTACGGCCACCAGGCCTACGGGGTCGAGGCCGCCTCCCAGCGCTACTTCAGCAAGAGCAACAAGGACCTGACCATCGCCGAGGCCGCCACCCTGGCCGGCATGGTGCAGAACCCGTCGTCCTACGACCCGGTGCGCTACCCCGAGAACACGGTCAAGCGCCGCAACGTCGTGATCGACAAGATGCTGGAGAACAAGCACATCACCGCCGACCAGGCGAAGGAGGCGAAGGCCGCCCCGCTGGGCCTGAAGTACAAGGACCCGCAGAACGGCTGCATCACCGCCCAGGCCGGCATGGGCTTCTTCTGCGACTACGTCCGCCACGTGGTCAAGCAGGACCCGGCCTTCGGCAAGAGCGCCGACGAGCGCAAGAAGGTGTGGAACACCGGCGGCCTGAACATCTACACCACGCTGGACCCGGACAAGCAGGCCGCCGCCCAGAACGCCGTCACCAAGAAGGTCTACGTGACCGACACGGTGTCGGCCGCCGCGACCATGATGGAGCCGGGCACCGGCAAGATCCTCGCGATGGCCCAGACCCGCCCGTACGGCCTGGACTCCAACAAGAACCAGACCGTCGTCAACCTCAACGTGGACGCCGCGATGGGCGGCGGCAACGGGTTCCAGACCGGTTCGACCTTCAAGCCGATCCTGGCCGCGGCCGCGCTGGAGTCGGGCATGTCGAACACCCAGGCGTTCCCGTCCGAGAACAAGATCGAGTACCCGCAGATGTCCACCTGCTCGGGCACCTGGAAGAACACCGTCAAGCCCAAGGAGACGGTGAAGAACGAGCAGGACAGCGAGGTCGGGCCGTACCAGCTGAAGGAGGCGATGGCCCGCTCGGTCAACACCTACTTCGTGCAGATGGAGCAGCAGGTCGGCCTCTGCGCGATGAAGCAGATGGCCAACAAGCTGGGCATCACCCAGTCCGCCAAGGGCGACGCCTTCCAGGAGGTGCCCTCGATGGTCCTCGGCACCCTGGAGCTCTCGCCGCTGACCATGGCGAACGTCTACGCGACCTTCGCCGCCCGCGGCAAGTACTGCACCCCGGTCGCGATCAACAAGATCACCACGGTGGACGGCAAGGACATCCCGGTCCCGCAGTCCCAGTGCAGCCAGGCCTTCTCCGAGCAGACCGCCGACTCGCTCAACGCCGTCCTGCTGAACGTGACCGAGAAGGGCACCGCGGCCGCCCTGACCATGGACGACGGCCGCAAGATCGCCGGCAAGACCGGTACCACCGACGAGAAGAAGGCCGCCTGGTTCAGCGGCTACACCCCGTCGCTGGCCACCGCGGTCTGGCTCGGCGGCCCGGCCGGCGGCGTCAAGATGAAGAACATCACCATCGGCGGCAAGCCCTTCACCGAGGTGTTCGGCGCCGACGGCCCCGGCCCGATCTGGGCGATGGCGATGAACCAGGCGCTCAAGGGCACCCCGCTGGAGCCGATCCAGACCGCCAACATCCCGGACCCGCAGCCGGCCGCTCCCGCGCCGGGCACCCCCGCGGCCGGTGCCACCCCGCCGGCCGCCGACCCGAACGCCCCGCAGCCCGGCGGCAACCCCCCGCCGCCGCAGCAGCAGGGTGGCAACCCCGGCCAGGCCGGTGGCCAGCCCGGCGGGCTGCCGGGCGGCTTCCCGGGCGGGTTCACCTTCCCGCCCCTCCCCGGGGGCGGGAACGGCGGCCGGCACGGCGGCGGCAACGGGAACGGCTGACCCGGCGGCCGGGTGACCGGCCCCTCGGAACACACCGAAGGGGCGCCCTCCAGTGCGGAGGGCGCCCCTTCGGCGTGTTCCCGGGGCATGTTCCCGGGCGTGCTCCCGGGCGTGCTCGCGGGGGCGGCATGCTCCCGGGACGGCGGGCGCGGCCGGGCCCCCTCGCGGGAGCGGCCGGGCGCGCCCTCAGGCCAGGGCGGCCTTCACCGCGGCGGCGACCCGGCCGCCCTCGGCCAGGCCGTCGACCTTGGGCTTCACCAGCTTCATGACGGCGCCCATCGCCTGCGGGCCGCTCGTGCCGCCCTCGGCCACGGTGGCCACGGCGGCCACGACGATCGCGGTCAGCTCCTCGTCGGAGAGCTGCTTGGGCAGGTAGACCGCCAGCACCTCACGCTCGGACCGCTCGCGGGCCGCCTGGTCCGTCCGGCCGGCGGTGTCGAAGGCCTCGGCCGCCTCCCGACGCTTCTTCGCCTCGCGAGCGATCACCTTCAGCACGTCGTCGTCGGACAGCTCGCGCTTCTGCTCGCCCGCCACCTCCTCGCTGGTGACGGCGGTCAGAGTGAGCCGGATGGTGGACGCGCGAAGCTCGTCCCGGTCCTTGATGGCAGCCGTGAGGTCCGCTTGCAGCTGCTCCTTGAGCGTTGTCATTTCCTCTTCTTATCCTTCGGCCGTGGGTGGGCTCAACCAGGTTTCCGCTGGGCATCCACCGGGATTTCCGCAGTTGAACGAGTATCCCCGACCGTCCCGGCCGGTCGTCGCCCGACAGCGCACGGCTCGCGGGCGGTTCCGCTCGGAAGCGGGGCGGCGATCCGGGTCGGGAACGCGCGGCGGTCGAATCCGTGAACAGTCGACGTCCGGGACCGGGAGCGGACGAATGGATTCGGCCAAGATGGCCGATAATGCTCGTACAATTTCGGCCGCAATGCCGAAAATTGCCGCGGTCGGCGTGAAGTTGCCGGTCTCAAGGGGGCAAATCGAACGTTGTGACCACTTCGCCGAAAAAAGTCCGCGTAGTACACTCGTTCGCGCGTCGCTCGAGTAGCCCGATGGCGGCGATCAACTCACCGTCGAATCAACGCCGAATCACCGCCGAAGGCCGCCACGAACAGCTGCGACAAACCGTCACCACGTCCCCGATTCATTATTCCACAGCACTGACACACTGCTGCCCGAGCACCGTGCGACCCTGACACCTTGTGTCCGGGCGCCCTGCGGCCCAGGCCGACACGAGCGTTCACGCCTGCGCTCCGCCCGGCTGTCCGACCGCCCGGCCGGCAGTGATCGTTTTTCGGAGTGATTGGCGCCGCCAAAACGGCGCATCGAGTTCTGACTTTTATTCTGCTCACGACGGCAGGAAGCGCGGGGGAATGGACAACAATCAGCTTCGATCGATGCTGGTAACCCAACGGAAGATGATCGGATGGAGCCAGGAGCAATTAGCCGAACACTCCACCGTCAGTGTCCGCACCATCCGTAACCTGGAAACCGGCGCCATCAAGAATCCGCGGCGCAGTTCCGTGGAACTCCTGGTGGGCGCGCTGTTCTCCGCGGCGACCGACCGGAACGACACCCTGCTCTCCCGGGCCGTCCAGGCGGGCGCTCCGGCCGAGCTGCTGTCCGCCCGGCCGGAGGCCGGATGGCCGACCCACGTCGCCGAACTCCCGGACAACGCGCGCTGGCGGGGCCTGCGCCCCAAGACGGACATCACCGTCGGCCGCCGGGCCGACCTGCTGCACGTCGTGACCGCCCTGCGCCCGGGCCGGCCGCTGGTGCTCACCGGCCCCGCCGGGGTCGGCAAGACCCGGCTGGCGCTGGACTCGGCCGCCCACCTGCTGGACCGCTTCCGGGACGGCGTCGTGGTCCTGGAGCTCGGCTCGGTGACCCCCGAGGGCGTCGACCCGGCCGCCGCCGCGGCGCAGGCCCAGCGCGCGCTCGACACGCTCTTCCTGAGCTTCGACCGCGACCCGCGGACCACGCCCGAGCCGCAGCTGCTGCTGGTCATCGACAACGCCGAGCACGTCATCGACACGGTGGCCCGACAGGTCAGGGCGCTGCTGGCGCGCCACCCTGCGCTCCACATCATGATCACCTCGCTGCGGGCGCCCGCCGGGGTCCCCGCCGACCTGTGGGAGGTCTCACCGCTGCCGGTCGACCATCCGGACGGCCCCTACGGCTGCCCGCCCGCCGCCGAACTGTTCTGCCGCCGGGTGCACTCGGTCGTCCCCACCCTCGACCTCCGCGACCAGATGCCGCAGGTGGTCGAGCTCTGCCGGCGCCTCGGCGGCCTGGCGCTCGCGATCGAGAACGCGGCCGTCCGGATGCGCTCGGTGCCCCTGCACGTCCTGGTGGAGGAGTGCCGGGTGCTGCCGATCCTCGGCCAGGAGGAGGTCGGCGGGCTCTCCCACCACCGCTCGCTGCACCGCAGCCTCGCCTGGGCGTACGGGCTGCTCGACGAACGGCAGCGCCGGGCGCTCAGGCGGCTCTCCCGGTTCCCCGAGGAGTTCTCCATCGACGACGTCCGCCGGGAGCCGGTCGACGGCGGCCGGGAGCCCGCCCGCAACCTCGACGTCCTGGCCGAGCTGGTCGACTTCTCCGTCGTCCAGGTCAAGCGCGGGCACCAGTACGCGTACCGGGTCCCCCGGATGATGCGCGAGTACGTCAACGCCATCCCGGCCTGAGGACCGGCCCGCACCGCCGTACCCTCCGCACCCGCCGTGCCAGGAGTGCCGGCCGTGCCCGGAATGCCGCTCCGGGCACGGCCGGTGGGCCGGCGGCCGCCGCTCTCACCGCCGACGCCGGGCGTGCGCCGGCTGATCGACCGTCTGAGAGCATGGCCTGATGCGACCGCTGCACTCCGTTCCCCTCGGCATCGCCGTCACCGGCGCCGCCTGTCTCGCCTACTCCGTCGGGTACGAGGTCCGGGCCTTCCGCCTCCGCCGGATCGAGGTCCCCGTCCTCCCGCGCGGCGCCCGGCCGATCCGGATCCTCCAGGTGTCCGACATCCACATGGTGAGCGGGCAGGGCAAGAAGCAGCGCTGGCTGAAGAGCCTGGCCGGCCTGCGCCCCGACCTGGTGGTCAACACCGGCGACAACCTCTCCGACCCGCTCGGCGTCCCGGCCACCCTCGACGCGCTCGGGCCGCTCATGGAGTTCCCGGGCGTCTACGTCTTCGGCTCCAACGACTACTACGGACCGGCCCGCAAGAACCCGGCCCGCTACCTCCAGGCCATGCGCAGCGGCGCCCACGGCCTGAACAACCCCGACGGCACCGCCCGCCGCGGCATCACCGGCGCCGTCCACAACCCGTGGGAGAAGCTCCGCGACGGCTTCGACGGGGCCGGCTGGCTCGACCTCACCAACACCCGCGGCCGCCTCACCGTGAACGGCCTCGACCTGGAGTTCACCGGCCTCGACGACCCGCACATCCGCCGCGACCGCTACAGCGAGGTCGCCGGCGGCCCCTCCGCCGACGCCGACCTCTCCCTCGCCGTCGTCCACGCGCCCTACCTGCGCGTCCTCGACGCCTTCACCGCCGACCGCTACCCGCTGATCCTGGCCGGGCACACCCACGGCGGCCAGCTCTGCATCCCCTTCTACGGCGCCCTGGTCACCAACTGCGACATCGACGCCCGGCGGGTCAAGGGCCTCTCCACCCACACCGCCGGCGGCCACCGCTCGTACCTCCACGTCTCGGCCGGCTGCGGCACCAACCGCTACACCCCCGTCCGCTTCGCCTGCCCTCCCGAGGCCACCCTCCTCACCCTCACCCCGGCCCCCCGCTGACCCCCGCCGGACGCCCGCCCGGAACCGGATTTCGTGTCTAGGCGAGCGTCCGGTAGAGTTCTACTCGTCGCGAAGGAGACGGAGCGACAAACAGAAAGACCGGGGTGTGGCGCAGCTTGGTAGCGCGCTTCGTTCGGGACGAAGAGGCCGTGGGTTCAAATCCCGCCACCCCGACCCAGTAAGACCAGCTCAGGGCCGGTCTCCCGCAAGGGAGACCGGCCCTGACTGGCTTTCCGGGCGCCCCCGGGAGAATCCTGGGAGAAATCCTCCGGAAAACCGATCTCCCTGGCTTACCGCTGAGGCGCCCTCAGCAGGGCATCGAGAACCGCCACGGGCGAGCCGGGCGACATCCGCCGACGGGCATCGAGTGCCGCGAGCCACATCCGGGTCAGCCCCTCCATGAGGTCCCGGCGCATCTCCGCCGTGATGTGGGAGTAGCGGGCCTGGACCGAACCGTCCTCGTGCCCCATCCGCTCGTCCTTGAGCTTCGGCGGCGTCCGCAACTCGTCCATCATCGTCTTGTGCGCGTGCCGCAGCCCGTGTGGGGTGAGACCGCGCGCGATCGGCAGCCAGCAGGCCTGCGCGCGGCCGGCGGCTCCCCGGCCGCGGGCCGGGATGCCGGGCCACGGCTCGGCCAGCAACGGCACCGGGTGGGCATCCTCCGGCGCCTTCTTCGGGTACCAGCCGGTGGCGGCCGGGTGAAACAGCCACGTGGCGAACCCGTTCCTCCGCCAGTGCGCCGCGTTCTCCCCGGACGCCTGCCACCGGATGTAGCCGAGATCGGCCATGGCCTTCTCTACCCGCACCCGGGTGCCCTCAGCCACGGCCGCCGGGCGGTTCAACACGTTCGACACGGTCCCGGTGGAGACGCCGGCAGCCCTCGCAACGTCGACCAGCTTCG
Source organism: Kitasatospora sp. NPDC048286 (assembly GCF_043201735.1). Taxonomy (NCBI): domain Bacteria; kingdom Bacillati; phylum Actinomycetota; class Actinomycetes; order Kitasatosporales; family Streptomycetaceae; genus Kitasatospora; species Kitasatospora sp. NPDC048286. The sequence goes on from NZ_JBICZE010000001.1 coordinate 628,109, forward strand.
CGCCGGGCCGGTGGGCCGCACCGTTGGCGGCCCCGTGCCCGCTGAACAGGTACCGCAGACCGTGGCACTCGCAGGGCGTCTGGCTCGCCCGTGCCACCTGCCCGGCGAGCAGAGTGGAGAGGAACTCCGGCGCGTCGATCGTGCGGTAGGAGTCGTCCTTGGGCGGGCACCGGTGCATCTCCCCCGAGTCCAGCTCGTACAGCTGGTGCTCGACCCGGACGGCAGCCGGACGGACGAACTCGGTTTCCAGGCCGACGATTTCACCCCACCGCATACCGGTGTAGCCCTTGAGTACGACGGCGACGAACTCGTCGTCACGGCCAGAGAGCAGGGCAGCCCGCTCGGCGATCAGCAGGATGCCGAGAGCGTCGGTCACGACCTTCTCGGGGCCGCGGTTGCGCGAGCGGCCGGCCCGCTTGCCCCGGCCGCGGCGACGGGTCGCCGGGTTGGAGTCCCGCAGCCCCTCGTCCACGGCGTCCGCGAGGATCAGGTGCAGGGTGCCGCGCCACGTCTTGATGCTGCTGGCCGCGTAACCGCGCTCGCGCTCCTTGCGCTCCCACGCGTCGATGTCGCCCTTGGTGATCTCGCCGACCAGGGCGTTCTCGAACTCGGGGAGCAGGTGCTCCTCGATGTGACGGCGGTAGTTCTGCATGGTCGACGCGGCGAGGTCCTGGCCCTCGTACCAGCCGCTCGCGTACTCGCCGAACGTCATCTGCTCAGGCTCCGGAGCAGCGGGCGGTTGAGCAACTTCCTTGGCAACCTCCTCCTCGGCGACCGCAGCGGCCTTCTCGGCCGCGCGCTTGGTCTTGAAGCGGACCGCCTTCCCGTTGGCGTCCTTCACGGTCCCGTACTTGCCGGGTGCGATCTTGTACCGCGCGCGCCAGTAGTCACCGCGGTTCTCGCCGTATCCCAATGTGCTCTCTCTACAACAGGGCCCCGCCAGGTGGCGACACCGGGCGGGGCATGTGGGCTGTGATCAGGCGGCGTCCGACTCGTGGAGCACCGCCCTGCGCGGCATCCGGGCCCGAAGCAGGGTGGTCGATCGGCCCGGCTGCGGGTCGCGGGCCAGCTTCTTCGGGGCCGCAGCCGTGACAGTCCGTGCCTGAGGCGCGGCAACGATCGTCGGCCGCGCCTCGTACATGCGGACGATCTCGGCGACCTGCTCGGCCGTGAAGCGGTAGGCACGCCCGGGCTTGGTGAAGGGGATGCGCCCGCGCCGGGCCTGCTCCTTTACCCACCACTCGGACATGCCGAGGGCTTCGGCGACGTCCGCCGGGTAGAAGAGCGCCGGCAGTGCGCCCCGGTCCTTGGGCATGGAACCCTCCAGATCATCGATGGCAGGGGCTTGGCCCCTTCCTTCTCTGGGATCCGCTACTGCCGCTACTGCCGCTACCTCCCTGGTCAGGGGCATGTTTTTGGTAGCGGATTTGGTAGCGGTAGCGGATTGGTGCCGCTCCCGCCGGGGTGGGAGGGAGCGGCGTGGCGGCTACGCCGGTGCGGCGGCCGGGACGGTCGGGCCGGGGGCGGGTAGCGGTTCGGTATCCGCTACCGGGGCCGTATCCGCTACCGGAAACAGGGGCCTGACCTGCGCGGTAGCGGCAGTAGCGGCGGTAGCGGCTTCCTGGGAACGAAGGGGACGGGGCGGGCAGTACCGCAGCCACGCGTCGGACAGGTCCGAGGCGTAGTAGCCCTTGGCGCTGCTCGCCTTCCCCGTCTTGATGTTGCGGGGCTTGATGGGGTCGTTGTCGGCAGTGACGTAGTCCCCGAGCATGCGGGCGAGGGCGCGGGCGGTGATGGGCTTGCCGTCGAGGTCGGCCCACGGGGCGTCGTCGAGGTCGGCGAGGCGGCTGAGCAGTTCGGCGCTGAGCATCCGCTCGGCACCGTCGAAGATGTCGCGCAGGTCGGTGAGGAGGCGGATGCCGACGGAGCCCTTGTCGTTGGCCTTGGAGGCGGTGACGAGCTGGACGCAGGCGGTGCGGGCACGCTCGGGCCAGTGACCGCCGGCGGCGTCGGCGACGGCGAGCAGGGGTTCCCACACGTCGGCGGGCCGGTCGCTGATGCCTTCGGGCAGCTCGGGCCACACGTCGTGGAGCTGGTCGCGGACGCCGGCGGCCCACTCGGCGAGGCGGTCGCGCAGCTTGTGGCCCTCGGCCTTGTGGATGCGCTCGCGGTAGGGCTCCACGCGCTCATTGGGGGCGCGGCGGCGCATCCGGATGATGACGGAGCGGCTCATGATGGTGTCGGGCAGGTCACCGAGGCCACCCATGGCGAGGGCGGCGTAGACGGGGAAGGGCTGCACGGTCTGGGTGCCGCCGTCGCCGACGCAGCGCAGGACGACCCCGGACCGGCGGTGGCCGGAGTTGATGAGACCGCGCAGGTCCTCGTTACCGGCGGCCTTGGGGCCGAAGACGGTGTCGATCTCGTCGAAGAGCACGGTCGGGCGGGCGTCGGCGTCGGAGACGGTGCGGAACAGCGCGGCCGGGCTGACGTCCGTGGTGAGCACCGGGCGCGGGGCGATCGTCTCCATGATCTCCAGCGCGCGGGTCTTGCCGGACCCGGGCTCCGGGGAGAGGAAGGCGATGCGCGGGGTGGACTCGAAGCAGTCGAGGAGGTGGGTGTGGGCGTCCCACAGCACGACCGCGGTGTAGGCGGCTTCGCTCGGGAAGACGTTGAAGCGCCGGTGGAACGCCTCGACCTCGTCGAGCAGGGCGGCGCCGTCCTCGGGGCTCGGCCGGTCCGGGGTCTTGGTGCTCTTAAGGGGGGAGTTCGGGAGGGTCATGCGGCGTCTCCGGCCGGGTTGTGGGCGATGGACCAGTTCAGGGCGTTGGTGATGGTCGCGTCGGCCTCGCGCGCGGTCAGGCCGGCCTGCTCCGCCGCCCCCTTAAGAGCGTTCTCGACCTCGGCGCGGCTGAGCTTGCCGTTGGCGACGAAGCGGCCCAGCGCGCGGGCGGCCCGGGTGAGGGCCCAGTTGCGGGTGCCCTCCGTGGCGCCCTCGACGTTGGCCGTCTCGTTGCGCAGGGCGGCGTCGACGTAGGCGGGCCGGTTGGTCGCCGGACGGGGGTCGAGCCGGATGACCGGGGCGGCCAGCCTCGGCGGCGGGGTGAGCAGGCGGGTGATCCAGTCGGGCAGCGGCGCCGGGTCGGTGTCGATGGCGATGTCGTAGTGGCGCCCGGCGACGTTGCTGCCCGCGGCGACGACGTAGCCGCCGCCCGCGCGCGTGTCGATCAGCCACCCGAGCCCGGAGCCGTGGTGTCCGGCGCTGTTGCGCAGGGCCGTCCCGGCGGGGGCGGTGAAGTAGAGGTGCCAGCCGCCGCTGGGGGTGGCGACGGTGTAGGTCCCGCCCGGGAACGGCTGCTTATTGCGCTCGCACAACGCGAGCAGCACGTCGTACCCGTCCGTCGCCCACTGCTCGGCGCACTCCGGCGGCGGGGTGGCGCCGGGCTTGGGGGTGTCGAGATCGAGGACGACCAGCCCGGAGGGGCCGGTGGCCAGGCCGATCCCGTACGGCCCGTGCGACCAGGTCCGGCGCACGGTGTCGGGGTCGAGGGTGGCGCGCTGCTCCCATCCCTGGTGGGCGGTGACGCAGGGGCCGGTGCGGGGGCAGTTGGTGGCGGAGTGCAGGGCGGGGCGCTTGCTGCGGGGCAGCAGCGGGAAGACGTGCCAGCCGCGCTCGACGGCGTCGAGCGCGGCGGTGAGCAGGGGGTTGCCGGTCACGGCGGTCCCTTCGAAGGGGAGGGCCCGAGGCCGACGCTGGTCGACCCCGGGCGGAGGGGTGTCAGTCGGCCTGGCCGGGGTCGAGGGCGATGGGGAGCTGTCCGTCGCAGACGGCGGCCGGGGCGGGCGGCATCAGGGCGTCGAGGGCGGCCTGGTGGTGCGGGTCGGCGAGCAGGCACATGACGCGGCCGTCGGTGGTGACCAGCCACTCGGGGTCGGCGTAGACCAGGCCGACGGCGGTTTCGCGAGTGGCCGAGTAGACGGCGCGCTCGTCGTCGCGGTCGGAGCCGTAGGTGGTGCCGCAGACGTCGCAGACGGCGACGTGGCAGGTCACGGCCTTGATGGACACGGGATCCTCCCGGCAGGTCAGAGGTCGAACAGGCCATCCGGCTCGACGGCCGGGGCGGCGGTGGCGTGCTGGGCCTTGACGGTGCGGAGGGTGGCGTCGTGGCAGTGCCGGCACCAGGCGGCCAGCTGCCGTTTGGGCAGGGCGGCGGCCTGGTGCGGGGGCAGCAGCAGCGCGGCGGGGTCGGCCGGGGCCGCGAGCAGGTGCACCCAGCCCCGGCCGTGCTTGGCCTGGTAGGCGCCGTGGACGGCGGGGCAGCGTCCGCCGTCCTTGTCGTGGGCCTTGCCGCAGGTCCCTCGGCACTGGCAGCGGCCCGCGGCTGCGGCCATGACGGCCTGCCACAGGGTCGCCCCGGCGAGCGGGGGCACGCGCCCGTTCACTCGGCCGCCCCCAGCCCGACGGTTCCGGTGGTGGCACGGTCGAGGAGCCGACGCAGGGCGGCGGCGGCCTGGTCGGGCAGGACGCCGTTTCCCAGCGCGCGGAGCTGGGCGGTGCGGGACAGGCCGGGCACGGCGGTGACGTGCCCGGCGGGCAGGCCCATCATCCACTCCACGAAAACCGGGTTCAGGCGTCCCCGATCGTCAGTTGGCCGGGGTGCGGGCTGGCCGAGGGCCGTTTCCCACCGGCGGACGGCCGGGCCGTACGGGCCCCAGTCCGTTCCCCCGTCGTGGTCGTCGGTGTCACGGCGCCGGCCAGGGTCGGGTTGCCCCGGGCGAACGTCGCGCTCGTCCGCTCGCCGTCGGCCGCGGTCGGGGTCGGCAGCAGGGAGATCGAGTGCCGCAGGTTCATCCCGCCCCGGCCCGTGTGCCCCGTGCCCGTGGCCTCCGACACGGTCGGGGTCGGCAACAGCGCCACCACGTTCGGCAGGCCGTCCGCGAACCCCCGACCACGCGAGTCGCGGGCCCCGGGGGTCGGAAGGCCAGGCCAGGACGAAGACCCGGTTGCGCTCGTGGGCGGCGCCGACGTCGGACGCGCGCACGCTCGTCCATTCCGCATCGAACCCGAGGCCGGCCAGGTCTCCCAGAACGGCTCCGAGAGCGCGAAGAGCGAGGGCCGTCCGGTCGCCGGGTCCAGATCCGGCGCTGCGGGTCCCACTCCAGCAGCGTCGCCTCGGTCGGCTTTCGCCGAGAGGAGGCCTTGGACATTCTCGATCACCACCAGGGAGGGCCGGAGTTCACGGACGGCGCGGACGACCTCGACCCACAGGCCGGAGGCGGCACCGGGGACGATCCCGGCCCCCTTGCCGGCCAGGCTGACGGACTGGCAGGGGAAACCGGCGGCCACCACGTCCACCGGCCCGGCCTCGACCCAGTCCACGGTGCGGATGTCGCCGAGGTTCGCAACGGTCGGGAGGTGGTGGGCGAGGATCGCCGACGCGCCCGGGTCGGGGTCGGCCACCCACGCCAACTCCCCACCCAGCACGGTCCGGATGGCCATGTCCAGGCCGCCGTACCCGGAGCACAGCGACCCGATGACCGGCCCGCTCACCTCGGTCCGCCGAGCAGATCGGTGACCAGGTGGGCGTGGGCGTTGGCCCAGATCGTCAACTCCTTGACCACGGTCATGGCCTCGTCCGTCATCCGCAGGCAGTGCCGGCCGTCGGTGGGTTCGAGCAGCACGTGCCCCGGCACGGGCAGGAACAGGGTGGCGGTGGTCAGGAGCAGGGCCTCGTCGATGTCGGGCTCGAAGAGGCGCCGGAAGGGTCCGCGGTCGGTGCTCCACCGGTCGGGCTGCCAGTCGCCCAGGCGCCGGTCCGGGCGGTGGGCGAGGGCGGTGTGCCGCAGGGGCACCTCGACGCGCAGGGCCACGCCCTGGTCGTCGGCGGCGGGGACGACGGTGATGGCGTGCAGGTCGGGGCGGATGCGCACGTAGCCGGGGGACATGATGGGGCCGGTGGCGATCTGCCAGGCGCTGCACGCGAACTCGGCGGCGGTGAGCGGCTGTCCGTCCTCGTGGAGCAGGTGCTGGTGGCGGGCGAGGTAGGTCGCGTAGCGCGACCAGCCGCCGGAGGCGTGCTCGCGGTCGTACTCGTCGTCGACAACGGCGAGCGTGCCGTGGGTGAACTGGGGCATGCTGGAGTCCTCTGATCTCACGCGAAGGGATCGGACGGGCCCCGCAGCGCCGTCTCTCTGCCAAGATTCGGCGGCTGCTGCGGGGCCCTCTGTGCTGCTCGGGGATGCGGTCCGGCTAGAACGGGGGCTCGGTCGAGCCGCCGACCGGGGCACCGCCCCATTCGCCGCCGGGCGCGGCCGGGGCGGCGGTGGACCACTGGTCGGCCGGGCGTGCGGCCGGGGCGCCGCCGCGCTGGGCCTTGGTGACCTTGGCGGTGGCGAAGCGCAGGCTGGGGCCGACCTCGTCGACGTCGAGGCCGAGCATGGAGCGGTTCTCGCCCTGCTCCGTCTGCCAGTTGTGCTGCACCAGGCGGCCGGTGACGACCACGCGCATGCCCTTGGTCAGGGACTCGGCGGTGTGCTCGGCCATCTCGCGCCAGGCGGTGGCGCGCAGGAACAGCGCGGTGCCGTCCTTCCACTGCCCGGTGGCCTTGTCGTAGGTGCGCGGGGTGGAGGCGACGGTGAAGCGCGCCATCGCCACGCCCTGCGGGGTGAAGCGCAGCTCGGGGTCGTCGGTGAGGTTGCCGACGACGGTGATCGGGGTGTCTCCCACGGACACGGTGCCTCCCAGGGCATCGGTGGTGTCGGGAGCGGGTCTGCCCGTCCCCCGCACCGCCCGGACTCCGGCCGCCGGCTGCGGCGGTGGTCCGGGCGGCACGGCGGTCGGCACAGGCCGGTCAGAACTCGCCGGTCTGGTGGGCGATGTAGCCGGGGCAGTACGAGTCGGGGCAGTCGCAGCCGGCGCAGTCGTTGCAGAGGTTCTCGCCGCACTCCTGGCACCACTCGTGGCCGGGGCAGTACGGGGACGCGCAGTCGTCGCAGTAGGGCACGGGTTCCTCCGTTCAGCGGTTGCGGTTGGTGACGTTGACGTGCACGTTCACGGGGCCCTGCCCGCCCCGGCCGCCGGCCCCGGAGCTGTTCTTGAGGAGGTAGAGGGCGCCGAGGGCGGCGACGAGTAGGGCGAGGCCGGTGGTGGCGGCGGCGAGGGCCTGGAGGAGGAAGCCGAGACCGAGGCCTGCGCCGCCGATGCCGATGCCGCCGGCGAGCAGGCGGGCGGGCCACGGGTCGCGCGCCGGGTGCTGCTCGGTGGCCTGCTGCTGTGCGGGCGGGGCGGGCAGGTAGACCACGGTCGGGGCGAGGGGCTGGGCGGGCACCGGGGCCGGGGCGTAACTCTGGTGGAGGGCGGGCGGGTTGGTGAGCGCGGCGGGGGCGGCGTAGTAGGGGGTGCCGTCGGGGCCGTAGGCCACGGGAGCGGGCGTGGGCTGAAAGGGCGTGGTCACGGGCTTGTCCTTCTGGTCAGTGGAGGGATCCGAGGGCGGTGGCGATGGTGGTGATGAGGTGGTCGATGGCGGTGTGGAGGCCGGTGGAGGCCAGCGCGTAGCCGAAGAGGGCGGCGACCACGGCGGAGCCGACGCGCACGTAGTGGTGGCGCATGAGGAAGAAGAGCGCGATGCCGCTGAGGGCGGTGAGGGAGACGGAGAGGATCACGGGCGCACTCCAGGGGTCCGGGTGGGCGTGCGGTGGCTGTCAGCGCAGGTTGCTGAGGGCGTTGCGGATGCTGCCGAGCTTCACCGGGCGTCCGCCGTCGGCGTTGACGGCTTCCAGCAGGGCGTGGGCGTCCATGTCGCTGTCGGCACCCTCCAGGGCGGCCTGGACGCGGTCGGCGACGGTCAGCCGTGCGGCGCTCTGCGGGCGGCCCGGTGCGGCCGGTGTGCTGGTGTGGGATCGGCCGCCGCCGCCCTCGTCGCTGTCGGGTTGGGGGAAGGCGGCGTTGTAGGCGTCGGCGCCGTCGAGTTTTTCGGCGTAGGCGCGGCCGGCGGCGGGCCAGGAGGCTTTCTCCAGGACGGCGTGCGGGCCGTCGCCGTACAGGGCGAGCATCTCGGGGTCCAGGCCCTCGGTGGGGGTGGTGGAGCCGACGTTGAAGGCGCGCATCTTGGCGCCGGGGTAGGGGCCGGAGAGGTGGTAGCCGGTGCCCTGGGTGCCGGGGCGGTCGTTGTCGGCCTCGGTCTCGAACTGGGAGACCAGGCGGGTGGCGCCGGCCTTCTTCGGGATCGGGGCGAGCTTCTGTCCGGCGGGCATCAGGCCGTCAGCAACAAGTTGCTGCATCATCCTGGACGTCCAGCGCAGGAGCAGGACTTCGCCCTCCTTGAGCATGGCGCGCATGGTGTCGGACCCGCCGAGTTCGTCCAGCTGGCTCGCCTGGGCGAGCAGGGCGATGCCGACGCCCAAGCTCCGGCCGGTGCGGCCGATGTCCTTGATGTAGAAGGTGGCCAGGTCCCGGTAGGGCGCGCCCCGTTCCAACAACCTGTTGGCCTCGTCGATGACGACGTAGAGCAGCGGGTCGGGGCGATCGCGCAGGAACTTGGAGCGGCCGGCCGCCGCGTAGCGGGCGGCGCGCTCGCGCATGACGCACCAGGCGGTGTGGAGCTGGGCCAGGACGCCTTCCTGCGAGTACACCGCCCAGTCCACATGGCCCCGGGCTTCGGGAGCGGACTGGCCCTCTTTCAGGTCGCCGTAGAGGGTGGCGATCCCGGAGCGCTTCATCGCGGCCAAGAGGATCTGGCCGAGCGTGGACTTCCCGGCGCCGGTGGTGCCGAACAGCAGCAAGCGCTGGGCGGAACCGGAGGCAGGATCGTAGAGCTGGACGTGGACTCTGCGGCCGTTGTGGTAGAGGCCGATCCAGATCCGGCCGCGTTCGTCCATCTCCAGGAACTCGGGGCCGGGCAGGCGGACGTCGGCGAGCGGGTCGGTGGGGTAGATGGTGACCAGGGCCTGGCTTCCCATGGCTTCGATGGCGAGGCGGGAGGGGTCGTCGATGCGCATGGCGTCGGCGAGGCGGACCGGGTCGTAGGTGATGATGTCGCCCGGCGGCGCTTCGAGGGTGAGTTCGTAGATGCGGCTCACGCGTCGATCTCCCGCCCGGCGTCGGTGTCGACGATGCGGATCCCGGTGATCGTGGTGCCGGGCATGCCCTTGGGGGCGATGTGCTGGGTCCAGTGCGCGTACATGTCGGCGGCGTCCTGGGGGGCGTGGCCGACGGTGAGGCGGCGGACTCCGGCGCCCCGGCCGGGCATCTTCGTGACGGTGATCTCCTCCTCGTCCCAGTCGATCAGGGCGGACAGGCGGGTGGTGGAGATCGTGGGGACCGGGGTGCCGTGGTGGGCGGAGCGGATGACGGCCCGCATGGACTGCGGGCCGGTCCGCTCGATCTGCTCCAGGACGGTGCCGGGGGCGACTCCCCCGTCGACGGCGGCGTGTTCGGACCACCAGACGGCGAGCGGGTGCCGGTCGCCGGCCTGGTCCAGGCCGGTCGGCGCCTCGTGTCGGGCCTGCTCGACGGCCTCAGGGGTGAGGGAGGGCTCCCGACCGGCCATGACGCGGGCCATGCGGGCGGGGCGGATGAACCAGACGGCGGCGGCCCAGACGGCTCCGGCTGCCAGTTCCCACCAGTGCAGGCCCGGCACCAGGCGCTCGACGACGAGCACCCCGGCCATCGTGACGGCCGGGGCGAGGTAGAGGGCGGTGGCGGTGTCCCGGACGTGGTCCCTGGGGAGGGTGGCGGACCAGATCAGGCCGTAGGCGATCGCGGCTCCGGCGCCGCCGACCGTGGCCGGGAGGAAGTCGGTGGTGACCGCGCCGGCGGCGAGGCCCGCGGTGCCGGTGAGGGTGGCGGCGCGGCCGAGGTGACTGCGGGCGGTGGCGACACGCCCGCGGATCGGGCCGAGGGACATCATCAGCGTGCTCTCCTTCGCGTTCCGGATCGGGCGAAGGGGCGGCGGAACCGTCCAACGGGGCGGCGCCGCCGCCCCGTTGAGGGTCAGCGGTTGCTGTAGAAGGTGCGGTCGGCCATCTCGACGGGCATGGCGTTGGCGGCCTCGGCGACCGACCCGTAGTCGGCCTCGTGGTCGGCGGCGGCGGCCTTGAACGAGACGCTCAGGTCGGCGAGGTCGGCGGCCATGGCCTCGGCCTCTTCCAGGACCGAGCGCATGACGGTGGCGGCGTCGTGGTGCTCGGCGACGGTGTCGCGGTCGACGGCCAGCGCGGCGGCCTGGTCGGCGAGTTGGTCGACCGCCCGCGCGCACTTCTCGACGTACTTGTAGGCGCTGGTGACGACGTCGGACACGAGCGCCAGCTTCACGCCGGTCTCGACGAGTTGGGCGATGACGATGCCGTAGCGCACGGCTTCGGTGAGGGCCCGGCCGGCGGTGGCGAGGGCCGACCCGACTCCGCTGCCGGTGCTGTCTCGGTCGGTGGGCGCGGCGGACTCGGTGAGCGGCTGACTGCTGGTGACCTGCTCGGAGCTGGTGCTGTCGGACACGGTGCCTCCTACTCGTTGTGGTAGTCGCGCTCGGCGGGGGCGGTGTGGCCGGCGTCGCGCACGGCGTCCGCCAGCGGCTTGTGGCGGGCGGCGGCGTTGTCGCCGGCGGCGGTGATGGCCTCGGCGGCGGCCGGGATCTTCTCGGCGATCGCCTCGGCGCGGGCCTTGACCTTCGCGGTCTTCTCCATCAGCTTGACGACGGCGGGCGCCAGGATGCCGGGCACCTTCAGGTCGAGGACCTTGGCGTAGAGCCGCTCCAGCTGTCCGGTCAGCTCTTCGCAGTCGGCGGCGGCCTGCTTGGCCTCGGCGGCGCCCTGGGTGATCTCCTCGCCCATGTCGGCGTCCGCCTCGATGACGTCGTAGATCGTCAGCTCGGCGTCGACGTACTGCGCGCCGCGCGTGGCGCGCGGCAGGGGAATGCTCACTAGCTGTCCTCCAACAGGCTTCGGGGGTGGGGGAGATGGGGGCCGTGTGGTGCCGGGCCGGGCGTGGGCGGTGCGGTGCGGCGCGGGAGGCAGGGCCGCCTGGCCACGGCCGAGGGCGGCGGGCGGGCGGGGCTTGCGGGGGCCGCCGTCGGCGCGTTCGACCGTGATCGTCTCGCCCTCGGTCCAGGCCCAGCCCGGCGGCGGAGCGAACCCGCCGCCCGCTCCGGTGGCCGAACCGGCGGGCGGGGTGGTCTCTTCGGTCCGCCAGGTGCGGTACCGGCGGAACCACCACGCGTCCCAGGTGCGCTGTCGCCGGCGGTCTCGGCGGGGGCGTTCGCGACTGGACCGGCCCTGTCCGGGACGGCTCCGCCAGGGCCGGGCCCCGGTCGCGCCGCCCGGCGTCACCAGCCGCCGCTTACGGCGCGGGCGCTTCGGCGGCTTCACCCGGCCCCGCCGGGCACCACCACCGCCGGGCTTGGCGCCGGCGGTGGTGCCCGGCGCGACGGCGAGATCCGTGCCGGGCGGCCCCGCCGGTGTGGCCCGGTCCTCCGGCGCGGCCGGGTCACCCGGGCTGTCGGGCTTGGGCTTGCGGCCGTTGAGGATCCGGTCGGCGGCCCGGGCCCGCAGCGCCGCGCGGATCGTCGTCGGCGTCGAGCCGGTCGAGGACTTGTGGGCGCCGGTCGGCTTCCATGAGCCGCTGGTGATCCGGTCGGCGACCCGGCGACCGGCGGCCCCCCGGATCGTGTCCGGCCCCGCCGGGGACCGCTCCGGCTTGTCCGGACGGTCCTTGGGACCGTGGGTGATGCGGTCGGCCATGCGGCGGCGGGCCGCTCCCCGGATCGTGTCCGGCCCGGCGGGCTGCCGCAGTGGACGTCCCCCGGAACGGTCCGGGGCGGGGGAAGAAGTCACCCCGCCGCCACCTGAATTCCCGCCGCTGGAAGGCCGATTCTGGCGCCCCGTCGACCCGGAGCCCTCCAAGGCCCTTCTACGGGCCTCCCGCACCCGATCCGCCCCCGGGCTGCCACCGCTCCCCGAGGGGCCGTCAGAACGGCCGTGGCGGGGCTTCTCGGGCGCCTTGCTGCCCGGTGTGCCGCCCGGGGTGGTGGGGCTCTGACGGAACGTCGCCGGGACCTGCGGGCCGGTGTGAGGCGAATGCGGCGCCGAATGGCGCGTGCTCCGCCCGAATTCCGGACCGGACTGCACCCGGCCCCGGGACGCCGGTCCGGGAATGTGCGTCCGGGAATCCACAGCCTGTGGATTCCCGGCAGAGGTGGAGGGCGTCCGCTGCCGCTCCACGGTCTTCTGGTGTTCGGCGCGGGCTTTCATGTAGGCGACGAAATGGGCGGCGCCCCGCAGCGCGGCCACGGTGATCCCCGCCATCATGACCGCCGACATCGCGGCGACATTCGCCGGGCCGCCCGCCGAAAGCGGCGGCCCGGCCGGTGCGGGGTATTCGCTTTCGCGGGAAAGCTCGGGGTTTTCGGGGATCGACAGGGACGCGGGCGGGGCCAGGTCGGTGGCGAGCGGCGCCAGCGCCGGAGGGCCGGCGGGCGGCCGGTCCTCGGCCACGACCCCCGGCACCGTCAGCCGGGGGAACCCGAGCACGGTCCCCTCGTTGTCGGCCATCGGGCCTCCAATCGGGTGTCACGCTCCGTCACGGGTCCGGGGGTCCTCACGCGTACGCGTGCACGCGTACGTGGGACCCCCGGATTCACGGAGCGGCGTGATGATGATGAGCGCGAAGCGTCACCAAGGGAGCGTGCTCAGGACGCGGCGTGGTGCTGGGTCCAGGCGCTGAGCATCCGCACCAGATCGGCCCACGACTCCTCGTCGGCGCCGGCCAGGGTGCGGGCCAGGTCCCACAGCACCCGGGCCCGGTCGGCGTTCGTCGTCGTCGCCGCCAGGCGCTTCTGCCAGTAGGCGACCTGCCCGGGGGAAAGCGCCATCAGGCACTCTCCTTCAGGAAGTCGAGGAATGCCGGAGACTGCTTTTCTCCGGAATTCCCGTCCGCCTTCTCGGAAAGCGCGGAAGAAATTCCGTGGAGGGTAGCGGCGGTGTCCACCGTGTCTGCGCTCCGGGCCGCCTGGATTCCCGCCTTGCGGTCATTCCTCAGGGCCTTCTCGGCGGCGCGGGCCTCGCGCTTCTTCGGCAGCTCGACGTAGCGGCGGTTGTATTCCGTGTCGAGCTTTCCGGCGGCGTTCACCGCCTCGCGCAGGTGGTGCTCCAGATCGGCGAGCGGCCGGGTCGCGAGGTAGGCGCGCATGCGGCGCTGGCCCAGCCAGTCGCCGTCGATGCGCACCGACTCCAGGTCGGCGCGGTACTCGCGCAGCAGGGCCTGGACCTCGTCCGCCATCTGCCGCAGCCGCTCGCGCTGCTGGGCGGCGTAGATGGCGGTCCCGCCCGGGGCCGTCAGGTGGTCAGACGTCCACCTGTTCGTGCTGTTCATGGTGTTCCTCCCGTTCCGGTCTCGTTTCGGGTGGCGGTGGGTCAGGCGGAGGCGACGAGCGCGGCGAGGGTCTCGGCGGCGTGGTGCCAGGCCTGGTCGAGGCAGTAGCTGCCGTTCATGCCGTGGTCGGCCAGCCGCGCGAAGTCGCCCTTGCCGGTGGCGTCGGCGAGGCGGCGCAGGGGCTCGCGCCGGTCGGCGACGTAGTGGGTGACCGCGCTGAGCGCGAGGGCAGCGGCCACCGGGCCGGGCCGCAGACGGATTCCGAGCAGGCGGGCGCCGCCCAGCAGAGCGGCGCCCTGAACGGCGACGTAGGAGGCGACGTGGGCGGCGCAGGCCTCACGCCCGGCCACCCCCGGCAGGCCCTTGGTGGTGGCCTGGTGGTCGGTCTGGATCCAGTGGTCGGCGACGTCCGCCGCCGATCGGAGAAGGGCGTAGGCAGCGGCGAACCGGGCGGCTCGGATGCTGTTCATGGTGTCTCCGTTCCAGGTCAGTCGGTGTAGCCGAGGTCGGTGGGGTTGGCGCCGTTGCGGATGGCGGCGGCGTCGGCGCGCATGTCGTGGGCCTGGCCGCGCAGGATGCGGGCGGCGGCGGACGCCTGCCGGCGGGTGAGGTCGTCGTTGGTGGGGTCGGCGGCGACGGCGTCGCCGGAGCGGGCGGCCTTGGTCTTGTCGGCGGCGCCCCGGTCGAGGGCGGCGGCGAGGGCGTTGGCGTCGGTGCGGTTCATGGAGGACTCCTGGTCAGCGGTCGACGACGGGCTTGTCGAGGTCGCGGTGGGCGAGGCTGACAGTCGCGCCGGTCTTGGCGAGGCGCTTGGCGAGGACGCTGGCGACGGTGGCGGCGCGGTGCCGCCCGCCCGCGCAGCCGACCGCGATGGTCAGCGGCGCGTCGGACGGACCGGCGTCGAACGAGTCCGCCACCAGCGCGGCACCGGCGATCAGCTCCCGGACGCCCGGGGTGGCGAGCACGGCCCGGCGTACCGGCAGGTCGTGGGCGCTCTGGTGACGCAGGGCCGGGTCGATGTGCGGGTCACGGAAGTGGCGGCGCAGGTCAAGGGTCAGGTGCGCCTCGGGCGCGGCGCCGTGCAGGTAGCCGAAGGAGACGACGGTGATCTCGGTGACGGACACGTCCTGGACCCCTGTCAGCCCTGGTGCTTGCGGCCGGAGACGGTGTGGGCGGTGACGTCGAGGCGCCCGGTGCCGGTCAGGGTGATGTCGCCGGAGACCGTGCGGACGGACACGCTGCCGGTGGCGCGGGTGCCGGCGGTGAGCCGGACGTCGCCGGAGACCGTGTCGATGTTGGCGGTGTGGCCCTCGTGGACGCCGATGCGCACGTCGCCGGAGGTGGACATGATCTCGGCGTCGGCGCCGATGCGCTGGGCGGTGACGTCGCCGGAGACCGTGGTGACCGTCAGGATGTCCGCGGAATCGACGCGGACGTCGCCGGAGGTGGAGGTGGCGGCCAGCAGGCGGTGGTGGCCGGTGGCGGTGAGGTCGGCGGAGATGGTCTTGAGGGCCATGGCGCGGGCGGTGGGCGGCATGAACACGGTGGCGGTGACCGGGCTGACGCCGACGTGCACATCGCCGGAGGTGATGACCCGGCCATCGATGATCATCGTGTTCCTGGTTCCGACGGAGTGGAACACGACGTTGCGGCCGCGGGCGGTCATGGTGATGCCGCCGCTGTCCACCTGCGGGACGTCGATGCTCAGGGTGTCGCGCCCCTCCTGCACCCAGACCTGGTTGACGGCGTCGGCGGCGGGGCCGTGGTCGTCGTCGGTGGCGAGGATGACGGTGATGGCCGTGGCGTTGGGGTCGGTGCAGACGCGGACGTCGCCGGTGGGCAGGTCGAGGACGAGCTTGGTGGCGTCGGTGGCGCGGAAGGTGCGGACGGTGCGGACGGTGCTCATGGCTTCTCCTCGGGGGTCAGCGGGTCTGCTGGATCAGGGAGCCGATCAGCTCGGGGCGGTTGGTGGAGCCGAGCGAGCGCCCGGCGAGGGTGAACAGGTGCCACCAGCGCACGGAGCCGTCCTCGTTGCTGGTCTGGGCGCACATGAAGCCGTGGAGCGGGAAGACGTCCACGACGCGGGTCTGCTCGAACTCCGGCTGCGGGGCCGGGATGCGGTCGGTGCTCATGACGGGTCCTCTCGTGGTCTCAGGCGGCGTCCGACGCGGTGGCCTCGTCGGCCTCGGCCGGGACGGAGTGCAGGGCGGGACGCTCCGGGGCGGTCGTGCGCAGTTCCTGGTAGCGGGCGGCGACCCAGCCGGCCGACCAGCCGGTCAGCTCGGCGGCCCGGCGCTGCGGGACAGCGAGCTTCACGCAGGCCTGGATCTTCAGGCGGGCCTGGTCCTCGGGCAGGCGCACGTCCGTGGCGGGCGCGGTCAGGAGTTCCTGCCGCTGCCGCTCGGCGTCCTGAGCGGCGGCCTGCTCACGCTCGTGCTCACGGCGCTCACGCTCGCTCGCCTCGTGCTCACGGCGCTCACGATCGGTCCGCTCGGCGTCATCCAGGCGCCGCTGTTCCTGGCGCTCGTCGTCGGCCATCCGCAGCTCGTGCTCTCGCTGCTGGGTGGCCATCCTCTCGTCGTGCTCACGGCGCTCACGCTCGCGCTGGTCGGCCCGCTCCTGCTGGGCTTGCCGCTCCTCGCGTTCCTCCTGCTGGCGCTGCTCGGTGCGACGCTCGCGTTCGGTCTGCTCATCGCGCTCATGGGCCTTATGGGTGGCCAAGGCGGCGGCGATCGCCCGCCGGTAGGCGAGTGAGGTCTCTGCCGTGACGATCAGCAGCAGCGGCGCCACCGAGTGGACCGCCACCCCGACCTTGTCGTGGTCCAACGCGGATTGACCCACGTTGAGCAGCACGGTCATGGCGCCGGTCATCCAGCGCAGCACGACCGGCCACCAGCCGCCGTCGCCGCCGAGGCGGGCGAGCGTGCTGTCCAGGCGGACCACGATCACCACGGCCGCGTCCACGACCAGCGGCAGGATCGGGGCCGTCCACTTCCAGCCGTCCGGGCTGTGCTTGGACATGAGCGGGGTGACCGTGAGCATGCTGTAGATGACCGCGCCGAGCGTGATCGTCCACGTCCCCACGGCCAGCGCCACCTCGGCCGAGCGGATCTGTTCCTTGCTCATCGGCGCGCTCACTGCGACCACCGCCGGGTGCGCGGTGAGCGCGTCGTGAGCGCGGTGAGCATCGGGGCGGTCATCGGTGAGCACCCCCGGCGGCGGCGCGACGCTCGCGGGCCGTGTCCTGTCGGCGGCGGTGCAGCGCGGCGCGCTCGGCGGCGTTCAGTCCACCGAAGATGCCGTGCTTCTCGTGGCGCTCCAGGGCCAGCTCCAGGCACATCGTGCGCACCGGGCATCCGGCGCAGAACATCTTGGCGCGGCGCTCGGCCCACGCGGCCGCCGCACGAGCGACCTCCAAGTCCGGGGCGTCCTCGTCGACCTCCGGGTAGAAGAGGGTGCTGTCGACGCCGGCGCAGGCGGCGCCGCGCAGGTCGCCCCCGCCGTCCGGGCGGTACTCGGCGAGCACGGTGACCGCCGGGCCGGCGGTCAGGTGCGGGGTGCGGGTGGCGGTGAGGAACTGCTGCCGCTTGAGGGTCATCACGCGGCCGCCTTCCAGGTCAGGACCCGGCGGCGCTCGGCCGTGCGCATCAGGGCGGACGCGAACCGGGCCGCCGGCCCGTCCAGGTCCTTCAGGACCGCCCGGGCGACGTCGAGCCGGACGATCCGGTCCTCGTCGGAGCTGTCGGCGCTGCCGTCGAACAGCTCGACGTCGACGCCGAAGCCGAAGTCGACGCCGGTCCCCCACGCGAGTTCCGCGAACTCGGCGGGGGTCGCGGCCTCCTGGCCTGCGACAATGAGTTTCATGGGTTCACCTCGTCCAATCTGGGGGTGAGCCCGCAGGGCCGCCGCGCGTTCCTTGGCCGGAGCGCGGCGGCCCGCTTCGCGGGCTCAGCTTCTCGTCGTTCACGAGCAGCCGCGGAACCCGACGCGTACCCGCCGCCACGTGGGCGGTCGGCACGCGCCGGGGACCGTGATCGCTGGTAAGCGACCGGGATCGGTGAGCCCCGCCCGCTGGTTAGCGGCGGGGCCGGATACAGCTCTGGGGCATGCCCATGGGCGCGCCCTCCTCGGCTCAAAGCCCTTGGTGGGGCCGATGATTGGGGGTTGCCCGTCCTACGGGCGTCAGGTCTCTCGGGCCTGGTCCGGTGCTTCCTCTCTGCTCAGCACTAGCAGGGCGGCGCACCCCGGATCGGGGTGCTGCGTGGCTCGCAGCCGCCGGCGACATCACCCGGTCGCCCCGGGGGCGGTCTGTCTCATCCCGCCACGTGCTTTGAGACTCCGCTGGTCCACTCGACTCGCCATCCAGCCGTACGTAATCGGTCTGGTCAGCGTCCGTCCGGCCCCACACCCCCGAAGGGATGGCATGCCACGCGTAGGGGGAGAGCGCGTGTCGCGGTGGTTCAACTCCCCGGCGGGCCCAAGCCCCCTAGGTGCCTTCCGCAACCGCCGCCCTCGCGTCGGTCTCGCACGATCGATATGAAGCCGGCGCCTCACGGCGGACGACGATTCTCAAGGAACTGCGCTTCCCTGGCCGACCCTCGCGAGCCGACTTCCGGACGTACTTGTGCAGCTCAGGGCAGCCCAAAGAAGGGCCTCAGGAGCTGATGGTGTTCGCAACGGCCCCACTTGATCTCGGGTCCGCTCTGCTGCGACAAGCCTGCTCCGACGCACAGCGCCAGACCAATGACGGCCTGTCATATGAGGCCTTCCGCCGGGGCGTTGCCCTCACAATGAACATGGTGCACTTAGTGCGCCAAGTTGGCAAGCGCTTCGCCGCAACGAGCCTGCGGCACACTGGTGCACTAAGTGCGAGACGTCGACTGGAGGATCACTGGTGACCGAGTTCCAAGGCGAGCCGGCCTATCTCCAGCTAGCCGATGACCTGCGGGAACAGATCCGCAGCGGCAAGCTGGCCGCAGGTTCCGCACTGCCGTCAACGCGGAAGCTGATGGACGACTACGGCGTGTCGAGCACCGTCGTGAAGGCTGCTATCTCGCTGCTTCGCGCCGAGGGCTACGTGGTCGGACATCAGGGCAAGGGGGTGTTCGTCCAGTTCCCGCCGCGCTTGGCGGGGCACTCCCGGGGCGCCGCCGACTGGGCCGTACCGGTGCTGCAAGCCGGCAATGCGATCGAGCAGGCACTCCGCAGCTTGACTCACGCCGGAGGCGAGGCCAAAGGCGCCGAAGCGGCCCTTCACCGCTGGCGGGACGCGTTCGACGCGCTTCCCGACAGCGTGAAGAGCCGCCTGGCGGAGTAGGTCAGAGCCCGCCGCGGCTGGTCGCCGCCCACCCGTCTCGGATCAGGTCCTGGAGGCCGGACCGCTCGGGCTTCCATCCGAACTCGGTCGTGATTCGGGTGAGGTCGGCGACCAGCCGGGGCGGTTCTGGCTGCGGAGGGCGGTGAACCACCGGCACCGGCCGCCCAGTGACCTGCTCCACGGCATCGACAATCTCGCGCATGCTCGCCGGAGTCGCGCCCACGTTGTAGGCCCGGTACGCGAAGTCCCCAGCGCGCAACGCCAAGACGTACGCGCGGGCCAGGTCATCCACATGGACAAAGTCCCGGACGGCACTCCCATCGCCGTTCATCTCCAAGTGCGGGTAGCGGCCGGCCGCCACGGCAAGCGCCTTCGGGATGATCCGGGACTCATCGGTGTCCCCCACCCCACCCACCGAGCCTGCGATGTTGAAGCACCGCAAACTCACCGCCTGGACGGTGCCACGCTCCCCCTCGCGCTTGAGCAGCTCATCCGCGGCGAGCTTCGAAGCACCGTACGGGTTGCTCGGAGCAGGCACGACGTCCTCGCCGATGGGCTGCTGCTCAGGGGCACCGTAGATCGCGGCCGTCGAACCGAGCACGACCACCGGGCGATCCACGGCAGCTCGACCGGGCAGCGCGGCCAGCAGGGTCGCGGTGCCGTTGACGTTGACGTCGTGGTACTCGTCAGGCATCTCGAAGGACTCGCGCACCCGCGTGAGCGCGGCCAGGTGGCAGACGGCGTGCACGCCGCGCACGGCCGACGCAACGGCCTGCTCGTCGCGAATGTCGCCGTGGACCACCTCGGCCACCGGCAGCTCGGGGAGCGGGGCCCCCGGTGGCCGATGGGTCAGGGCAACCACCTCGTGGCCCGCCTCGGCGAGACGTCGGACAACGGCGTTGCCGACAAACCCGAAGGCGCCCGTCACGAGTACGCGCACGGATTTCCTCCTCAGTTCAGGATCAGTCCGCGATGCTGCCACGCCAGGTCGAGGCACGCGGCGGCGGCAGACGCGAGCGGTTCATTGTCCAGCAGGTGGCGAACGTTGGCCGCGGTGAAGTCGATCCCCTTGGCGTTGCCTGCGCCGGCAATGACGCTGCCCTCGGTGTTGCGGGAGACCATGCCGGAGAACACCGAGTCGTAGACGTCGGCGTCGATGACCACGACGCTGAGGATCTCGCCCGCCAGCGTGAGCGGGTCCAAGCCGATCCCGAAGCAGTACGGTCGGACCTTTCCCGCGCGTCGGGCCTCGTTGAGCGTGCGGAACGGCTCGACCCCGTCGTAGTCGATTGGCTCGCCGCTGCTGCCATCGGCCTCGGGGTCGCCCAGGAACTCCTCCGCGTACTCCCGGAGCACGTTGCGCCAGAGGTCGAAGTCGTTCGACTGGTCCCATGGCATCACCGAGGACGGCTGGAACACCCCGGCGGGCATGATGTGGTACGTCCCGCCGGCCAACGCCACGTTGCTCGCGGCCCGGTGGTGCAGCGGGAACGACGCCGTGCCATCCGGCGCCAACCGGATGGTCAGGGTGTCGATGGACGGCAGCAGCGGACGACGACCGAGGTCGAACGGGTCGCCGACCAGCGAGCGGAACGGGAGTGCGTCCCAGTCCGGCTCACCGATCCATGCGGGGTCGCTGCCGGTCGCCAGCCACGCGCCCGCCAGCTCATGGGCCACGCCCTCGCAGACGTCTGCCATGTCGAAGTAGGTCGTGTAGCCGAACGACAGCTTGGGCCGGCCGTCGACCTGGGTAACGTCGAGCAGCCGGAAGCTCGGCCGGTTCACGAATAGCGACGGCCGGTCGACCATACGGATGGCCTGCGAGTACCGGGCGAACCGCCCGCCGGTCGCAGCCAAGGGCCGGACGCCCTCGGACTCGACTTCAGCACCCACGACCTCCGGCGGAACCGTCTGCGTCATCCACGTGAGGTCGATGTCACCGAAGTCCAGGGGGCTCGGCCACATCCACCCGGCCCGCGTGAGCACCGGGCTGGTTCCTGCCCGGTCCACGCCGGGGTAAAGCCGGGCGGCGGCCTTGGTGAGCTGACTCCGGTGCCGGTTCAGGTCCCGGCGAGTCATCCGCCAACGGCGCTGTTCCTCGACCGCGACCTGCGGGCCGCTCTCGTCGCTGGGAACCGAGACGACGGCTGCCTCGGCGGCCGGCAGCAAGCCCAACTCGTCCTCGGGCAGTCCCAGCACCTGGGCCAAGCGCCGAAGCTCGTCCATGTCCTTGATCACCCGCTTCCCGCGCTCCAACAACGAGACGTACGACTGGTCGTAGCCGAGCAGGTCGGCGAGGTCCTGCTGCTTCAGCTTGTGGAGCGCGCGGTAGGCCTTCAGAACGTCGCCGAGGTTGGACCCGTCCGGCGGCGCGGTGCGCTCAGCCGAGGTGGAGAGCCAGCTGACAGGCTCGGCCGTCGCGGCACCCGGAGCGACCGGGCCGGCGGGTCCGATCGCCCGGCGGCACGGGCTGCACACGGTGTCGGTGTTGCTGCGGCTCAGCCGGGCGCCGCATCGGGCGCAGACGGCGGGCGTCTTCGCTGCAATGGTCATGAGGCATCTACCCCTTCAGGGATCGGCCGATCACGGGCCGGAGAACATTCAACTGCACCTGCGGCGCAGGAGATCTGTGTTTGATCAAGACGGATAGCCCCGACTGAGGCGCCGGGAGAATCTCGGGAGAAGATCTTGAGATTCACCCCTTGCCGATCCGGCGAGAACCAACGAATACCAACGCTCTGACCAGGGCGTTCGCGCGTCTGCGCAGGTCGGCCGCCGCCCCGGACCTCATTCGGGACGAAGAGGCCGTGGGTTCAAATCCCGCCACCCCGACCCACTGCAGAGGCCCTGCCGGAGAAATCCGGCAGGGCCTCTGTCGTTGTGCCCGGCCCACCGGGTGACCGTGCCTCAGCCGACCCGGCGACGGGGATCCGTCCGAGCACCTTCCTCCTTCCGTGGCGTTCCGCCGATCCGGGCCCGCGCGTGGTTCACCCGCGTCGTGGCCGGGGTCCGGTCAGAGGACGGTGGTGAGTTCGGTGCGGGAGGTGATGTCGAGCTTCGGGTAGGCCCTGTAGTGGTGGTGGGCGACCGTACGGGGGCCGAGGAAGAGCCGGTCGGCGATGTCGCGGTTGGTGAGGCCCTGGGCGGCGAGGCGGGCGATCTGGAGTTCCCGGGGGGTGAGGGGGGGACTGCGGGGTGCCGGCCGGGGTGCCGCCGGCCCCGGACGCGGACACCCCGCCGGTGCGGGCGGCGGGCAGCAGGACGACCCCGCTCGGCCTGGAACCGACGGGCGGCCGGCAGCAGCGCGTCCAGTGAGGCCCGGTCCAGCCACTGGTTGTCGTCCAGGAGGCACAACAGCGGCTGGTCGGCGGCGAGTTCGGTGAGCAGTCCAAGTGCGGCGAGGCCGGCCGGCAGCCGGTCGGCGCGCGCCCCGCCGCCCGCCGGGCCGTCACCGGCCGCGCTGCCACCGGTCTCGCTGCCTCCGGCTCCCCCGTCGGAGAGCCCGAACGCCACCTCCAGCGCCACCGGTCAAGGCGCCACCGCCGGCACCCCGCCGGTCGACACCCGGCTGTTCCGCAGCCGTTCCTTCAGCGCCGGTCTGCTCGCCCAACTCGCCTTCTGGCTCGGCCAGGGCTCCTTCTTCCTGGTGCTCGCCCTGCACCTCCGGTTCGGCCGTGGTCCGGACGCCCTCGGCGCCTGGCTGGTCTTCACCACGCCCGCCGACGCCCGGGTGGGCGGGCCGAAGCCCGCCCGCCCGTTCCCTTCCCTCCCCCCGATCGGGTTGGATGGTCGGATGAGCGAGGAGAAGAGCGCCGTCCCGGCGTGGGAGCAGAGGTTCAGGGCGGCCCGGGTGTCGCTGCCCGACTGGGCCGAGGACGCCCCGGACCGGGCGCTGTACGTGTCCAACGCGACCGGCACCTACGAGGTCTACGCCTGGGACCGCGCCACCGGCGCCCACCGCCAGGTCACCGACCGTCCGAACGGCACCACCGACGCCGAGCTGTCCCCCGACGGCGACTGGGTCTGGTGGTTCGACGACCACGACGGCGACGAGTTCGGCGTCTGGCGCCGCCAGCCGTTCGCGGGAGGCCCCGACGAGGAGGCCGTGCCCGGCCTCGCCGCCTCCTACTCGGCCGGCCTGGTGCTCGGCCGCGACGGCACCGTGGTCGTCGGCCGCTCCACCGACGAGGACGGCACCACCCTGCACCTGCACCGCCCCGGCAGCGCCGAGCCGGTCGAGATCTACCGGCACGAGGAGTACGGCGGCGTCGGCGACCTCAGCCACGACAGCACGCTGCTCGCCATCGACCACACCGAGCACGGCGACGCGATGCACGCCGCGATCCGGGTCGTCCGGATCACCAGGGAGGGCGGCGTCGAGACCGTCGCCGAGCTGGACGAGGTCACCGGCCGGGACGAGCCGCGCGGCGTCGCCTGCCTGGGCTTCGCCCCGGTCGAGGGCGACACCCGCCTGCTGGTCGCCCACCAGCGCACCGGCCGCTGGGAGCCGATGATCTGGGACGTCGCCACCGGCGTCGAGACCGCCCTCCCGCTGCGCGACGAGCAGGGCCGCGAACTGCCCGGCGACGTCTCCGCGCAGTGGCGCCCCGGCGCCGGGGAACTGCTGGTGGAGCACGAGTACGAGGCGCGCAGCGAGCTGTTCTCGTACGGACTCGCCGACGGCCTGCTGACCCGCCTGGACACCCCGCGCGGCACCGTCGGCGGCGCCACCGCCCGCCCGGACGGCACCGTCGAGTACCTGTGGTCCTCCGCCGCCGAGCCCTCCGCCGTCCGCTCCACCTCCGGGACGGTCGTGCTGCGGGCGCCCGGCGCGGTGCCGCCCGGTTCGGTGCCGGTCGAGGACGTCTGGGTGGACGGCCCCGGCGGGCGGGTGCACGCCCTGGTGCAGCGGCCGACGACGCCCGCGCAGGGCCCGTACCCGACCGTGTTCGAGATCCACGGCGGCCCGACCCACCACGACAGCGACTCCTTCGCCGCCGGCCCGGCCGCCTGGCTGGACCACGGCTTCGCGGTGGTCCGGGTCAACTACCGCGGCTCGACCGGCTACGGCCAGGCCTGGACGGACGCGCTGCACGAGCGGGTCGGCCTGATCGAGCTGGAGGACATCGCGGCGGTCCGCGCCTGGGCCGTCGACAGCGGGCTCGCCGACCCGGCCCGGCTGGTGCTCACCGGCGGCAGCTGGGGCGGCTACCTGACCCTGCTCGGCCTCGGCGTCCAGCCCGACAGCTGGGCCCTCGGCGTGGCCGCCGTGCCGGTCGCGGACTACCACACGGCGTACGCCGACGAGATGGAGGCGCTCAAGTCGCTGGACCGCACGCTCTTCGGCGGCACCCCGGAGGAGGTCCCGGAGCGCTTCACCGCCTCCTCGCCGCTGACCTACGTCGAGCAGGTGCGGGTGCCGGTGTACATCAGCGCCGGGGTCAACGACCCGCGCTGCCCGATCCGGCAGATCGACAACTACGTCGAGCGGCTGGAGCGGCTCAGCAAGCCGCACGAGGTGTACCGCTTCGACGCGGGGCACGGGTCGCTGGTGGTGGAGGAGCGGATCAAGCAGCTGCGGCTGGAGATCGACTTCGTCCGGCGGCACCTGGGCGCGGCGCCGGCGGAGGCCGCTGCGAGCGGCGCCGGAGGGGAGGCGTGAGACGCCTGCTGATGCTCGCGGGGGCGGCGGTCGCCGGGGCCCTGGTACTCACCGGTTGCTCAGGCTCGCAGCAGAACGACGCCTCCTGCCCGCCCCCGGCGGGCCCGGTGGTGCCGAGCCCCTCGGCGGTCGTGCCCACGAGCTCGGCCGCCACGCCGCCCGCCGCACCCGCTGCCACACCGCCCGCGGCACCGCCCGCCACCGCGACCAAGGCGAGCGCACCGGGCGCGGGGAGCACGGGGAGCACGGTCGGTGGCGGGGCCGCGGGCACGTCCGTGCTGCTGACGGCGTACGAGCCGACCGACCCGGACGGCACCGTCGAACTCGCCAAGGGATCGAAGGGGTCCAGCGGCTCCAAGGGTTCCTCGGGCTCGAAGGGCTCCAAGGGGTCGAAGAGCGGTCGCACCGTGCACCACCACATCGACCACTACGACTCCGACGACGACCACGGCGGCAGCGGTAACGGCAGCGGCAACGGCCACTGCCACAGCGACCCGACGCCGCTTCCCAGCGGCTCGTCCTCGCCGACCCAGTCGCTGCTCCCGACCCAGCCGGCCCTCCCGACGCCCACTCCGACGCCGCCCCCGCCGGCGGTCAAGCCGACGCCGGCGCCGGCCCTGCCGACCAAGCGCTGAGCCGGGGGCGGAGCGGGACTCCGCCGGTCAGTCCAGGACCGGGTCCAGTCCGAGGGCCCGGTCCTGCTCCGCCTCCGCCTCGCGGCGCACCAGGCGGAACCACATGAAGACGACGAACCCGGCGAAGACGAACCACTCCAGGGTGTAGCCCAGGTTCTGGAACGCGCGCAGGGTGAGCCCGTCCCCGCCCTGCGGCTGCACGCTCGGTACGGAGGCCAGCCCGGCGGGCACGTCGTCGGCGGCCACCCAGCCGTCGTACCAGCCGTCGTACTCCAGCACGTTCAGCAGCGACGCCCGGTTGATCATGCCGAGCTGCCCGGCGGGCAGGCCGCCCGCCACCGCGCCGTTGCTGCCCACGGCCTCGTTGGCCTGCAGGCGACCGGTCACCGTCACCTCTCCGCCCGGCGGCGGCCCGGCGACGGCCGGGGCCCCGGCCGCCCAGCCGCGCACCACGGCGACGGCGTGTCCGTCGGGGGTGCGCAGCGGGGTGAGCACGTAGTAGCCCTGCTTGCCGTCCACCACGCGGTTGGGAACGAGCAGTTGGTGTTCGGTGTCGTAGCTGCCGGTCACCGTGACGGTCCTGCCGACGGTCTCGGTGGTCACCTGCGGGGTCGCCTGGTTGAGCAGCGCGTCGAGCGGCCGGGCATCACTCGAAGCGGTGATCGCCTGCTTGGTCTCCTGGTGCGTGGACACCCGGTCCTCGAACCGGCCGAGCTGCCAGGAGCCCAGGAACAGGCAGACCGCCACGGCCGCCACGGCCACGACGGTGCCGCCGAGCCAGCGCGGAGTCAGGAGGAACCGGTACACACCCCCACGGTATCCACTCCTCACACCCGGCCCGCCCCCCGGGCCCCGAACCCGGCGGCCTCCGGCCCGCTACGACCCGCCGAGCACCGCCGGCACCGCCGGGCACCGCCGGGCGGTCACCCCGCCGTCGGTGAGCCCGACGGCTGCGGCGCCGGGCCGCCCAGGCCCTGGACGCCGCCGCGGTAGACGGTGCCGCCGCACGACACGGGCAGGGTCGCCGTGGCGACCGCCGGGCTGCCGGGGGCGGGGGTGTGGGCGATGGTCACGGTGGGCGCCGCGGTGGGCGGGTTCCCGGTCGGGCTGGCGCTCGGGCTGGGGGCCGTGGTGGGTTCCGCCGACGGGGACGAGGAGGCCGGCGGGTTGGCGCTGGGCGCGTCGCTGGTGACGGAGGCCGGGGCACCGGACTCGACGGCCGGGACGTCCGAGCGCAGGGCCACCTGGTTGACGCCGTTCGACGCCGGGGTGGTCAGGGGACCGGAGCCGGTGCAGGTCCGTTCGGGGACCCAGGCGAACGGCACCCGGTACCCGGCCCGCGGCGCGAGCACCGGCGGCTCCCCGTCCATCGCGGGCAGGTCGGCGGCCGGGTCGCCCGGGGCGTGGTCGGCGGAGTGGACGCGGCCGCGGTCGCCGCCGCTGACGGCGGTGACCGCCACCGAGCCCGGCCCACCGAGCCGGCAGCTGTGCCCGGAGACGTTGTAGACCGTGAAGGAGCCGTAGATCCGCCCGGTACCGTCGGCCGCGCCGACCTGCGAGACGCCCTCGCCGAGGTCCGTCCGGGTGCAGAGCGGGACGATGCCGCCGCCGTCGGCGCCACCGGTGCCGGAGGGCGCGACGCCGCCGTCGGTGTGCGTCAGCCCGCCGCCGGGGGTGTGCGGGGCCGTGGCCGAACCGGACGGCGACGTGGCCCCGCCGGTACCGCTCGGGTCCCCGTGCGAGGCCCCGCCGGTGCCGCCGGCGCTTCCGGTGACACCGCTGGAGGAGGTGGCGGCCGGGCTCTTGGCGTCCGCCGATCCGGGGCCGACGGAGAGCCCGAGGTGCTCCCCCTCGTGCAGGACGGGCAGGCCGATCGCGACGACGAAGGCGAGCGCGGCCACCCCGGTCCAGGCGCCGCGCCGGGCGGCCTGACGGCGGGGCACCGCCCGGCGGATCCGCGGCAGCGCCTCGGACGCGGGCTGGATGCCGGAGACGGCGCCGTGCAGCAGTTCGCGCAGTGCCCGTTCCTCGGTGGACAGGTCCGGCAGCTCCGGGGTCAGGGAGTCGGACTCGGACGACGACGCGTTCGCGGCGCCGGGCGCGTTCGGGGCGGGCACGTTCGCGGCGGGCACGTTCGCGGCGGGCACGTTCGCGGCGGGCGCGTTCGGGATGGAGGCGTCAGGCCCGTTCGGGTCGGAGGCGCCGTCCGCCTCAGCCATGTCCGGCCTCCATCTGGACGCGGAGGGCGGCGAGTCCACGCGAGCCGTAGGCCTTCACCGAGCCGAGCGAGATGCCCAGGGTCTCGGCGACCTGCGCCTCCGTCATGTCCACGAAGTAACGCAGCACCAGAACCTCCCGCTGACGGCGTTGCAGACCACGTAGCGCGGCCTTCAACTGGTCGCGCTCCAGGGCATCGTAGGCACCTTCTTCTGCACTGGCCATGTCAGGCATGGGCTTCGGCAGCAGTCGCAGCCCGAGGATGCGGCGGCGCAGCGTGGAGCGGGACAGGTTGACGACCGTCTGCCTGAGGTAGGCCAGGGTCTTCTCGGGCTCGCGCACCCGGCGCCGGGCGGCGTGCACCCGGATGAACGCCTCCTGGACGACGTCCTCGCAGGTCGAGAGGTCGTCGAGGAGCAGCGCGGCGAGCCGCAGCAGCGAGCGGTAGTGCGCCTGGTAGGTCGCGGTGAGCAGGTCCTCGCTGGTACCCGCGTCGGTACCCGCGCCGGAGTCCGCCGCACCGGGTGCGGCCGCCGTCATCTGGTCTTCTTCCGGCCTACTCGCAGGCCACGGGGCGCGCGACGGGAAGGACACCGCGGCTCTCGCCGGGATGCCCGCCCTTGCCCCCACCATCACGTTCGCCACGCACGTTGGACACTCGATCCCCTGTCATGGTTGCCCGGCCCGGGGCCCATTCTTCCGCATCGGCGGAAGCGGGCTCCAGGGGATTCCCACGGGATTCCGGACAGATTGTGTCGAGGAGCGGACACAGGTATGGACAGGTGGGGAAAACCGGCGCCTACTCGGCCGGTTGGCCCGCCGTCAGCTCCGCCGCCACCAGCTCGGCCAGCTGCACCAGGTTGAGCGCCGCGCCCTTGCGCAGGTTGTCCCCGCACAGGAAGAGGTCCAGCGCGTCCGGTTCGTCCAGCGCCCGCCGGACCCGCCCGACCCAGACCGGGTCCGTTCCGACCACGTCGTTCGGCGTCGGGAACTCGCCCGCCGCCGGGTCGTCGTAGAGGACCACGCCGGGCGCGTCCCGCAGGATGTCCTGCGCGTGCTCCTGGGTGACCTCCCGTTCGAACCGGGCGTGCACCGCCAGCGCGTGGGTGCGGACGACCGGGATGTGGACACAGGTCGCCGAGACCTTCAGGGCGGGCAGGCCGAGGACCTTGCGGGACTCGTCGCGGATGCCCATCTCCTCGGCGGACCAGCCGCCCTCGCGCAACCCGCCGGTCCAGGGCACCGCGTTGAACGCGAGCGGGGCGGCGAACGGACCCTGATCGGCGATCAGCGCGCGCAGGTCACCGGTCTGCCGGCCGACCTCGGCGCCCGCCACCAGAGCGGTCTGCGCGCGCAGCGCCGCCTCGCCGGCGCGGCCCTCGCCGTCGGCGGCCTGGTAGGAGGCGACCACCAGCTGCGCCAGCCCGTACTCGGCGTGCAGCGCGCCGAGTACGGCGATCATCGCGAGGGCGGTGCCGGCCGGACTGGAGACGATCCCGCGCGGGCGGATCCGCAGCGCGGCCGCGTTGACCTCGGGGACGACCAGCGGCACGTCCTCGGCGGTGCGGAAGACGGCCGAGTCGTCGATCACCACGACGCCCTTGGCCGCCGCGATCGGCGCCCACTGGGCGGAGACCTGGTCGGGGACGGCGAACACCGCCACGTCGACCCCCTCGAAGGCCTCCTCGGCCAGCGGGACGACCCGGACGGACTCCCCGCGCACCACCGCCGTACGGCCGGCCGAGCGCGGGGAGGCGACGAGGCGGATCTCGCCCCAGACGTCCTGGCGGAGGGAGAGCAGCCCGAGCAGCACCTCGCCGACCGCGCCGGTGGCGCCGACGACGGCGAGGTTCGGACGCCAGGTCATCGCCCGGCGTCCCGGCCCGGTGCCCGGGTCATCGCCCGGCGCTCCCGCTCCGCTCCCGGGTCATCGCCCGGTGCCGCCGTAGACGACGGCCTCGTCGCTCTCGCTGTCCAGGCCGAAGGCGCTGTGCACGGCCCGGACGGCCTCCGGGACGTCATCCGCGCGGGTGACCACCGAGATGCGGATCTCCGAGGTGGAGATCAGCTCGATGTTGACGCCCGCGGCGGACAGCGCCTCGAAGAAGGTCGCCGTGACCCCGGGGTTGGAGCGCATGCCGGCGCCGACCAGCGAGATCTTGCCGATCGCGTCGTCGTAGCGCAGCGACTCGTAGCCGATGCCCTCCTTGACCCGGCCCAGTGCGTCGATGGCCTTCTGGCCCTCGGTCTTGGGCAGGGTGAAGGAGATGTCGGTCAGGCCGGTCGACGCGGCGGAGACGTTCTGCACCACCATGTCGATGTTGACCTCGGCGTCGGCGATGGCGCGGAAGATGCGCGCCGCCTCGCCCGGCTTGTCGGGCACGCCGACGACCGTGACCTTGGCCTCGGAGGTGTCGTGGGCGACTCCGGAGATGATGGCCTGCTCCATCTCGCCCCCTTCGGGCTGGTTCGGGTTGTCGTTGCTGACGATCGTCCCGGGAAGACCCGAGAAGGACGAGCGTACGTGAATCGGGATGTTGTAGCGACGGGCGTACTCGACACACCGATCGAGCAGGACCTTGGAGCCCGACGAGGCCAGCTCCAGCATGTCCTCGTAGGCGATCCAGTCGATCTTGCGGGCCTTCTTCACCACGCGCGGGTCGGCGGTGAACACGCCGTCCACGTCGGTGTAGATCTCGCAGACCTCGGCCTTGAGCGCGGCGGCGAGCGCCACGGCGGTGGTGTCCGAGCCGCCCCGGCCCAGCGTGGTGATGTCCTTGCTGGTCTGGGAGACGCCCTGGAAACCGGCCACGATCGCGATGTTGCCCTGGTCCAGGGCGGTGCGGATGCGGCCCGGCGTCACGTCGATGATGCGCGCCTTGTTGTGGACGGAGTCGGTGATGACACCGGCCTGGCTGCCCGTGAAGGACTGCGCCTCGTGCCCCAGGGATTTGATCGCCATGGCCAGCAGCGCCATGGAGATGCGCTCTCCAGCGGTCAGCAGCATGTCGAACTCACGGCCGGCAGGCAGCGGTGACACCTGCTCGGCGAGTTCGATGAGCTCGTCCGTCGTGTCGCCCATCGCGGACACCACGACGACGACCTCATGGCCGGCCTTCTTGGCGTCAACGATTCGGCGGGCCACGCGCTTGATGCCTTCGGCATCCGCAACGGATGAGCCGCCGTACTTCTGCACGACAAGGCCCACGTGCGCTCCTCGACTCGAAGTCTTTTCCGGGGGCTACGGGCCCCCGTACCCCCCTGGGGAGAGGGGGGTGCGGTCGTCGTCAGTCTACCGAGCAGGGGTGCCCCGACTGGCGCTTTCCATATGGTGAGACGGTAGTTTCAGCACGTGAGCGGCCGTGTGGGTGGCTCCGCCGCCAGGTCTGCGGGCGATTCGGCGCGGTTCCGAAGAATCGGCGGATCGGGGGGCGGCGATCCGGCCGGATTTCCTTTTCCGGCCGGGCCGCTGAGGCATCCGTCACAATCCGGGCCGGCCATTGCGGAATTCCGCCTGTCGCCTGCCGCCTGTCGCCTGCAGACGTTCCTGTACCGGCTGCGACCTGCTGCCTAGCGGCCCAGACCGAGCTCGGCCGCCATCAGGTCGCCCGCCTGCTGCTCCAGCTGCTCGTCGGTGAGCCCGTCGTCGTCGGTGTCCGCGCCGTCCGGCACCGCGCCGATCGGGCTGTCCAGCCGGACGTGGGCGATCAGCGACTGCAGGGCCCGCAGCACCGCCGTACAGGTCGTGCCCCAGTTGGAGAGGTACGAGAACTGCCACCACCACAGCGCCTCGCTGACCCGGCCCTCGCGGTAGTGGGTCAGGCCGTGCTGGAGCTCGCTGACCACACCGGCCAGGTCGTCCGAGATCCGGAAGGCGTTGGGCTTCTCCGGCGGACCGTACGGGTCGAAGACCTCGTGGTAGACGTCGATCGGCGCGAGCAGCTCGGCGAGGCGCTCGCGCAGCTGCTCGCCGTCCGGCTCGGGGCCCGCGTCGGGCTCGAAGCGGTCCTCCGGGAGGACGTCCTCGATCGCGCCCAGTCGGCCGCCCGCCAGCAGCAGCTGCGAGACCTCCAGGAGCAGTAGCGAGACCGCGCTGCCGGGCTCGTCGCCCTTGGCGACCTCGGTGACGGCGAGCACGAAGCTCTCCACCGAGTCGGCGATCTGCACGGCGAAGTCGTCCGGCTCCGAACCGTGGCCGTGGGTGTGCGGGGCATGGACCTCCGCGTGCGGGGCGTGGGCCCCTGCGTGCGGGGCGTGGGCCCCGGGTTCCCCGTGGGACTGCTGGCGGGGGGTGTGGGGCTGCTGGTTGATCGTCCGGTCAGACATCGAGCAGTCGTCTCCCTTCGAAGGCGCGGCCGAGGGTGACCTCGTCCGCGTACTCCAGATCCCCGCCGACGGGCAGGCCGCTCGCCAGACGGGTCACCTTCAGGCCCATCGGCTTGCAGAGCCGGGCCAGGTAGGTGGCGGTCGCCTCCCCCTCCAGGTTGGGGTCGGTGGCCAGGATCAGCTCGGTGACCGTGCCGTCCGCGAGGCGCGACAGCAGCTCGCGGATGCGCAGGTCGTCCGGGCCGACGCCCTCGATGGGGCTGATCGCGCCGCCTAGCACGTGGTAGCGGCCGCGGAACTCACGGGTGCGCTCGATGGCGACGACGTCCTTGGGCTCCTCGACCACGCAGATGACGGCGAGGTCGCGGCGGGGGTCCAAGCAGACCCGGCACTGCTCGGCCTCCGCGACGTTGCCGCAGACCACGCAGAAGCGGACCTTGTCCTTGACCTCCAGCAGGGCGTGCGCCAGCCGGCGCACGTCGGTCGGGTCGGCCTGCAACACGTGGAAGGCGATCCGCTGGGCGCTCTTGGGCCCGACGCCGGGCAGCCTGCCCAGCTCGTCGATCAGGTCCTGAACCACGCCCTCGTACAACGTCGCGCCTTCCCTCGGATGGTCGGTGGTGCCGGTCGTCCGGCGGTACCGGTTGGTCGGTGGTGCCGGACGGCCGTGATGCCGGTTGGTCGGTGGTGCCGGACGGCCGTGATGCCGGTTGGTCGGTGGTGCCGGACGGCCGGCGTACCGGCTCGCCGATGGCACCGGATGGCCGGTGGTGCTCCGGTGCCATCATCCAACGAATCGGGCGTCGGACACAGCGCCCGACGCCCGACTCCCACATAAATCACATGGGTCTGTCGTCTGAACTTCAGACCTTCTGGAACTCGAAGCCGAGGTTAGAACGGCAGACCGGGGATGCCGCCGCCCAGGCCCTGGGTCAGCGGGCCCATGCGCTCGGCCTGCATCTTCTGCGCGGTCTGGCTGGCGTCCCGGACGGCCGCCAGGATCAGGTCGGCCAGGGTCTCGGTGTCCTCCGGGTCCACGGCCGCCGGGGCGATGGTCAGCGCCACCAGCTCACCGGCGCCGGTCACCGTCGCCTCGACCAGGCCGCCGCCCGCCGTACCGTTCACCTTCGTCTCGGCCAGCTCCTGCTGGGCCTTCGCGAGATCCTGCTGCATCTTCTGCGCCTGCTTCAGCAGCTGCTGCATGTTGGGCTGGCCACCACCGGGGAACACGGCTGTCTCCTTGCTGTCACGGCTGTCTTGCGGTGCTTCGTGCGTCACCGCCGAGCCTACGTGCTGCCCGCTGCTCCGGGCCCCGGAAAGGGGCCCGGTTCAGGGTCCGCTCAGGGGCTCCGCTCAGGAGCCCTGGTGGTGGATCTCCTCCAGCACCGTCGCCCCCAGCTCGCGGATGATCAGCTCCTGGCCGGAGAACACGTCCTCCTTGAGGTCCGGGTCGTCCGCCTCCGGGATGTCGTCCTCCGGGGCCACCGACTGCACCGGACGGGCCGGCGCCGCGGGCGGCGGGGCCTGCACCGGCGCGGGCTGCACGGGCTGCACCTGAACGGGCGCCGGCGCGGCCTGGACCGGCGGAGCCTGCACGGGCGCCGGCGCGGGGGCGGGCATCGACGGCGCGGCGGCCGCCGGATGGGCCGGGGCTCCCCAGCCACCGCCGCCCTGGGCGCCACCACCCGGCGCACCGCCACCCGGGCCTCCGGCGCCGCCGGACGGGTCCACGATGCACTCGATCCGCCAGTCCACGCCCAGCGCGTCGGCCAGCGCGGAACGCAGCACGTCGTCGCTGTTGCTGCCGACGAAGCTGTCCCGGGCGCCGGCGTTGATGAAGGACACCTGGAGCACGCTGCCGTCGAACCCGGCCACCTGGCCGTTCTGGCTGAGCAGGATCCAGGTGAAGCGCCGGCGGTTCTTCACCGCCTCCAGGATCTGCGGCCACAGCTGCCGGACCTGCGCGGCCCCCTGCTGCGCGGAGGCCGAAGGCTTCCCACCCGGAGCCGCCGGGGCGGGGGCAGGAGCGGGCACGGGAGCGGGAGCCGGCGCCTGGGCCGGGGCCGGGACGGCCTGCGGCTGCGCCACAGGCGGCGCCGCGGGAGCCGCGGCGGGGGCACCGCCGGCGGGGGCACCGCCGGCGGGCGGGAAGCTGCGCGGGATCGGCCAGGCACCCGGCGCAGGCCCGGCGGGCTGCGGAGCCGGTGCGGGCTGCGGAGCGGGTACGGGCTGTGCGGCCGGCATCGGGGCGGGAGCCGCCGGAACCTCGGCCACCGGCGCGACCGCCATCGGGGCCGCCATCGGCATGCCCACCGGAGCCGCCAGCGGCGCGGCGAACCCGCCCGCCGCGGCCCGCCGCTCCAGCTTGTCCAGCCGCGCCTGCAGCGACAGCTCGTCGCTGTACGCGCCGGGCAGCATCACCCGGGCGCAGATCAGCTCCAGCTGCAGCCGGGGCGCCGCGTTGCCGCGCATCTCGGTCAGCCCGGTGTTGACGAGGTCGGCGGCCCGGCTCAGCTCGGCCGCGCCGAACGCGTCCGCCTGCGCCTGCATCACCGCGACCCGGTCGGCCGGGGCGTCGATCAGCCCCTTCTCCCCGGCGTCCGGCACGGTGGCCAGGATCACCAGGTCGCGCAGCCGCTCCAGCAGGTCGGTGACGAAGCGGCGCGGGTCGTGCCCGCCCTCGACCACCCGGTCGATCACCTGGAACACCGTCGCCCCGTCGTGCGCGGCGAAGGCGTCCACCACCTCGTCCAGCAGCGCGGAGTCGGTGTACCCGAGAAGCGCCGTGGCCATCTGGTACGTGACGCCGCTCTCCGCGGCCCCGGCCAGCAGCTGGTCCATGACCGACATCGAGTCGCGCACCGACCCGGCGCCCGCCCGTACCACCAGCGGGAACACGGAGTCCTCGACCTGGATCCCCTCCCGGCCGCACACCTCCGCCAGGTAGTCGCGCAGCGTGCCGGGCGGAACCAGCCGGAACGGATAGTGGTGCGTCCGGGACCGGATCGTCCCGATCACCTTCTCCGGCTCGGTGGTCGCGAAGATGAACTTGAGGTGCTCCGGCGGCTCCTCGACCACCTTCAGCAGCGCGTTGAAGCCGGCCGAGGTCACCATGTGCGCCTCGTCCAGGATGAAGATCTTGTACCGGCTGTGCACCGGCGCGAAGAACGCCCGCTCGCGCAGCTCGCGCGCGTCGTCCACACCACCGTGCGAGGCGGCGTCGATCTCGATCACGTCGATCGACCCGGGCCCGCCGGTCGCGAGGTCCCGGCAGGACTGGCACTCCCCGCAGGGCGTCGGCGTCGGCCCCTGCTCACAGTTGAGGCAACGGGCCAGGATGCGCGCGCTCGTCGTCTTGCCACAGCCGCGCGGCCCGCTGAACAGGTACGCGTGGTTGACCCTGTTGTTGCGCAGGGCCTGCTGAAGCGGGGCGGTCACGTGCTCCTGCCCGATGACCTCCGCGAAGGTCTCGGGGCGGTAGCGGCGGTACAGGGCTAGGGACACACCACCGACGATATCGGGACGGGCCGACAAACGCGTCGCCCCTCACCCCCTACCGGGCCCCGGGAACGCAAAGACCCCCCGTGCACCCGCCAGAGCCCTCCTACCCTTGCTGCCTTCCGGCCCTGGGGGGGTTCAGAGAGATAACGCCACACGAGGGGCTGACCCCCACACTACCGGATCCACGCCCCGACGATCCACAGGCCACCCCCACCCTCCCGCCTGCGGGATAGGTGGTCGCGAGCACCCCGAAACATGTACTAAGCTCTCCCTCGGAGGATTCGCCTAGAGGCCTAGGGCGCACGCTTGGAAAGCGTGTTGGGGGCAACCCCTCACGAGTTCGAATCTCGTATCCTCCGCCTTCACGAAGGCCCGGACCGCATCACGCGGCCCGGGCCTTCGTCGTTCCGTGGTCCCGGATTTGTTCGATCCCGCTGCGGCCCGTCATCCGACCGTCAGCCGATCCTCGTCCCGTTCGCCGGGTGCCAGCAGGCGGCGCAGGGCGGTCGGGGTGTGGCCGAGGTGGCGGCGGAGGGTGCGGGTGAGGTGGGCCTGGTCGGCGTAGCCGAGGTCGGCGGCGAGGACGCTGAGGCTGGTCTCGCCGGCCTCCAGGCGGTCGAGGGCGCGGCCGATGCGCACGCGGTGGCGGTAGTGGGTCACCGAGACGCCGAGTTCTCGCGGGAAGGCGCGGCTCAGGCGGTAGGGGGAGGCACCGAGCAGGTCGGCGAGGGACATGAGGCTGACGGAGGCGGGGTGCTCGTCGGCGATCGCCTCGCGGGCGGCGGTGACGAGCGCCCGGTCGCGGGCCGAGGACCCCGCCGTGGGCGTCGGCCCGGGCACCGTGCGGGTGACAGCGCTCGCGAGCAGGGTCAGCAGTTCCTCGGTGACGGCGTAGTCGACGTCCCCGGAGCGGGCGGCCGCGAGCATGCGCCGGTGGGCGAGGTCGAGCGGGGGATCGACGTAGACCGTCCCCGCCGAAGGCCCGTTCCCGTCCCCGGCCAGGGAGCGCCAGAGCGCCGGCGTCACGCTGATCGACGTGCAGTGGTCGCCGCCCGCGGGATGGGCGAAGCTCTCCTCCTCCCCGGGGGTGCCGACGTAGGCGAGGCTCGTGTCGAGGTCGACGGCCGCCCCGGCGGCCCGGCGGCGGAAGCGGCCGCTCCGTACCAGCACCATGCGGTGGTAGCCGCGGACCTCGGGAGGTGACCAGCGGGTGTGGTCGCTGCGGCAGGCGACCGCGCTGATGTCGAAGCCTGGCCGGGTGGCGACGGGTTGGACGGAGAGCACGGTCCGTACGGTACGGGGCGGGTCCGACAACCCCACCCCCGCAAGGATGTTCAAGACCCGGGCGGGGCGGCCGGGCGAGGCTCTTCCCCGAAGCCCGCGGGGCTTCCGGTCGTTCACGATCTCGCGATGTCAGGAGTCCGCTCATGCCCGCTCTCGAACAGCTCACCACCGTGGTCGTCGACTGCGCCGACCCGGTCGCGCTCGCCGACTTCTACCGGAAGGCCACCGGCTGGGAGCTCACCCACAGCGACCAGGACTTCTGCTCCCTCAGCGCGGGCAGTGCGGGGCCGGGACTGGCTTTCGTCCGCGTCGAGGGCTACCGAACGCCGGGGTGGCCCGAGGGGAGCACCCACCTGCACCTCGACTTCACCGTCCCCGACCTGGACCGCGCGGTCGGGGAACTGCTCGCCCTCGGGGCCTCCCGGCCCGCCTTCCAGCCGGGTGAGGGTCAGTGGGTCGTCCTCACCGACCCCCAGGGCGGCCCCTTCTGCCTGATCCCCGCCACGACCGCCACGGCCCCCACGGCCCCCACGACCGCCGCCAACTGACCGTCCGAGACGAACGGAGAATCCCCGTGGCAACCATTCACCGAGCTGTCCCGATCGACGCCACCCCCGAAGAGATCTGGGCAGCGATCCGCGACTGGGGTGAGGTCCACCGCAGACTCGCCCCCGGCTTCGTCACCGACACCCACGTCGAAGGCGACGTCCGACGGGTGACCTTCGAGGACGGCACGGTGGTGCGCGAGCTCATCGTCTCGCTGGACGACGACGCCCGGCGCATCGCCTACGCGGTGGTGGACGGCTCCCTGAACGTCTTCCACCACCACGCCTCCATGCAGGTGTTCGCCGACGCCGGCGGCCGCGGCCGCTTCGTCTGGATCACCGACGTGCAGCCGCACGGCCTGGCGGAGCCCATCGCCGCGATGGTCGACCAGGGAGTCCGGACGATCCGCAAGACGCTGGAGGCCACTGCCGCCCCCGCTTCCCGATGACGTCGGGGGCCGATGTCCGGGCGCCGATCCGCGGCTTCGCCTCCGCGGCAGACTGACGGGCTCCTCCGGGCCACGCGCCCGAGAAGCCGCGGTCTCGGTTCGGCTCTCGTGTCCTCCGCCTCCACGAAGGCCCGGACCGCACCACGCGGCCCGGGCCTTCGTCGTCGCCCGCCGCGCGTTCCGGACGTTCCGGCAAGCGGCACGCGGGGCCGCCCCGGCCTCCTCGGGGTGTTGCGGACATGCTCAAAGCGCCCCTAGCGTGAGTGGCCCCGTTGATCCACTCACACGGAGAGGCACGCCTTGATGATCCGTCATGTCAGAACCGCGGCACGAGCGGTGCTAGCAGCCGGCCTGCTCGTCACCGGCGCGCTCGCCGGTGCGCCTCCGGCGGCGGCCGCCACGGCGCCGACGGCCCTGACCGCGTCCGACTACACCCTCACCGCGGACTACCACCGGTTCGACACGCTCAACTCGGCCCTCGTCACGACGTTGGGCACCTCCGCCGTGCACACGGTGATGGAGAACGCGAACCACACCCGGCAGGCGCTCCCCTCGTCCTTCTCCGTCGCCGGCCTGTCCACCGGCTTCCGGTTCGACGACGGCGACAACTCCGACTGCCAGAGCGTCCCGCAGGGCATCACGACGAGCCGGGACGCCGTGGGGACGGCGAACAGCGGCAACTACGACGGCCACCAGCTCGTGCTGGTGAGCTGGTACACCAAGGACGGCTGCGACGGCGCCCAGCAGCGCAGCCGGATCACCCTGGCCGACTGGGACGCCACCTACCCCAACACCTACCGCAAGATCCTCCTCGTGGAGCCGACCGGCACCGCGGATGCGCCGGACTTCAAGGACATCCCGATCCACGCCGGCGGCGTCTCCTGGTACGGCGACTACCTCTACGTCGCCGACACCGGGCGCGGGATGCGCGTCTTCGACATGCGCAAGATCCTGAACACCGACACCGGTGGCACCGCCGACCAGATCGGCCGCCAGTCCGGCACCACCTACTACGCCCACAACTACGCCTACGTGCTGCCCCAGGTCGGCACGATCACGGCGCAGACCACCGCCGCCGACAAGCTGGTGTGGTCCTCGGTCTCCCTCGACCGGGTCAGCAAGTCGATCGTGATGGCGGAGTACACCTGCCAGTCGGGCTGCACCGACTACCCCAACCGCCCGCCGAGGGCCGTCCGCTTCCCGTTCGCGACCGGGGCGACGACGTTCGCCGCGACGACGACCGCCAGCCAGGCCCTCCAGCTGCCCTGGTACAGGCTCAACGGCGTGGCCTCCCACAACGGCCGGTGGTGGTTCAACTCCTCGGGCCAGAAGCAGCTCTACTACTGGACCCCGACCGCGGGCCCCTCGACCTTCGCCTGGGTGAGCGGCGGCGAGAGCCTCTCCTACTGGGAGGACGCCACCAACCCCGACCTGCTGTGGTCGCTGCAGGAGACCACGGGCGGACGCAACGTCTTCGCCGTGACCCAGAGCACCTACGGCGGCGGCTGAGCCCCGGGCGCGTGACGTGGCTGGTCGGGCCCGCGACCGGTCCCCACGCCCCCTTCGTCGTGTTCCAGGGGTGTGGGCTTCCACAACCACGGCTCCCTCTCGGGAGGGAGCCGCAGCCCCGCCGGAATCCGCCGTGCTCGCCGCGCTGGTTGACTGGGGCCGTCGACGAACCGGAGAGGCAGTCACCGCGACGACCCTCCTGACCCGCACGGCTGCGGTGCCGGCCGCGGCGGCGCAAGAGACGGGGCCGGCCGACATCCGGGCGGCCATCGAGGCGCTGCCGGGGCTGCGGATCCTCAAGGACCAGCCGGCCACGGCCGGGTTCCATTCCTTCGTCCTGACGCTGCACCAACCCGCCGACCACCGGCACCCGGAGAAGGGCGGTCTCGAGCGGCCCCTCACGCTCCTCTTGGGTTCTATGGGTCGTTGCAGCACCCCAGTTCAGGGGATGCAATGGAGTTCGAGATCCGGGACCGTTCGGTTAACCGGGGGAGGCGTCTGACCGAGGAACGGCGCGTCTACCTTCAGCTCGTGCAGCAAGGTATGAACAGCAGCGAAGCGTGTCGGATCGTCGGGATCAACACCCGGACGGGCAAACGGTGGCGCAACGGCCGCGCCGTGTCCGGCAGGACTGCGGGGGCGCCACCGATCACGTCGGTGGCGCCCCCGCCGGGCCCGTCGCGGTATCTGCGTGAGGAGGACCGGATCCACATCGCGGACCGGCTGCGGGAGAAGGCCACGGTCCGGGCGATCGCCGCCGAGCTGGGCCGCAGCCCTTCCACGGTCAGCCGCGAGATCCGGCGCAACCGGCACCCCGACAGCGGCGCCTACCGGCCGCACGCCGCGCAGGCCCGCGCCGACGCCCGCCGGCCGCGTCCCAAGCTCGGCAAGATCGCCCGGAACCCGGAACTGCGGGCCTTCATCCAGCACCGCCTGGACAGGAAATGGAGCCCGGAGCAGATCTGCCACGCTCTACGGGACACCTTTCCCGAGCGGCCGGAGATGCACGTGGCCCACGAGACCGTCTACCAGGCCCTCTACGTCCAGGGGCGGGGCGAGTTGCGCCGTGAGCTGGCCGGCTGCCTGCGCTCGGGCCGTGCCCGCCGCATCCCCCAGCGGCAGGCCAACTGCCGCAGACCACGCTTCATCGACCCCATGGTGATGATCGGCGAGCGTCCCGCCGAGGTCTGCGACCGGGCGGTGCCCGGCCACTGGGAGGGCGACCTGATCATCGACAAGGACGGCTCCTCGGCAATCGGCACCCTGGTCGAACGCGCCACCCGCTACGTGGTGCTCCTGCACCTGCCGCATGGCCGCACCGCCGAGCACGTGCGCGACGCCCTCGTGGACACCGCCCGAACCCTGCCCTCACACCTGATGCGGTCACTGACCTGGGACCAGGGCGCAGAGATGGCCTCCCACGGCTCCTTCACCGTCGCCACCGGTATCCCGGTCGACTTCTGCGACCCGGCCAGTCCCTGGCAGCGCGGCTCGAACGAGAACACGAACGGACTGCTGCGGCAGTACTTTCCCAAGGGCACCGACCTGTCCGTCCACAGCCCGGAGCACCTGACCGCAGTCGCCGCCGAACTCAACGGACGCCCACGCAAAACGCTCGGCTGGGAAACCCCAGCCGAGCGCCTGCATAAACTCATCGCGGCCTGATCAAACCGACCACGTGTTGCAACGACCCATAGAAACCGCCCCTGCGCCAGGGCCGACCGTGCTGTACGCCGGCGGCTACACCGTCTCCACTGCCCAGTTCCGGCCGGAGCCCACCGAGCCGCTGAACGCCAACCAGGTGAGCACCGGGCAGCGGTTCTTCGGCGCTTCCCCGCCCGACCCCGCAGACTGGAACGACCTCAACATCCAACAGGCCGCCGCCGACCACCACCACGTGGTCGAGGCGTTGTGCCAGGTCTACCCGGGCGACCTGGATGCGCACCGGCGGCAGCAAGGGCGGCATGGCCGTCTACCACCGCCACTTCTATCCGCAGGACGCCGCCGGCTCGGTCGCCTAATCCGCGCGCCCAACAGCACCGACGACCGCGAAAACTCCGCCTACCTCGACTTACTGCCCACCGTCGGCACCCCTGAATGCCACAGGGCTCTTCAGGTCGCCCAACTCCCGGTCTACACCGACTCGGTGGCGAACCAGTTCGTCCCGCACTTCTACCAGAGCACGCAGCTCGGGTACAGCCCAGTCAAAACGGCCCACCTGGCCGGCCTCCTCCACTACCCCGGCGCCACCAAGCCGCGGACCTTCGTCCCCCGCGACATCCCTCTGCGCTACAAGCCACAGGCGATACGCAACGTAGACAGCTGGGTCCGCCCCCACGGCAACCGGCTGATGTTCGCCAACGGCGCCACCGACCCGGCCGTGGCCGAGCCGTTCCGGCTGGGACTGGGCACCCGGGACTCCCACCTCTTTCAGGTCCCGGGAGGCACCCATACGGCACGCATCGCCCAACTCCCTGCCGCCGACGCCGCCACGGCCACGCTGCGCCGGTGGGCGGCAACTTCGTGGCAGGCCGCAACACTGCGGGACGGACCTTGACCGTGCTCGCGCCTCCAACGAACTGGGCTTCCTATTCAGTTCAGGACGACATCTGTGCCAGGTCTACATCCGCCGAAGCTCGGTTGCTGGTGCATCTCGATCTTCTGCTTGCTCCGCACCGTTGTCCGCCTGCATGACCTCGACGCGGAACGACAACCGCTCCAGGATGCAGTCGGAGAACTGGGAGGCAGTGTTCTGGTCGCGCCACGGGTAGGTCCGCAGACGCGCAGCCGGGTGCGGTCGTCGATGGCAGTGAACCGGTAGCACTTCGCCCGGCGGCCGGTCGTGGGCGCCATGTCGGTAACCGGAGCCGGCCCCTGGGACGCGGTTTGAGCCGGAAGGCCGATCGGTTCGATGAGCTTGACATCGATCGGGACACGGCCGCCGGGCAACTGCTTCTCGTGGCAGGTACGGCGCTTGTCGTAGCGCCGGAACAAGGGCAGGCTGTTCAGGCCCAACCTCTTGAGATGCGGTAGACGGCGGGGCAGGCGATGTCGATGTCGTGGTACTGCTTGAGGCACATCTGGATCAGCCGTCCCTTGCGTCGACGCAGAAAACCAGCCCATGACTCGGACACGTCGCCGCCGGGCCGACGTCGAGAACCCATGTGCCCAGCAAGGATCCACCTGTGACTCGGTCACTCAGCTCGGAAGGCCGGCCAGAGCATAGGTCAGATGCCATCTGAGACAGCGTTTGA
Organism: Kitasatospora sp. NPDC048286; assembly: GCF_043201735.1. Classification (NCBI taxonomy): domain Bacteria; kingdom Bacillati; phylum Actinomycetota; class Actinomycetes; order Kitasatosporales; family Streptomycetaceae; genus Kitasatospora; species Kitasatospora sp. NPDC048286. The sequence continues at coordinate 670,168 of NZ_JBICZE010000001.1, forward strand.
GATCTGACATGGGACGATCGGCCGGTGCCTCGACTCGTGAACCGTGACCGCTCTCTTGAGGAACTTGAGCGCGACCGCTGGTCGGCCCCGTCGGGCGGCGAAACCCGGCTGATGGCGACCGTGCGCGAGCTTCGAGGCAAGCCGATCGGCGGCCTGACGGTGGAGGACATGCGGCTGCTGATCAGGCAAGACGTGGGCCTTGCCTACCTTCTGCCCTTGGCGGTGGATATCCTCCGGGCCGATCCACTGGCGGAAGGCGACATGTACGAGGGCGATCTGCTGGCCGCCGTGCTCACCAGGAGTGCGGAGGTCTGGAGCGAGATCCCCGACCTCGAGCAGGAAGTCCGCCTGATCGTCTCGGAGTCGGCCGACGTCCCGCAGGCCCTGAAACGAGAGGTTGAGGGGTTCTTGACTCGGTAGCCCCGACACAACTGCCTTCGGCGAAGGCCAGCAGGCTGTCTACGGGACGTGCCGCACGAGCGGTCGTGGGCCGGGGCGCGTCGCAGCACGGCCCCGGGTGAGCCGGCGGACCATGACGCCGATCACGGCCCAGCGAATCATCGTCTCAGAGTGGGCAGGGCTGGTCTCGTAGTCCCGGGCGAGGCGCCGGTGGGCGGTGGGCCAGGAGAAGGTGCGCTCCACCGCCCACCGCTTGTGCTGGACCTGGAAACCGCGCTGGTCCGGGTCTTTGCGGACGGTTTCCAGGTCGCGGCCGAGGATCTTGGCGGTCCACTCGGCCAGGCGGCCGGCGAAGCCCTGATCGGCCCATACCTTCTTGACGCCGGGGTGGTCGAGCCTGGTCCACAGCAGCGGCCGCTTCGCGCCGTCGCGGTCCTGAATGCTCGCTGCAACGACGTGGACAGCCAGGAGCAGGCCGAGGGTGTCGGTGACGATGAACCTCTTGCGACCCTTGACCTTCTTGCCCGCATCGAAGCCCCTGGTGGCGGCGGGGACGGTGTCGGCGGTGCGGACGGACTGCGAGTCGATCAGCCCGGCGCTCGGCTCCGGGTCGCGGCCGTCGGCTTCACGGACCTTGCCGCGCAGGGCGTCATGGATGCGCTCGACGGTGCCGTCGTCGTGCCACCACGTGAAGTACCAGTACACCGTCGGCCACGGCGCGAAGTCCTTCGGCGGCTGCCGCCAGGCACAGCCGGTCCGCACCACGTAGAAGATCGCGTCCACGATCCGCCACCGCGGATGCTTCTCCCGCCGGCCACCCTTCGGACCCACCCGCGCCGGCGGGAACAATGGCACCACCAGCGCCCACTGCTCATCCGTCAGGTCCGACGGATACCCACCTCCAACACCACTCACGGTGAGCTCAACGAACCCTTCAGCAACGGGACACGGCAGATCTCAAACACGATCTGAGCATCAAATCTCGAGATAATCCCGCCCACACATGCAAGGATGGCGTCCCTTCCTCATCGACGAAGCCGGGTACCCATGGCCAGCAATGATCTTGTACTCATTGATCAGATCCTTGCCGAGCGGCAAGCTCAGCGTGCCACGCCACTGGCCCATGATGTCGCGTTTGAAACATTTGCGTGCGAGCAGGCCTTGTATGATCGCGGGCTTTCTGACGAAGAAGTCGAGTCTGGGGTGATCGGCGGCAACAACGACGGGGCGATCGACGGCGTTTATGTCTTCCTAGGCGACCGCCTCCTGGAGGAGGACAGCGACGTCTTCGACGACTCTTTCTCCACAGCCAGCGTGGAAGTCGGAACTAAGCTCACACTCTGGCTTGTACAGGCAAAGACAACCACATCATTCACAGAAAACGCCATCGACCTCGTAGCGTCTTCCTCTGCGCGACTGCTTGATCTCAGCGCCGATGAAAAATCCCTCGGAAAGCTCTACTCTGAAGCCGTCATCGCACGGGTGCGCCTATTCAGAGACACGTTGCGCAAGCTGGCCACTCGCCACCCCAAGGTGGAGGTTCGTTTCTCGTACGTCACCCGTGGAGAAACCAGCGGGATCAACACGAAGGTGCTAGTAAAAGCGAAAGACCTGGAATCGCAGTTCGGCTCACTTCTTTCTGGGGCATCGGGCGAGGTTGAGTTCCTCGGCCCAGTCGAGCTTTGGAAACGCGCCAGCACCCGGCCTTCCTACACCCTCGAGCTTCCCTATCAGGAGAGCATCACTCACGACACCAGTCATATCGCTCTCGTCCCCATCAGAGATTACCTAGGATTCCTTGGCGACGGCTCAGGAAGCCTGCGGAGGCATATTTTTGATTGGAACGTCCGCGACTATCAGGGAGATGTCGAAGTCAATAAAGAGATTGTTGCATCTCTCTTGAGCCCGGATTCACCAGAATTCTGGTGGCTCAATAATGGCGTCACAATCATTTGCTCCAAGGCCTCAGCCGTCGGCAAGAAGCTAATCCTTGACGATGTACAGATCGTCAACGGCCTTCAGACTTCTTTCAGTATTTTCAATACGCTCAGCCCTCTTCTCGCCAGCCAGCCGGAGCATAGTGCATTCAGTCGCCTTGTGCAGGTCAGAATTCTGGTCACCGAGGATCCAGTAGCGCGCGATTCCGTGATCCGCGCGACGAACCGGCAAACCTCCGTGCCTGTGGCCTCCCTGCGCGCGACGGACGACATCCAGCGGAAGATCGAGTCATACTTCCTTGATCATGACTGGTTCTATGATCGCCGAAAGAATTTCTATCGAAACATTGGGAAATCCTCAGAACGAATCGTCAGCATCCCCCTGCTCGCCCAGGCGACGATGGCCATGGGGCTCGGCCAGCCGGACTACGCTCGTGCCCGTCCGTCGAGCCTCCTGAAGGCCGACCATGAGTACCAAAGGGTTTTCTCTGAAGAAACCCCTCTGCCCGTCTACTTGTGGCTCGCACAGACTCAGCACAAGATCGACGCCTTCCTCCATTCGGAAGCAGCTGCAATTGCCGGCCCGGAACGGACTAATCTTCGTTTCCATTTCGCCATGCTGACATCCGTTGATCTCATGGGCAAGCGCCTATACAACCCCAAGCAGTTGCGCCCGCTGGCCGAACGAGGAGAATTCCCTCAGGAGGATCGGATGGTCGCTCTACTCGCGGCATTGCGCGATCTCTTCACCCAATTCCAGAAGAAAGAGGGCGCGGGACCCGACAAGGCTGCGAAGAGTGCAGGATTCGCCACCTATGTGTTGAGTGAATTGAAATACCTCTAAGCCATTATATGATTTCATGCACCGAGATCCTGAGCAGCCGCATCGGGGGCTAGCTCCGCCCCAGGTTCGGAGCTCGAACGAGGATGCGCGTGTAGGCGCTGGTCCGCACTAAGCGGTGCTGTGCCAATCCGGCGCCTACGCGTCGACGCTCCCGAGGGCCCCGCTGTTCTTCATGCGGGCGAAGGTGGGCTCGACGCAGGTACGGCGCGTCGGCTCAACGTCCCCGTGTCGCGGTCTCGAACCGGATGCCGCGTGCTGCCTATGATCCCGATCCATAGCGCGCTGATGCACAGCCCGACCAGCACGGCAGTCGCGACTCGACAGAAACCGGACCGCCACCGCACACCTGCGTCGACCGTTGCTCAGCCTGCCGCTGCCACATCCGCATACCGCAGGTGCCGACGCCGGGTGGTCACATCCACAGCCCCATGAACGTGGCCACTCTAGCTGGCCCGAAAGGCCAACCCCCGGCGCGCCACTGCTGTGACTCTCTCCGCGCCGGAGCGTTCAAGTCAATAAAAAAGTTATCAAACTCGATCACTAAAAGACGAGAGTCGACAAATATGGCCAATTCCTGCAGTTTCGAAGCCCTCGAGGAAGAGGTATGCCATCCTCTGCGACATGTCCAAACCAGAGGCGAACGCAGGCCCAACGTTCCCGACACCTCGAGTTGTCCTAGTAACACCAGAAATAGCCGATGAGATCCTGACGAGCCGAAACCCCAATAATCGTCCGGTCGATCGAAGCCTCGTGAATCGCATGGTCGGCGAGATTGCGTCCGGAACTTGGCAGGTCACTCACCAGGGAATCGCCCTAGATGGTTCACTGGCCGCTGGGACACTCATCGATGGTCAGCACCGGCTCCACGCAATTCGCAAGTCCGGGATTGCGACTCCCCTACTTGTTTTCGAGAACGTTCCTCGAGAGACGTTTTCCGTCCTCGACACCGGCAAGCGCCGGAGCGGTGGCGATGTTCTGGCTCTGAGTGGCGAACGGGACACCACCCTGTTGGCCGCCACAATTCGCCATGTCCATCTCTTCCGAGTGGACCCGGACAGCTCATGGTCCGGCGTGAATTCGCGAATCAGAAACGATCACGTCTTGGACATATTCCACGCCCAAGCAGATGAGTTTCGAAAAGCAGCGATGACTGGGCGAGTTCTCAGCAAAGAGGTTGGACTCATTCCAACAGCGGCATCAGCAGCCTACTTTCTGACTGTCGAGTCGGCGCCCGCCGCACGCATCGATGACTGGATGGACGGGCTGACAACGGGTGCCAATCTGAGTGCCGACGACCCTCGGCTATCGCTGATCAAGGTCATCAATCACCTACAGAAAGGCTCGTCTGCCCGCCGACGAACCGATGCCCGCGGGCAGATCGGCCTCTACCTGAAGGCTTGGAACGCCTGGGTCACTGGCAGACCGGTCAAGAGCTTGCGACTGCAAAACGGGGAAAAGATGCCGCGCCCCGTGCAGCTGCTTCTCTGAAGCCCCTCACGAGGTCAGATCTCGTGTCTTCCACCTTCGCGATGGCCCAGACCGCTTCACCGGTCGGGGCCATCGTCTTGCCTCGCGGTACAGGACAGAGATGCGCCGCCCCAATAGCGCGAGCATCCCATAGTCTCGAGCGCCATCAATGGGATCCCTTGAACGGCGGCGGTCGGTGGTGGGTGTCCGATTCGTTCAAGACCGGGTGGGTGACGGGTGCCTAGCGTGGCGTGCATGGACAGCACACGTGTACCGCGGTTCGCCTTCGTCGGGTTGGCCGTTTCGGATGTGGCCGCGTCGGTTGCCTTCTACCGGCGGTTGAGGGTGGGGTTTCCCGAGGGGGCGGAGGGGGAGCCGCACGTCGAGGGCGAGTTGCCGGGCGGGCCGCTCCTGGTGCTCGATGCCGAGGCCACCATTCGGTCGTTCCACCCCGGTTGGCGGCCGCCGAGCGGCGGTACCCGGACGGCGCTGGCGTTCCACTGCGGGAGTCCCGCGGGGGTGGACGCGTTGTACGGGGAGTTGACCGGCGCCGGGTACCACGGGGAGTTGGCGCCGTGGGACGCCTTCTGGGGGCAGCGGTACGCCGTGGTGCACGATCCGGACGGCAACGGGGTGGATCTGCTCGCGCCCCTGCAGGGGAGCCAGGGCGACACCCCCTAGCAGCGCAGCAGCGCGGTCACCGGCAGGCCCGCCAACTGCCGTACGTCGCGGGCCAGGTGGGCCTGGTCCGCGTAGCCGGTGCGGGCCGCCGTGTCGGCCAGCGGGACGCCGCCGCGGGCGAGTGCCAGGGCGCGCTGCATGCGCAGGATCCGGGCGAGGGTCTTGGGACCGTAGCCGAAGGCGGCCAGTGAGCGGCGGTGGAGTTGTCGTGCTCCGAGGCCGACCGTCTCGGCCGTCGCGGCGACGGAGCGTCCGGCGGCGAGCGAGGCGGCCACGGCGCGGACCAGTGGGTCCTCGGGCCGGGCCTCGGCCGCCAGCCGCAGGGCCAGGGCCTCCAGTGCGGCGGCCGGGTCGGGCGCGGCGTCGATGCGTTCGGTGAGGCACCGGACCTCGGAGGAGGGCCGCAGGTCGGCCAACTCGACGCGGCGGTCCAGGAGTTCGTGGGCGGGGACGCCGAGCAGCGCGGGGGCGGCGCCGGGGCGGAAGCGTACGCCCGCCCAGGGGCCGCGCAGTGCGGGGTCGGGGTGGAAGGCGTGGGTGTCCGGTCCGGCGACCAGCAGCCGGCCCTCCGTCCACAGCAGGTCCATGCAGCCGTCGGGCAGGACGGGTAGGGCGGGCAGGACGGCTGTCGGAACGGGCGCCCGGGCCGCACCCGTACGCCCGACGGCGCGCTTCGTCCACACGACCGCGCCGGGCAGCCGGGACGCGCGCTCCTGGTACGTGGAGGACGAGTGCACGGCGTGAGGCTACGCGCCGCGGGCCGGGGACGCGCGCACGCCGATGGCCCCGGCCGCGTTGGGGCGGCCGGGGCCATCGGCCCGGAGGGGGGAGGTCAGCCGACCGGCGAGGACGCGGGCTCCGCCGGCTCCTCGGCCCCCGCGTCGGGGCCCTTCCGCCCGTCGCGCATCAGCACCAGGGTGAGTGCCGCGGCCGCGACGACCGCGAGACCGCCCACCGTGAAGGTGGTGGAGGTGGCGGTGTTGAACGCCTCCCGGGCAGCCGCGACCAGCCCGCCGTCCCCGGTGGAGCCGGCCACCGCGAGCGCCCCGGTGATGTCGTGGCGGGCGGCGTCGGGGGCGGCGTCGGGCATCGCACCGGTGTAGGTGCTGGAGAGCACGGTGCCGAGGATGGCCACGCCGAGCGCCGCGCCGGACTGCTGGATGGTGTCGTTGAGCGCGGAGCCGACGCCGGCGTGCTCGCTGGGGATGGCGCCCATCAGCGCGTTGGCGGCGGCCGGCATGCCGAGGCCGGAGCCGATGCCGAGCACCAGCATGGCCAGGGCGACCTTGGTGAAGCCGTCGCCGACCGAGAGGGTGGCCAGCAGCCCGAAGCCGCCCGCGATGATCAGCATGCCGATCGAGGTGAGCACCCGCGCCGGGACCTTCTTGCCGAGCACCGCGCCCAGCGCGTTGAACACCAGCGAGGCGATGGCCAGCGGGATGAAGGCGAGGCCGGTGTCGGTGGGCGAGAACTCCAGCACGAACTGGAGGTACTGGGTGAGGACCAGCATCAGTCCGCCGGTGGCGAAGGTCAGCAGGACGAGCGAGAAGCTGGCGCCGGTGAAGACCCGGTTGCGGAACAGCTTCAGCGGCACCATCGGCGAGTCGGTGCGGACCTGCCGGACGGCGAAGCCGACCAGCGCGGCCACGGCGAGGAGGAGCGCGCCGAGGGTGCTCGGGCTGGTGAAGCCGTCCCGGGGCACCACGATGATCGACCAGACCAGGGCCGCCATGCCGACCATCGACAGCACCATGCCCAGCAGGTCGGGACGGCGCCACGGCCCCTTGGACTCCGGCATCAGCAGCATCGCGGCGAGGATGGCGACCGCCGCGATCGGCACGTTGAGCAGGAAGACCGCGCCCCACCAGAAGTGCGCGATCAGCGCGCCGCCCAGCACCGGACCGCCGACCAGGCCGATCATGGCCACCGCGGTCCAGGCGGCGATCGCCTTCGGGCGCTCCTCGTCGTCGAAGACGGTGATCAGGATGGAGAGCGTGCTCGGCATGACCAGCGCACCGCCGACGCCCATCAGGACGCGCCCGGCGATCAGCTCACCGGGGCTTCCGGCGTACGCCGCGACCAGTGAGGCGGCGCCGAACAGCACGAGGCCGACGATCATCACCTTCCGGCGTCCGAAGCGGTCGGAGAGGCTGCCCGAGGTGAGCAGCAGGCCGGCGAAGACCAGGATGTACGAGTCGATGATCCACTGGATGTCCTGCGCCCCGGCCTTGAGGTCCTCCGCGATCGGCGGGATGGACACCGTGAGCACCATGTTGTCGATCACCAGCACCAGGCTGCTCAGGCAGAGCACGACCAGGATGAGCCAGCGCTGTGGATGACGTTCCACGGCGTTTCCCCCTTTGGACTGCGGATGAACTCCGGATCGGGCGCGGGCCGCTGGCCGCGCGGAAGTCGTCGCGGGCACACCGACCTCCGTCCCCAGGGGTACGGTGTGCGCCGCCCCGAACACTGTACGGACACCGCACACTGTTCGCAACGGCGCACGCCGTTCGATCTCCGCACAATGTTCGGAGTTCCGCACATCGTTCGGTCTCCGCACACCGTTCGCACCGCCGTACACTGTTCGCAGCAGCCGGTGCGGGCTGCGCCGGACCGGACCGGGTCCGGACGACTGGTGAGGAGGGCCCACATGGCGGCCAAATCAGAGGACGGTACGACCCCGGGCATCCCCCTGCCGTGGAGCCGGCCCCAGCGACGGAGGGAGCAGCCCACCCTCAGCCGCGAGCAGATCGTCGCCGAGGCCTTCGCGCTGCTGGACTCCGACGGCATCGAGGCGCTGAGCATGCGCAAGCTCGCCGCCCGACTGAACGCCGGCGCGACCTCGCTCTACACCCACGTCGCCAACAAGGACGAGCTGCTCGCCCTGGTCGTCGACCAGGTCTTCGGGACCCTCCCGCAGCCCCGGGCCGAGGGCTCCGAGGACCCGAAGGCCTGGCGCGCGACGGTCATGGAAAGCGCCGAGAGCATGCGCGCGGCCATCATGCGCCACCCGTGGATGGTCTCGGTGATCGGCGACGTCGGGATGATCTACCTCGGCCCCAACTGGATGCGGCTCTCCGACGCCCTGCTGGCCGTGCTGGAGACGGCCGGCTTCGAGGTCGGCCAGGCGAACGACGCGATGAACGCGGTCATGGGCTACACCATCGGGACCGCCGCCGTGGAGGCCTCCTGGGTGAACGCGCTGGCCCGCAGCGGCCAGGACGAGCAGGAGTGGATGAACCAGCTGCTGCCCGCCGTCATCGAGGCCACCAGGGACTTCCCGCGGCTGCACCGGCTGTACACCACCGAGGTTCCGGACGAGGTCGCCGCGGGCCGGGACAGCGGCTTCGCCCGCGGCGTCAACGTCATCCTGGACGGGGTCGAGACGGCTCTGGCCGCCAGCCGCCAGGCCTGAGCACGCCCCCCCGGGGGGGATCGACTCCCCTCGGGGGATCGACTCCCCTCGGGGGATCGACTCCCCTCGGGGGGGCAGGCATCTTCGCCCTGGGGGTGCTCAACTCCCGCTGAGCGCCTGCACCTCCGCGTACCCCGGCACCGGACCGACCGGCTCGCCCGCCGCGACGGCCGCCGCCGTGGCCACCGCCGCCGCCAGTGCCGCGCGGTACAGCAGCGAGCCGAGGCTGACCCGGGCCACCCCGAGCGCGGCCAGCTCGGCGAGGCCCGGGCCGGCCGGCGTCCAGAGGATGTTGAGCGGGACGGCGAGCGCGCCGACCAGCCGGCCGATGGCCGCCGGATCGGACAGCCCGGGGACGAACACGCCGTCCGCGCCCGCCTGCTGGTAGACGTCCAGGCGCCGGAGCGCCTCCGTCTCGGGGGCGTCCTGCCCGCACCAGTAGGTGTCGGTGCGGGCGTTGACGAACAGCTCCGGCACGGCCGCCTTCACCGCCGCGATCTTCGCGCCATGACGGGCGGACGGGGTCAGCGAGCCGTCCGCCCGACCGTCCTCCAGGTTGATGTCGACCACCCCGGCCGTCGCCAACTCAACGGCCAGCTCGGCGACTTCGTCCGGATCGTCACTGAAACCGGCCTCCATGTCGACGCTGAGCAGGAAGTCGGCGCAGCCGAGCCGACGCGCCAGCCGTACGGTCTCCGCGCGGGTGGCGGCGGCGCCGTCGGGCAGGCCGGCGACGGCCGCCACGCCCAGGCTGGTGGTGCCGATCGCGGGGTGGCCCTGGGCGGCGAGGGCGAGGGCCGAGGCGTGGTCCCAGGCGTTGGGCAGCAGCAGCGGGCGGCCGGGGCGGTGGTGCAGGGCGGCGAAGGGGGTCATCGGGTCGTCTCCATCTGGTCGTTCGTACGGTCTCCGGCGACGCCGGCCGGGCCGGCGGTAGCGTCCGTTGGGCCGGCGGTCGCGCAGGACGTGCTCCCGACCGATTCCGCGTAGTAGTACCCCGCCTCGGCGACGTGCCGGACGAGCTCCCGGAAGCTCCAGCCCGTCCCCGGCGAGTCGTCCAGCCGTTCGTCCGGCAGCACGGCGATCCGCTGCGACCAGATCGCGGCCAGCCGGGTCAGCCGGCTGCGGGCCTCGTCCAGGTCGGCGATGGTGAACGGGGCGAGGTCGGCGGGGGTGGTGACGCCGGAGGCGTGCCAGTGGTCGGGCTCGGTCGGCCGGCCGGCCAGTCGGGCCTCCAACTCGGCCAGGTGGTCCAGGAGATGGTCGGCGATGCGGCGAACCGCCTTGTGCGGGGCGTAGGTCCGCCCGTCGGCGTTGACGATCGGGCGACCGTCCCAGGCCGTCCAGTCCGCCGCCAGCACGAGCACGTGATCGACCATCGCCGGTACCAGCGCGGCGAGTTCACCCTTTCCGAGGTCCCGTACGGACGGCTGCGCACCAGCGGGCGCATCGGTGTCCGCCGGATCGGAGGCGCCGTACAGGATGCCCTCGGCGATGACCAGGGCCTGCGAGCGGCCCGGGCAACTCCTGGGCGGCGCACCGAAGGTGAGCGCGACACCCTCGGGCGCGCCGGACTGGGCGGCCGGGATGTCGAGCAGGACGAGCGTCCCGGCCGGTACCGCGACCCCGCCGAGCTCGGTCGCCCGGACGGCGAGCCGACGCATCGTCCGGATCGGCGGGTCCGCGCGCAGCACGCCGGCCAGACCGTCCTCGTGCCGGCGGGCACCCTCGACCAGTGCGGCGGTGGCGTCGCAGGCCTGGACGAGCAGGCCGATCCGGTTCGCGGCGGTCTCCTCGTCCCCATCCCCCATCGCGGGCAGCAGCCGGGTGACCGCCGCGTCCTGCGCCGGGGAATGCGGACCGTCGGCGAAGTACGCCCGGGAGACGGTCGCGACGTCCCGCGCCACCGCCTCCGGGTCGGCCAGGCCGAACTCCGCCGCGAGCACCCGGACCACCCGCAGCCGGACGTCGGGATCGAAGCCGGCGGCCGCGGCCACCCGCAGCCGGTCCGGGTCGAGCCGCTCCAGGTCGGCCAGCACCAGCGCCCGGCGCCGGTCGTGCGGCGCACCCGAGCTGAACCGGGCGACGGTGGAGCGCAGCCAGGCCACCGTGCCGGGGGCGCCGCCGGGCGCCGCGGGTTCGGCGGGCGGCGGGACCAGCGCAGGGTCGGCCAGCGCCGCCGTGACGTCGTCGTAGCGGGAGAAGGTCACGGTCGCGGGGCCGGCGACCGCCGTGGTTTCGCTCATGCCGCCATCGTGGCCCCGGGTCGTTTCGGCGCCGGCCGAACCGTGCCGGGGCGATCCTGGAGGCATGTCCCCGGCTCCGCTCCCCCACGCGGCCCCGCCCCGGCCCCCGCACCCGGCCGCGCCAGAACCTCCACACCCGGCCGCGTCAGACCTTCCGCACCCGACCCCACCCGCGATCAGTCCCTCGAACACACCCCCGTGCCCCGACCATGGAGGCATGACGCTAGCCGCCTTCGCCGCCCTGCTCGCCGACCCCACCCGCGCCGCCATCTGCACCGCGCTGCTCGACGGCCGCGCGTGGACCGCCGGCGAGCTGGCCCGGCACGCGCGCGTCGCGCCGTCCACGGCCAGCGAGCACCTGTCCCGGCTGATCGCGGGCGGCCTGCTGGCCGAGGAACGGCAGGGCCGGCACCGGTACGTCCGGCTGGCCACGCCCGCGGTGGCCACGCTGATCGAGGACCTCACCGTCTTCGCCGAGTCCGGCCCCGGCCGCGCGACCGCGCCCCGGACCCTCGGCGAGGCCACCCGGCTGAGCGCCGAGGCCCGCGCCCGCACCTGCTACGACCACCTGGCCGGCCGCCTCGGCGTCGCCGTGTCGGACGCGCTGCTCGCTCGCGGCCTGGTCACCGAGGAGGGCGGGCTGGCCGTCACCGAGCGCGGCCGGGACTGGCTGGCCGCGCAGGCGATCGAGCTGCCGCCGCGCTCGGGCCGCCCGGGCGGGCGCCCGGTGGTGCGCGGCTGCCTGGACTGGACGGAGCGCCGCCCGCACCTGGGCGGGGCGCTGGGTGCGGCGCTCTGCCGGGCCGCCCTGGACCGTGCCTGGGTGGAGCGGATCGGCTCCGGCCGGGCGCTTCGGGTCACTCCGGACGGCGGTCGGGCGCTGCGCGAGCTCCTCGGCGTCGAGTTGCCCTGAAGCGTCGAGTGCCTGGTGGCGGGGCATCCACCCGCCACCACCCGCCACACGACCGCCCCCGTCCCGCTCAGCCCATCGTCTTCGCCCCGTCCAGCGACTCCCGGATGATGTCCGCGTGCCCGGCGTGCTGCGAGGTCTCGGCGATCAGGTGCAGCACCACCCGCCGGGCCGACCAGGCCGTCCCCGGCGGGAACCAGGGCGTGACCGGCAGCTCATGGGCGAGGCCGAGGTCGGGCAGGGTCCGGATCAGCTCGTCCGTCTCGTGCGCCACCCGCTCGTACTCGGTGAGCAGTCCGGCGAGCGTGTCGCCCTCCGCCATCCGGAACTGGGCCACCCAGGCCTCCGCGTCGCCGGGGCCGTGCTCCCCCTCCTTGCCCCGCATCGCCTCCGCTCCGCCGGTGACGAACCGCGCCCAGCGCGCCTCGACCGCCGCCACGTGCTTGATCAGTCCGCCGAGGCTCAGCTCGCTGACCGTGGCGCGTTCGGCCGCCTGCGCGTCGGTGAGGCCCCGGACGGTGCGCCGCAGCAGGCCGCGGTGCTTGTTCAGCGTCTCGACGAGCTCCTCGCGCTCACCCATCGGCAACTCCCCTCGTTCGCACCGTCGTTCAGCACGCTACCCGCCCGCCCCGTCAGGCCTCCACCGTCTTCGGCTGATCGCCGACCGTCCGTCCGAGGTCGATCAGCCCGAAGGCCGCGCCCTGCTGGTCGCCGACCGCCGCGAACCGGCCGAACGGGCTGTCCATCGGCCCGAAGTACACCTTGCCTCCGCGCTCCGTCAGCCGTCCGATCGCGGCGTCGGTGTCGTCCACCGCGAAGTAGACGCTGACGTACGAGGGCGCCTCGGGCGGCAGGAAGTCCCCTTCCGCGCCCATCCGGCCCAGCACCGGCCGGTCGCCGACCTGGAACAGCCGGTAGTCGAAGTCCCCGCCCTCCATCTTCCGCACGCCGTACGGGAACACGGCCGGGAAGAAGGCGTCCGCCTTCGCGGGCTCGCGGGTCACCAGCTCGGCCCAGCTGTAGGCGCCGGGCTCACCCTGTTTCTCGAAGCCCTCGTGCCGCCCGGCCTGCCAGACCCCGAACACCACGCCCGCCGGGTCCTTGGCGATCACCATCGTGCCGAAGTCGCCGACCTGCAGCGGCCCCATGGCCACCTCCCCGCCGTTGGCGCGGATCCGCGCCGCGGTGGCTCCGGCGTCCGGCGAGGCCAGGTACAGGCACCAGGCGGACCTGGCCTCCGCGCCGGGCATCGGCGGCACGATCGCGGCGACCGCCTTGCCGCCCGAGTACGCCTGGGTGTAGTTGCCGAACTCCGACGAGCTCTCGCCGAAGGTCCAGCCCAGCACGTGGCCGTAGAAGGCCTTCGCGCCCTCCAGGTCGGTGAACATCGCGTCGGCCCAGCAGGGCGTGCCCTCAGGTAGCGCGGCCATCTCTCTGCCCTCGTGTGTGGCGAAGTGCGCGCGCCGGGAGGGCGCGTGCCGCCCCCGGTTCGCCAGCCTAGCCACGACGCGACGCACCCGCACGGGATGGCCCGCGCGGGTGCGCCGTGCGACGTCAGCCGTTCGCCGACAGGCGCAGCGAGGCCGTCCCCAGGCCGGTCGGGCCGAGCGGCACCGGGGGCACCGCCGAGGCCGTGGGCACCGAGGGCGCCACCGGCACCGCCGGCCCCGTAGGCGCCTCGGCGGCCGCCGCCGTGGCCGCCCGCCGGGCCCGCGAGGCCTCCGCCAGGTCCCGTCCCGCGCCGAAGTGCCGCTCCAGGTCGGCCGTCCCGTACCGCCGGCAGCCCTCGTGCCAACTCAGGATGCCCGCGAGCCAGTTCTGCAGTTCGCCCACGTATCCGTCGAGCAGTTCCCGGGCCGCCTGCTCCAGCCCGAAGTCCGCGTACATGACCGGGAGTTCCTTCTGCGCGACGTGCTGGAACTGGTCCAGCCGCGAGTGCATCAGGTCGTCGACGATCCGGACCGCCGATTCGTAGTCGCAGTTGAAGAAGTTCTGCACCACCAGGACGGTGTTGTGCAGCTCGCCCTCGTACTCGACTTCCTTCTGGTACGAGAAGAGGTCGTTCATCATGCACGCGTAGTCCATCGCGGAGCTCTCCAGCGCGCGCATCGAGCCGTGGTCGTACACCTCCGGCGGCACGGACTCCCCGTGGCCGAGGCGGGAGAGGCTCGTGGTGAGCTCGGAGCCGAAGGTGGAGCGGCGCATCTCCAGGTAGTCCACCGGGTCCGGGATCCGGTTCTGGATCTGGTTGGCCAGCTCCCAGATCCAGCTGTCCAGCATCGCCTCGACCGCCGTCCGGAACCGGCCCCTGGCCTCGACGGTCATCGGGCCGGCGGTGCGCTCCCAGATGTCGGCGAGGCCGCGCTCCAGCGCGTTGGCGGGCTCCGGCGCGGGGGTGCCGTCCACCGGCATGAACAGCGACAGCCGCGCGTTGGCGGCCTTGGCGCCGCCCAGGTCACGGGTGTGCCCGAAGGCCCGGGGGTAGTAGTCGTCGGCCCAGGTGCCCCAGGCCAACCAGGCCGAGGCGATGTCGAGTTGGTCGGCCGTGGCGTCCGGGTGGATGCCGGCCGCGCAGAGCGGGAGGTCGTAGTCGCGCATCGACGCGGCGTCCCAGATGCCGGACGCGGGGGCGCCCGGCTCCGCCGAGAGCAGTCCCATCCGCTCCGCCCACTCGACCACGCGCTCCCGGGCGCCGTCCAGGTGGGGGCTCAGCCGGAGTTCGTACGGCAGCCTGAACTCGGGCAACCTGGAGGGCCCGACAGCCCGGTACGGCACGTGGCCGTACGACCGCGCCCGCCGTCCCTCCGGGCCCGCCGCGCCCCTGGCCACCGCCGTCGCGCGCTTCCCCACCGAGGCCGCCGCGACTGCCGGGTCTGCCGGGGCCGTCATGGCGGTGCTGCGCAGGATGTCCAGTGCCGAGGTGCCGATGCCCCCGATCGCGTACTGGTCCCACCAGTTGCCGCCCCCGGACCCGCCCGATCCGGGCGCCACCTCACCGCCCGAACCCCCGGCCGCCCCACCACCGTTCATGTACCGGCTGGAGCGCAGGTGCCACTCGTGCCCACCGGACTGCCAGTCCTGGAGGCCCTTGACGTACGCCATCACCCGGGCGCGGCCCGCCGGGTCGAGCCCGGTCTCCGCGAACAGCACCGGCAGTTCGGTGAACACGGTGTTCTCGAACTGCTGGAGCCGTGAGGTGAGCAGGTCGTTGACCGCCTCGGCGGCCTCCTGGGTGGAGCACTCCAGGAACCGCTCCAGCACCAGGACGCCGTTGCTCAGCTCGCCCTCGTCCTCCACCTCCCGCTGGTACGAGAAGATGTCGTTGCGCAGGTGCACGCTGTCGGAGAAGGCGTCCATCAGCACCCGCAGCGCCCGCGAGCCCGACACCTCCTGCGGCACCTCGGCGTCGGCCGCGTACTCGACCAGTTGCGCGGACCAGGGCGCGCCGCCGACCTTGCGGCGCATCTCGATGTACTCGACCGGGTTCGCCACCCGGCCCTCGCCGATGTTGGCGAGCTCCCACAGCGACTCGTTCAGCAGGTTCCGGGTGCTCGCGGCGAACCGGATCCGCCAGTCCTCGCCCATCGCCGGCACGGTGCGCCGCCACAGGTCGGCCAGCCCCGCCTCGACCGGGTTCTCCGGCTCGGGCAGCTCGGCGCCCGGGTCGGCCGGCATGAACAGCGGCAGCCGGTCGAGGTGGGCCTTGCCCGCCTCGCGGTCGTTGGTGCGCTTGAACATGTCGAGGAAGTAGTCGTCGAAGAAGAAGACCCACACGTACCAGTCGGTGACCAGCGACAGCGCCTCGGCCGACGCGTCGGGGTGGGTGTACGCGCAGAGCAGGCCGTAGTCGTGGGCGTCCAGGTCGGCCTGATCCCAGATTCCTGATCCCTCCAGCATCCCCATCTTCCGGGCCCAGGCGGTGGAGTGGGCCCGTGCCTCGTCCAGATGGGGGTTGAGGCGTGCCGGGTGCGGCACGTAGAAGGACGGCAGTTCGAACGGCTGGGTCACGGCGGGCGGGCCTTTCTGGACGCGTCGGGTGAACCAAGAATGACCCGCCGTCAGGTCACCGCATCGGCACAACCAAAATAGTCATATGAAATGACTCGCCATGCCCACCCGAATCCACCCACCCGGCCGAGCGCCCTCCCCGCCCCGCACACCCCGACAACCGCCCCCACACGCAAGGCCCGTAGGGGCGGCCCCGGTTCAGGACGCGAGGCCGAGGGCGAGGGAGGCCGCGGCGGGCGCCAGGTAGAGGAGGGGGAAGGGGACGTGGGCATAGGCGCGGGCACGCAGGACGGTGAGCACGGCGCCGAGGAAGTAGAGGACCACTCCGACCGCGGCCGCGTAGCCGACGGCCGGGACGGCGAGGCCGGCCAGCAGGCCGAGGGCGCCGGCCGCCTTGGCGACGCCGAGCCAGGGCCACCAGGCGCGCGGGACGCCGTAGTCGGCGAGGGGCTTCACGACGTACTCGGCGCCGGCGAAGACGGAGTAGGCCGAGAAGCCGACCATGAGGGCGCCGAGGACGGTGACGACGGTGTGGGCGACGGACATTGGAGTGCTCCTCATTCGACGGCTGTTCGGTTCGACACTCCCCTGACCCGGGACACCCGACGGATGTGACGGACGCGGGCAAAAAATATTCCGCGCCACTCCGCCGTTGTCCTCGACAACCGCTCCGCCAACGAACTATGCAGCTCCGGCAAGGCCTTGAAGAGACAAGACTTCCCCGGTCACGGGCGTGTTGACTGCGTACGGCAACGCCGCTTCCACCAGACTGGGCGCCGACCCGACGTCAACTCCGAGGAGGGCAAGCCCATGGACGTCACCGTTCGGCTCGCACAGCAGCCCGAGGCCGACGAACTGCTCGGACGCAGCGCGCTCGCCGCGCTCGTCGGCATGCTGCTGGACCAGCAGGTCCCGATGGAGTGGGCGTTCACCGGCCCACTGACCATCGCCCAGCGCCTCGGCCACGACGACCTGGACGCCCACGAGATCGCCACCTACAACCCGGAGGAGTTCGTCGCGCTCCTCTCCGCGAAGCCCGCGGTCCACCGTTACCCGGCCGCGATGGCCAAGCGGGTGCAGCAGCTCTGCCAGTTCCTCGTCGCGCAGTACGACGGCGACGCCGCCGCGCTCTGGAAGAACGTCCGCACCGGCAAGGAACTGCTCAGCCGCCTCAACGCCCTGCCCGGCTTCGGCAAGCAGAAGTCGCAGATCTTCCTGGCCCTGCTCGGCAAGCAGTACGGGGTACGGCCGGAGGGCTGGCGCGAGGCGGCCGGGGTGTACGGCGAGGAGGGCGCGCACCGCTCGGTGGCCGACATCACCGGGCCCGAATCCCTCACCCTGGTACGGGAGTTCAAGCAGGAGGTGAAGCGCGCGGCGAAGGAGGCCAAGGCCGCCGCCAAGCCGCGCACCACCACCCGCGCGTCCGTCGCCCCCACCGCCGCCCCGACCGGTGCGCGCTGATCACCGACCGACCGAACCGACTGGCCAGACCGATCAGACCGACCCGACCGGCCGGACCGACCCACCCGACCGCCCACCCCGTCGGCCGTACGCCGACCGGGCCCTCCCAGAGCGCGACGCGGGCCCCGGCCGCGCCGCGCGACCGGGGCCCGCGCACGGGAGCACTCCGTCAGAGCAGGACCGGCTCCTGCTCCTCCGCGGTGGAACCGGCCGAGCCGTCGGCACCGACCGATCCGGCCGCCGACCCGGCCACCGCCCCGGCTGACCCGGCCGCCTTGCGCCGCCGCGGCAGCGCGAACATCAGCAGGAACACCACGAGCAGCACCCCGGCGACCCACCACATCGCGTGCACGAAGGCCCCGCCGAACGCCGTCCCGAGCGCCTCCGGCGCGACCACGTCGTCCATCGCCCCGAAGAAGGCCACCGAGACCAGGCCGAGCCCGAGCGCGTTGCCCACCTGCTGCACGGTGTTGATCAGCCCGGACGCCGAACCGGCGTGCTCGCGCGGCACCTCCGCCAGCACCGCGTCGGTGATCGGCGCGACGATCAGCCCCATGCCGAGGCCCATCACCACCAGCGGCAGCGCCATCTGCCAGGCCGTGATCGCCGTCCCGTACCGGTCCGCCTCCCAGATGTAGACGAGCACGCCCGCCGCCATCACCAGCGCGCCGGTCTGCAGCACCTTCCGCCCGAACCGCGGCACCAGCTTCTGCACCGACAGCCCGGCCGCCGTGGAGACCGCGATCGAGAACGGGATGCCGGTCGCACCGGCCTTGAGCGGGCTCCAGCCCAGCCCCACCTGCATGTAGAGGGTCCAGACCAGGAAGTAGATGCCGAGCGCCACGCCGAAGGCCAGCTGCACGCAGATCCCGGCCGCGAAGGACTTCACCCGGAACAGCGCCAGCTCCACCAGCGGCGAACCGTCCCGCCGCGTCTTGACCCGCTCGTACACCACGAACAGCGCGAACACCGGCAGGCTGCCGGCCATCGACAGGTAGCCCCACAGCGGCCAGCCGGCCTCCCGGCCGTGCGTCAGCGGGTAGATCAGCATCAGCAGGCCGAGGCTGGCCAGCGCCACGCCCACCAGGTCCAGCTTCAGCGCCTGGTCGGCCTTCGACTCGTCGATGAAGCGGCGGCCGAGCAGCAGCCCGGCGATTCCGACCGGCAGGTTGATCAGGAAGATCGGGCGCCAGGCCAGGCCGAACAGGTCCCACTCGGTGAGCAGCGCGCCGATCAGCGGGCCGGAGACCGCGCCCAGGCCGACCACGGCGCCGAACAGGCCGAACACCTTGCCGCGCTCCTCCGCCGGGAAGGTCGCGTGGATGATCGACAGCACCTGCGGCACCATCAGCGCCGCCGTCCCGCCCTGGAGCAGTCGGGTCGCGACCAGCATCTCCGGGCCGGAGGCCAGCCCGCACAGCGCCGAGGCCAGCGTGAAGCCGCCGATCCCGATCAGGAACACCCGCTTGCGGCCGTGGATGTCGCCCAGCCGGCCGCCGGTGATCAGGCCGATCGCGAAGGCCAGCGCGTAGCCGCCGGTGACCCACTGGATGGCGCTGAAGGAGGCGCCGGTGTCCTGCTGGATGCTCGGGATCGCGATGTTGACGATGGTCACGTCCACCAGGTCCATGAAGGAGGCGACCATCACGATCGTCAGCGCGATCCACCTCCGCCGGTCCGCTGCCGCGGTGCTCATTCGGTTGTCCTCTTTCTTACGCACGTCCGGGACGCTCTTCTCCACGCCCATGACAGTACGGGGCATGTAGGTCAGAACCTGTCCCAGTTGGCAGCCGCCACCGCCGCTCTCCGGGACGGCATGCTGGACGGCATGACCGACACCCCGGCCCGGCTGCTGAGCCTCCTGTCCCTGCTCCAGACGCCGCGCGAGTGGCCCGGCAGCGAGCTCGCCGAACGTCTCGGCGTCAGCCCCCGCACCATCCGGCGCGACATCGACCGGCTGCGCGAGCTCGGCTACCCGGTGCGGGCCAGCATGGGCGCGGACGGCGGCTACCGGCTGGTCGCGGGCACGGCGATGCCCCCGCTGCTGCTGGACGACGAGGAGGCGGTGGCCATCGCGGTCGGGCTCCGCGCGGCGGCCGGGCACGCCGTGGTCGGCATCGAGGAGGCCTCGGTACGGGCACTCGGCAAGCTGCTCCAGGTGCTGCCGGGCCGGCTGCGGCACCGGGTCGGGACGCTCAACTCCGCGACCGTGCCGCTGCTCACCGGGGACGGCCCGACCGTCGACCCGGAGGACCTCACCGTGCTCGCCCGCGCCGTCACCGCCCGGGAACGGCTGCGCTTCGGCTACCGGGCGTACGACGGCGCCGAGACCAACCGGCAGGTCGAGCCCGAGCGGCTGGTCTCGGTCGGCCGCCGCTGGTACCTGGTCGGCTACGACCTGGACCGCTCGGACTGGCGGCTCTTCCGGGTCGACCGGGTGAACGGCCCGGCCACCACCGGCGTGCGCTTCACCCCGCGCCCGCTGCCCGCCGAGGACGCCGCCGCGTACGTGGCGGGCAAGCTGCGCCGCCCGTCACCGAGCGGCACCGTGGTCGCCACCGTGCACGCCCCCGCCGAGCGGGTCCGCCACAGCCTGCGGCCGGGCGACGCGGAGGTCGAACCGATCGACGCGCACAGCTGCCGGCTCCGCTCCCGCTCGGACTCGCTGGAGTGGACGGCGATGCGACTGCTGTCGCTGGACTGCGCCTTCGAGGTGCACGAGCCGCCGGCGCTGCGCGAGCACCTGCGCCGGCTCGCCGCCCGCGCCCAGCACGCGGCGGGGGATCAGGCCCAGGCCCAGGCCTAGGCCCCGACCCGGTACCAGCCGTTGCCGGAGCGGAACCAGAGCACGCCGTCCCGGCCGTACGCGCGCTCCCGGTCGAGCTCCCCGAGGCCGCCCACCCGCTCGCGGCGCACCTCCCGCCAGCCCTTCCGGCTCTCCCGCTCGCAGCGCAGCAGCTCGCCGCCGGGCTGGAGGAACACGGCGCGGTCCCCGGCGATCGCGAAGCCCACCGGTTGCCGGGCCGGCAGCCGCATGACGACGGGCTCGCCCTCGGCGGGGTCGATCCCGGTGAGGTGGCTGCGCTCCCCGTACCAGGCCAGCCAGGTCCGCCGTCCCTCGGTGGCGGCGGCGAGACCCTCCAGCGGTTCGTCGCCCAGCTCCCTGAAGTCCGGCCGCCAGACGATCCGCCCGGCGGTGTCCAGCCCGAGCAGGCCGCACCGGGCCAGCGGGTTGTCGCCGTAGTTGCCCTCGTCCCCGAAGGCCAGCCAGATCCGGCCGTCCCGGTCGGTGGTCAACGCCTGGACGTCGTCACCGAGTTGCAGCTCCCGGGCCGGACTGCCGTCCGGCCCGAACACCAGGCCGTTGCGCTCCCAACCGTCCGCCGACTCCTCGGCCCGACGCCCGGCCAGCAGCACCCGCCCGCCCGGCAGCAGCGCCAGGAGGTCGGGCGGGACCCCGACCCCGGCCAACGGCACCCGCCACTCGCCCTGCGGGCCGCGCACCACCACCTCGCCGTCGAACGGCAGCCGGGCGTACGGCCACGATCCGGCCGGCGCCGCGTACTGCTCCGGCACCACCAGGACGGCCAGTTCCCCGCCCGGCCCGACCGTCCAGGTCAGGGCCCGGCGGCCGGCCCGGACGTCCTCCTCGGGCAGCCGCCAGACCTCGACCGGGCGATCGGACACGGCCAAGACTCAGACCCCGTACTCGGCGGTCAGCAGCGCCCGGCCCAGGGTGTGGAAGGTGAGGTTGAAGCCCACCTGGGCCGGCGGGGTGTCGGCGGCGACGTCCAGCTTCTCGACGTCCAACGCGTGCACCGCGAAGACGTAGCGGTGCGGGGCGCCGGGCGGCGGGGCGGCGCCGTCGTACCGGTTGGACGGGAAGTCGTTGCGGCCGTGGAAGGAGGCCCCGCCGGGCAGGTCGGCGTCCGAGGACCCGGCGCCGCGCGGCAGCTCGGCGGTGTCGGCGGGCAGGCCGAGGGCGAGCCAGTGCCACCAGCCGGAGCCGGTCGGCGCGTCCGGGTCGTAGCAGGTGACCGCGATGCTCCGGGTGCCCTCCGGCAGGCCCGACCAGGACAGCTGCGGCGAGAGGTTGCCGCCGGCGTGGATGAACTCCTGCCCCAACGTGCCGCCTTCGGTGATGTCCTGGCTGCTCAGCCGGAACGACGGCACCTTCGGCAGGAACTCGTACGGCAGCGGCGGGCGATTGCTCATGGGGTGTGCCACCTCTCACGGTCGGAATGACAGAGGTCACTGTAATGGGGTGCACGCACGCTCCCGGCGCCCCTAGAGTCGGTGGCATGGCCGCCAAATTCGCCCAGTTGTTCGCAGACTCCCGCCGCGCGCTGTTCACGATGCT
Organism: Kitasatospora sp. NPDC048286; assembly: GCF_043201735.1. NCBI lineage: Bacteria > Bacillati > Actinomycetota > Actinomycetes > Kitasatosporales > Streptomycetaceae > Kitasatospora > Kitasatospora sp. NPDC048286. Next base: position 691,893 of record NZ_JBICZE010000001.1, read on the forward strand.
CGGCGTCCAGGCCGTCATCTGGTCGGTGCAGGTGGCCAACTGGCTGGGCGACTACGGGCTGTCGCGGGAGTTCGGCCTCCGCTCGGAGCAGGTCGGCGACCTGCCGGAGATGTTCACCTCGCCGTTCCTGCACTTCAGTTGGAGCCACATCGAGGCCAACTCCTGGCCGCTGTTCGTGCTCGGCTTCCTGTCCGCCTACCGGGGCATGCGGAAGTTCCTGCTGGCCAGCCTGGTGATCGCGGTGTCCGGCGGCCTGCTGGTCTGGCTGCTGGAGAGCCCGAACACCGTGACGGCCGGCGCGAGCGGCATGGTCTACGGCTACCTGGGCTACGTGGTGCTGCGCGGCGTCCTGGACCGCAACGTGCTGGACGCGGTGGTCGGCATCGTCGTCGCGGTGGTCTACTCGACCATCCTGATCGGGGTGCTGCCGGTCACCCCCGGCGTCAGCTGGCTGGGCCACCTCGGCGGGCTGATCGGCGGACTGGCCGCCGCCTTCCTGCTCCGCGACCAGCCGGCCTCGAAGCGGGCCACGCAGTCGGCCGCGAAGCAGGCGAACACCCCGGACAGCCCGGGAACCGCCCTGCTCAAGCAGCTGGACGAGCTCGGCCTGTAGCCCGCGCCGCGGCCGCCCCACGGCCGGCGCCACAGCCGGCCGCGGCCCCCGTAACCCACCCGGGCCATCAGGTATAGACCAATCCCGACGCCTGCGGATAGCGTGGACGGCTCACCCTCCCCCAGCTCCGGAGCCGCACCGTGGAGTCGTCCGTCCTCGCCTTCGCCACCGACCTGCTCGACGAGGGCGCCGACACCTTCTTCGGCAACCTCACCGACCGCGCCGGGGTCGGCGGCGTGACCCTCGCCTCGGTCTACCACGAGGCCCGCGACGTCTTCCCGCACAACCCCCGGCGGGTGCTCCGCTACCTGGAGCCGGGCGCGGCGTACTTCCGCCCCGACCCGGTCCGCTGGCTGGGCCGCCGCCTCGCGCCCGTGCCGTCCACCGCGATCGGCGAGCGCGACCCCTTCGCCGAGGCCGCCGAGGAGGCCCGCCGCCGCGGCCTGAAGCTGCACGCCTGGACGGTCTTCTGCCACAACGACCGGCTCGGCTTCGCCCACCCCGACTGCGCCCCGGCCAACGCCTTCGGCGACCGCCACCTCACCGAGCTCTGCCCGGCGAACCCGGAGGTCAGGGAGTACGCGCTGACCCTGGTCGCCGAACTGGCCCGGTACGGCGTGGACGCGATCCGCGCCGAGTCCCTGCACTTCCACGGCCTGCGCCACGGCTACCACCACGAGCGCTACTTCGAGGAGCTGGGCCCGACCGCCGAGGCCCTGCTCGGGGTCTGCTTCTGCCCGCACTGCCGCACCGCCGCCACCGCCGCCGGGGTCCCGGCCGAGGAGGTGGCCGAGGCGGTCCGCGCCGAGTTGCGCCGCCGGCTGGCCGACGAGGCCGCGGCCGCCGAGCCGGCCGACCTGAGCGCCCTCGCCGACGGCGCCTTCGCCGCCTACGTGGACGCCTCCGCCGCCACCGTCACCTCGCTGGCCGCCGACCTCACCGAGCAGGCCCGCCGGCACGGCATGCGGCTGAGCTTCATGGACGGCGGCGGCCCGGGCAGGGGCTGGCTCGCCGGCATCGACCTGCCCGCCCTCGCGCAGGTCACCGACCAGGTCGAGACCCTCGGCTACGAGCGGACCCCGGAGGCCGTCCGGGAGAAGATCGCCGCCTTCGCCCTGCACGGCGTCCGTCCGCGGTCCATGGCGGTGATCCTGCGCCCGATGTCCCCCGACTGCGACGGCCCGGAGAACCTCGCCGCCAAGATCACCACCCTGCGCGAACTCGGCGTCCCCGAGGTGGAGTTCTACCACTACGGCCTGATGCGGCTGTCCTCCCTGGACCGGATCGGCGCCGCGCTCGCCGGCTGACCGCCCGGCGCCCCGGGCAGCCGGACACCGCCGCCCACCCGGCCGCTCAGCGGCGCCGCTTGGACGTCCCGAAGAGGCTCGACCGGCGCCGCCTCCGGCCTGGGGGCGCGCGCCATCAGCTTCTCGTACGCCGACTCCCGCTCGATCGCGTCCCGGTAGCGCGCCGTCAGCGGCGAGGTGTCCACCACCGCCCGCAGGGCCGCCGCCTCGATCGGCCCCGTCAGCGACCGCGGCGCCCGCAGCCCGGTCGCCGCGACCGGTGTCGGCGCGCCCCGCCCGGAGAACTGCTCGGCGATCAGCTGGACGGTCTTGGTCGTGCCGGTGCCGGCGGCCCCGGCGACCAGCCCGTGCCGGTTGAGCGCGCCCAGCGGGATGCGCACCCGGGCGTCCGGGTACGCGGTGCCGTCCACTTCTGACCAGATCGGAACGCTTCGGAACGCTTCGGCATCGGCGCGGAACCCGATCGGCACCGGGCGATGTTCGCGACATTTCCCATCAAACAGCCGCATTCGTCCATGCGCAGTTCACACCGGCGCGCGTGGCGGCGCCGCGGCTGCTGCGCCATCCGCCACCCAAACGGTAGGCTTTCCGTGTGATCTTCAAGCGCATCGGCAATGGGCGGCCGTACCCGGATCACGGCCGGACGAGCACCCGCCAGTGGGCTGACGTCGCCCCGCGCCCGGTGCGACTCGACCAGCTGGTGACCACCAAGGGTCAACTCGACCTCGAAACCCTTCTGGCCGAGGACTCGACGTTCTACGGGGACCTCTTCGCCCACGTGGTGAAGTGGCACGGCGACCTCTACCTGGAGGACGGTCTGCACAGGGCCGTCCGCGCGGCGCTGCAGCAGCGCCAGGTGCTGCACGCCCGTGTCCTCGAAATGGAGTGACGGGCCCCACCCCGGGGCCGTCCCTCCCGCACGGACCTTCCGGACCGCCCCCCGCCACCCGGCGGAGGGCGGTCCGTCCGTACCCCGGTACCCCCTTTCGGGTACCGGGGTACGCCAGATGATGATCGTTTAGTACCTTCGAAGCCGTACGGCACTACGCTGCTGACTACGGCCGCGACCAGGGGATTCCGCCCGCACCGGGGGAGGTCCCCACCCGGCCGATCCGTCATCCCGACCCCGCCCTGGCACGAGGGGGAGACAAACCGTGAGCATGTTGACTCCCCGAGGCCTCAAGGGGAAGCAGTACCGCGTCACCGGCAACACCTACCCGCGGTTGGGCCGGCCCCCGAAGAAGAGCCGCAAGGTGGTCGCCACACTCGCCGGCCTGCTCGCCCTGGCCCTGGTCGCGCTCGGCGGCGTGCAGCTGTACGACATCTTCACCGGCAGGAACAAGAACGCCTCGGCGCAGGCCTGCGCGACCCCGTCCGGCAAGGCCCTGGCCGCCCCGACCCCGGGGGCCGCCCCGGGCGCCCCCGCCGCCGGTGCCCCGGCCGCCGGGCAGGGCGACCCGAACGCCGTCCCGCAGCCCACCGCGGTCACCGTGAACATCTACAACGCCACCACCAAGGCCGGTCTGGCCGGCCGGACGGCCGAGGAGTTCAAGAAGCGCGGCTTCGTCATCGGCAAGGTCGGCAACGCCCCGGCCGAGCTGGACAAGAAGGTGCCCGGCACCGCCCAGGTGATCGCCGGTCCGACCGGCGCCGGCGCGGGCACCCTGGTCGGCTCGCAGATCGCCGGGGCCGCCGTCACCGCCGACGCCCGCACCGACGCCAGCGTGGACTTCGTGATCGGCGACAGCTACAACGCCCTGCTGGACGAGACCCAGGCGGCCGCCGCCCTCGCGCTGGCCACCAAGCCCTCCCCCACCCCGGCCGCCACCGGCAGCTGCTGACCCACCGGACGAACGGACAGGAGAGCCCCCGGCAGACGCAGCGCCGGGGGCTCTCGGTGTTCGGTGGTTCGGGTGGGCAGGCTCAGCCGGCCGTGCCGTAGAGCCGGTCGCCCGCGTCGCCCAGGCCGGGGACGATGTAGCCGTTCTCGTTGAGCCGCTCGTCCAGGGCGGCGGTGACCACGGTGACCGGCAGGTCCGCCAGCTCCCGTCGCATCACCTCGACGCCCTCGGGGGAGGCCAGCAGCACCACGGCGGTGACGTCGGTCGCGCCGCGCTCGATCAGCATCCTGATCGCGGCGACCAGGGTGCCGCCGGTGGCCAGCATCGGGTCGAGCACGTAGACCTGGCGGCCAGAGAGGTCGTCCGGCATCCGGGTGGCGTAGGTGGAGGCCTCGAGGGTCTCCTCGTTGCGGACCATGCCGAGGAAGCCGACCTCGGCGGTCGGCAGCAGGCGGGTCATCCCGTCCAGCATGCCGAGGCCGGCCCGCAGGATCGGGACCACCAGCGGGCGCGGGTAGCTGAGCCGGGTACCCAGCGTGACCGCCACGGGCGTGGTGATCTCCACCTCGTCGGTGCGGACGTCCCGGGTGGCCTCATACGCGAGGAGGGTCACCAGCTCGTCGGTCAGGCGACGGAAGGTCGGCGAGTCGGTGCGCTCGTCGCGCAGGGTGGAGAGCTTGTGGGCGACCAGGGGGTGGTCGACGACGTGGAGACGCATGTATCGAGGTTAGCCCGCTCCTGGACGGGTGTACGACTCGCCGTGCCCCACCCGCGCGCAGGTGCGGGTGACACGCCGGTGACACGCCGTGACCCGCCGCGGCTGTCCGGACGGAAGTGCCTTCTGTGGTATCAACCGGGCCGTTCTGGGAATGTCACGTCTTATGACGAGCAACCCGAACGCCGGGGACGGCTCGATGGACGAGCCCTTCGACGGGGCGGGCCGCAGCCAGGGCCCGCCGTACGACCACCCGGAGACCGAGGCGGAGCGCCGCAAGCGGCGGGCCGTCTTCCTGCGCGAGCTCACCGAGGCGCGCGAACTGCGGGAGCGGGTCCAGCCCCGGCGGACCAAGGAGCGGCGGATGCGCGAGGCGATGCGGATGCGAACCTTCCGGATCTGACACGACCCGGAGGCGCCCCCGGCCCGTCCTGACGCGATCCTGACGCGCACCCGGCGCGGCCCCCGGACCGCCCGCGATCGGCGGCGGCGGCCCCGTTCCGGCGTTCGGAGCAAATTTCGACCGGCTTCGGACCGCCCCGGCCGGAAAACGCCCTCCGCCACCCGGTCCTTCCGACACGACCTGCAAAGACGCGCTGCCGAACACCCCCCGCGAGGGCGGGCTTTCTGTCACGATTCCGATGGGACGGTCCGAACAAGCGGACCGCCTCTGGCGCGGGGGCGGCCAGTTTTCCGCGTTGCCCGTGCGCGCCGACAGCCGAGACCGATGATCTTGGGAGTGTCCCTGGTGGCGTACTTCGCTGCAGTGCTTGCTCGCTCCGAGGACGGGTGGGATGTGAGCGAGACGGAACTCGACGACGTCGAAACCCTGGCCGATCTGGCCGACCTGGCCCGCGACTCCACCCAGGACGACGACAGCGTCCTGATCTTCATCGAACAGGAGGACGCCTGGTTCGCCATCGTCCGCGTGGACGGCGAGGAGGACCCGCGGATCTTCGTGTCGGACGGCGCCGCGGCCGCCCGCAGCTCCTACGGCTCCGTCCTCACCGACGAGTTGGTCGACCAGGCCGGAGAGAGCGAGTTCGGCGACCTGGACCACCTGCTGGACGAGGCCGAGGAGGCCGAGGAGCAGGACGAGGAGGAGGCCGACGTCCGCGGCGGCGTCCCGGTCGGCCCGCTCGGCGACGCCCACCTGCTCACCGAGTTCGGCCTCGCCGCCGAGGAACTGCTCGCGCTCAGCGGCGAGGGCGCGGTGCCGGGCGACGCCCTGGAGGAGATCGCCGAGGCCCTCGGCTGCGGCGAGGTCCTGGAGGCCGTCCGGTAGCGGGTCGGCCGTGCCGGTGTCCGCCACCGGATACCCGACACTGGATGCCATGCAGCCCGCCACCTCGCTGACCGTCCCGCACGTCCCCCCGCTGCCCGCCCCCGTCCGCCCCGACCCGGTCCGCGACCGCTGGGCGGCGCCGATGCGCCTCGCCATCGCCGAGGCCGCGCTGGCGCCGGCCACCGGGGACGTACCCGTCGGGGCACTCGTCCTGGGCCCGGACGGCCGGGTGATCGGGCGCGGCCACAACGAGCGCGAGGCGGTCGGCGACCCGACCGCGCACGCCGAGGTGGTCGCGATCCGGCAGGCGGCCGAGCAGATCGGAGAGTGGCGGCTGAGCGGCTGCACGCTGGTCGTCACGCTGGAGCCGTGCACGATGTGCGCCGGGGCCATCGTGCTGTCCCGGATCGACCGGGTGGTCTACGGCGCCCTCGACGAGAAGGCCGGCGCGGCCGGCTCGCTCTTCGACGTGATGCGCGACCGCCGGCTCAACCACCGCCCCGAGGTGGTCTGGGGCGTCCTCGCCGAGGAGTGCGGCGAGCAGTTGCGCGCCTTCTTCGACACCCACCGCTGAACACCCGCTGAACTCCCGCCGCCGAGGGCCCGCCGGAAGCCGCGGCGATACGGATTTCGTGACTGCGCCACCCCTCCGGTAGAGTTCCTCTCGGTAGCGTGTCCGAGCGGCCAAAGGAGCACGCCTCGAAAGCGTGTGTGGGGGCAACTCCACCGTGGGTTCGAATCCCACCGCTACCGCTCGAAAGCCCGAGGGCCCGTCCGATCCGGACGGGCCCTCGGCGTTTGTCGGGTCGGTGCGCCGCCCACCGGCGCCGTGCACGGGTCGGCGCGGACACGGGAGCGGGAACGAAAACGGCTCCGTACCCCGGGCCGATGACCACCGGTGCCCGGTCCGTACGGAGCCTGGAGGGGGGAGCGGCTCGGGGGGACCGACCGCTCCCCCGACGGAGTCCCACAACCGGCGCCGCGTCGGGGGGAAGCCGCGGCCACCGGTCCCACAGCGGGGAGCTCCGGATCCATGCACCGGGGATTCCTGCCAGATCCTCGGTACGTCTTCCATCCTGCCGCCCGGCCCACGACGGGGCACCCGGAGAAAGGCCTCACTCGCGGGGACCTTCGTCCCGCCGGCCGAACGCGTCGCACACTTGATAGCCCGTCCGGGTGGATAAGCTGCCCCTGCAGGCCGCTCGGGGACCGGATGACGGCGGCCCACGGCTCGGAGGAAGGTCACCCGATGGCGCAGGCGAAGAAGATCGGCATGGTCCTCCTGCTCGTCTTCGTGCTCTACTCGATCATCACCTCCCCCTCGCGGTCCGCCGAGCTGGTGCAGCTCGGGTTCGAGGGGATCTCGAACGCGGCCAAGGCGGTCGGCGCCTTCATGACAGGTCTGATCAAGTGACGGACGGCCACCCCTTCGAATGGCCGCCGGCCCCCGTGCACCGGCTACGGTGTGCGGGACCCTCTGTCCCCGTCCGCGAGGAGCGGCAATCGTGATCCGCCACCTGGTCCTGTTCAAGCTCAACGAAGGCGTCGGCAAGGACGAAGAGCGCGTGCTCGCCGGCGCCAAGGCCTTCGAGGCGCTCGGCGCGGTGATCCCCGAGCTGCGCGAGTGGGAGTGCGGCTGGAACACCACCGAGCGCGACATCGCGTACGACTACGCGATCAACAGCCTGGTCGAGGACCGCGACGCCCTCCAGGCCTACCTGACCCACCCGGACCACCAGGCGGCGGCCGGCCTCTGGCGCGAGTTCGCCACCTGGGTCATCGCCGACGTCGAGGTCTGAGCACCCGTCCGGCCCCGAGCCGTCCGACCGGCCCGCCCCGAGCCGGTCCCGCGCCCGTCCCGGGCCCTTCCCCCGGACGGCCGCCGCGCCCCGTCCGCACCCGCGGGCGGGGCGCTCTGCTCCGTCCCCGGAGCGACCCGTGCGGCGCTTCGCCGGCCGGCCCGGGAAACGTTGAAAGCCCCACCAACACACCTCCGTCGGGTGCTTGCCCGACCTGTGCCCACCTTGTGATGCTATGACCGGTTTTGCCGGACCTGGCTAGGTGGAGAACCGGCCGCGACACCCGATCCGCGGGGCCCGCCGTCGACGACTTTGGGAGGGGTGAGGTGTCCGTGGACGAAGTGCTGGCTGCGATCACCAGCCCGGCCGGCGAGCTCCGCCCGGACCGGCTGCGCGGCCCCGGCGGCCGGCCCGTCGTGGACGTCCGGACGTTGACCCGGGTGCTGTTCGAGCGGCTCGCCGAACTGCCCCCCGACACCCCCGAGCGGGAACGGGTCAGGGCCGCCCTGATCGAGGTGAACATCCCGCTGGTCCGCTACGCGGCCACCCGCTTCCGCAGTCGCAGCGAGCCCATGGAGGACGTCGTCCAGGTCGGCACGATCGGCCTGATCAACGCGATCGACCGCTTCGACCCCGGCCGCGGCGTCCAGTTCCCCACCTACGCGCTGCCGACCATCCTGGGCGAGATCAAGCGCTACTTCCGGGACAACGTCCGCACCATGCACGTCCCGCGCCGGCTCCAGGAGCTGTGGGTCCAGGTCAGCGGCGCGATGGAGGAGCTGACGGTGCTGCACGGGCGGGTGCCCAAGGTGCCCGAGATCGCCGCCAGCCTGCGGATCCCCGAGGAGGACGTCCGGGCCTGCCTGGACGCCGGGCGGGCCTACAACGCGGCGTCCCTGGAGGCCGCGCAGGAGCACGAGGGCGGGCTCGCCCTGCTCGACCGGCTCGGGTACGAGGACTCCGCGCTGGCCGAGGTCGAACACCGGGACATGGTCCGCCACCTGCTGGTCCAGCTCCCCGAGCGGGAGCGGCGGATCGTGATGCTGCGCTTCTTCGCCAACCTGACCCAGTCCCAGATCAGCACCGAGCTGGGGATGTCCCAGATGCACGTGTCCCGGCTGCTCTCACGGATCCTGACCAGGCTTCGAACCGGCAACTCCTGGGAAGAGTGAGATTGCAGCGCGTCACCCCGGCGTGACATCTTGCGACGTTCGGGTTTGCCGTGGACCGTGTTCCGGTATGGAGGGGGAAGGCCCTCGCCCGGGAACCACCGCGCGACGGCCCCCGTTCAACCGACAGTCACAAGGGGGTGGGTGCATGTCCGGAGAGCTGGGCACTGCGGAGATCCACGCTGGCCAGGCCAACGGCACGGCCGTCGTCGAGGACCTGGTCCCGCGGCAGCGGGTCGAACCGGTCCGGCCGCCCGGCCCCGACGCGGGATCGGAGACGCCGCCCGGCTCCGGGCTGGACACCCGGACGCTCTCCCGCTCGCTGTTCCTGCGGCTGGCCTCGCTGGACCCCGGCAGCACCGAGCACGCCTACGTCCGCGACACCCTGATCGAGCTCAACCTGCCGCTGGTCCGGTACGCCTCGGCGCGCTTCCGCAGCCGCAACGAGCCGATGGAGGACATCGTCCAGGTCGGCACGATCGGCCTGATCAAGGCGATCGACCGGTTCGACCCGGAGCGCGGGGTGGAGTTCCCCACCTTCGCGATGCCCACCGTGGTCGGCGAGATCAAGCGCTTCTTCCGGGACACCAGTTGGTCGGTCCGCGTTCCGCGGCGGCTCCAGGAGCTGCGGCTGGCGCTCACCAAGGCCGGCGACGAACTCTCCCAGCGGCTGGACCGCTCCCCCACCGTCGCCGAGCTGGCCACCTGCCTGGGGGTCAGCGAGGAGGACGTGGTCGAGGGCCTCGCGGTCGGCAACGCGTACACCGCCAGCTCGCTCGACTCCAGCACCGGCGAGGAGGACAGCGACGGGCCGCTGGCCGACCGGCTGGGCTACGAGGACCTCGCGCTGGAGGGCGTCGAGTACCGGGAGTCGCTCAAGCCGCTGCTGGCCAAGCTGCCGCCGCGCGAGCGCCGGATCATCATGCTGCGGTTCTTCGGCAACCTGACCCAGTCGCAGATCGGCGAGGAGATCGGGATCTCCCAGATGCACGTCTCCCGGCTGCTCACCCGGACGCTCACCCAGCTGCGCGAGGGGCTGGTCAACGAGGGCTGAGCCCGCCGCACCGGGGCCGGGCCGTTCTTCGGCCCGGCCCCGCGCCGCGTGCCGGGCCGATCCGGCGCGGTGGCACGGTTCAGGCCATCGCCGCGCAGCACCGCCCCGCGACGGGGAATCAGCCCGTCAGCCGCCCGTCAGCGGCCCGGATCCCGGGTGTCCGGCGCGCCGCGCGGCACCGGCGCCCGCGTCCGACCAGCGGCGTTCCGCCCGGCTCCGGTGACGCATTCCGTACGCTCCGGAATCCCCGCGGCTCGGTATGCTGATCAACCGCGCGAGCACTTCCATTGCATATTCGGACTGTCACATGGCACAGCGGTGCCCGATATTGCATGAACCTGCCCAACGGGGCAGCGGGATGTGCAAGAGTGTGATGGGCAAGGGCAACAGTGCAGGTGTCCCGTCCGCCCCACTGGGCCGCACCGTCGGTAACCACGTGTAGCACTCGGCTTCCGGTTTTTCATTCTCAATTCATTATTTGCGCCGCCGGTACAGTTCCGGTCACAATCAGCGCCTTCATGGCTTCGCCATGAACGTTGGTAACAGGTTCGCTGCACTCTCGCCCAATTGGTCCCTCGCACCGCTGTCCCTCGACCAGGATGGGCCCCGGGCAGCCTGCTGCCCGCGAACAGCTACACGGGCAGGCGAGCGGCGAGCAGCGCCGCGCCTGCCCCAAGGGGAGGATCACCATGGGTCGAGCGACCCGAAGAGTCGCCGCGTGCGCGGCGGCAGTCCTGCTGGCCAGCGGCTTGCAGACCACCCTGGCCCACGGCGAGACCACGCCGCCCAGGATCGACCTCACCGTCCTGGTCGTCGACGACGGCGGCCCGTCCGTCGCGGCCATCGCCGCCGAGCTGAAGAGCCAGGGGACGCCCTACAAGGTCGTCAGCCTCAACGACCCCAACCGACCCGTCATCAACTCCGCTTTCCTGAGTGACACGGTGAACGGCCTGCCCCGGGGGAAGTTCCAGGGCATCGTGCTGCCCAACGAAAACCCCTTCCCCAACAGTGCCGCCGAGATGACGGCGATCGCGAGCTACGAAGCCGCATTCAACGTCCGCCAGATCGACGCGTACACGTGGGCCAACCCGGCAGTGGGTCTGAACTACGCTCAGAATCCCGGATTCGTGGGCACTCTGGACGGATTCCAGGGCGCCACCACCGCCGCCGGAACTTCGGGCCCGTTCGGGTACCTCAAGGGCAGCGTCCCGTTCGAGGACAACGACCCGAACGTCAGCGAGAGCTACGGGTACCTGGCCACCCCGCTCGCCGGTCTGCCGGCCGGCGCCTCGTTCGTCCCGCTGGTCGACGCGCCGATACCCAGCACGACCGCCCGCGGTTCACTGGTCGGCGAGTACACCCACGACGGCCGCAAGGAACTGGTCGTCACGTTCGTCTACAACCAGTACCAGCAGCAGTACCGCCTGCTGGCCCGCGGCATGGTCGACTGGCTCACCCAGGGCGTCCACCTCGGCTACGACCGCAACTACTTCGCCACCCACGTGGACGACGTCTTCCTGGCCGACGACCGCTGGGACACCGCGCTCAAGTGCACCCCCGGCGACGTCACCTGCCCGCCCGGCACCCCGGACACCGCCAACCCGATCCGGATGACCGTCGACGACGCCAACCACCTGAAGCAGTGGCAGGCCGCCAACAACTTCACCCTGGACATGGTGTTCAACGGTGGCGGCAGCGAGGACTGGAAGGCCGACCACGAGACCACCGTGGACCCCACGGCGGACCAGATGATCGCCGACCAGAGCAGCTACCGGTGGGTCAACCACACCTACACCCACCCGTACCTGGGCTGCGTCCAGAACGTCGCCGTGGTGCCGTGGGTCTGCAGCAAGAACGCCGCGGGCGGGACGGTCTGGGTCGACCAGAACACCATCTCCACCCAGATCCAGAACAACTTCGACTGGGCCGCCGCGCGCAGCCTCCAGGTCGACCCGCAGACCCTGGTCACCGGTGAGCACTCCGGTCTGCTGACCGCCCCGCAGGAGACCAGCGACAACCCGAACCTGGCGCCGGCGCTGGCCTCCCACGGCATCAAGTTCACCGCCAGCGACGCCTCCCGCGAGAGCGGCCAGCGCGCCGTCGGCACCTCCACGCTGACCGTGCCGCGGTACCCGATGAACGTCTTCTACAACGCCGGCACGGCGAAGGAGGAGGCCGACGAGTACAACTGGATCTACACCAGCAAGGCCAACGGCGGCAGCGGCGTCTGCGAGAACAACGCCAACTCGACCTGCCTGTCGCAGCCGCTGGACACCAGCACCGGCTACCAGTCGTACATCGTGCCGCTGGAGGCCCGGATCGACCTCGGCCACGTGCTGAACAACGACCCGCGGCCGCACTTCGTGCACCAGTCGAACCTGTCCGAGGACCGCATCCTGTACCCGGTGCTGGAGAAGATCCTCGGCACCTACCGCTCGCTGCACGCGGACAACGCCCCGATCGTGAACCTGAGCCAGCGCGAGATCGGCCAGGAGTTCCAGCGCCGCGCGGCCTGGAACAACGCGCTCGCCGCCGGCCAGGTCACCGCCTACCGGGTCGGCAACACCGTCACCGTGAACGCGCCGTCCGGCGTTCAGGTCCAGGCCACCATGCCGACCGGAACTGCTCAGAAGCTGGCCATCGGGACGGGCGGGTTCGGTTCGTCCTACGCCGGTACCCTCTCGGGTTGGGTGGCCCCGGGCGCGCTGCAGAGCAGCGTCACCCTGCAGCTGCCGTCCGCCCCGGCCGCCCCGGCGGCCGTCGCCCCGAGCGTCGCGGCCAAGTCCGTCCCGGCCCCGGTGCCGGCGGACAAGAAGGTCGTGCCGCAGGGCGTCGCCACCCCGGTCCCGGTGGGCCCGAGCGACACCACGCGCAAGCCCGCCGCGTCCCTGGTCCCGGGTAGCGGAACCCCGGTGCCCGGCAAGGACGTCGTCGCTGGCACCATCGGTCAGGGCGGCAACGGCCACCACGGCGACACCGCTGCGACGAAGAACGGCAAGGCGTCTGGGGGGACGGCCACGCCGAGCAGCACCACCGGACGCTCCGGCAACCGGTAACCGGTACCACCCGCCGTCGGCGGGGTCGGGCCGGTCGCCCGGCCCGGCCCCGCCACGGCTCCCGTTCCGGTCATCCAGGCCGGAACCGACGCAAGAACAGGAGGGGGGACAGGAATGCGCGTCACCCTGCTCACCGAGGGGACGTATCCGCACCAGCACGGCGGCGTGAGCGTCTGGTGCGACCAGCTCGTTCAGGGCATGCCGGACGTCGAGTTCGACGTCATCGCCGTCACCGGAACCGGCCACGAGTCGCTGGCCTGGGAACTGCCCGCCAACGTGCGGTCGGTCACCACCGCACCGCTGTGGGGGCCGGCCTCGGAAGGCCGACCGCCGCGCGGCAAGGAGATGCGGCGCTTCCTCAACGCGTACGAGCGCTTCCTGCACTCCATCCTCGATCCGGTCTACACCACCCACTTCGGCACCGAGCTGTACAACTTCGCCGACCTCGCCCGGCACGGGCTGCTCAGCCCGGCGCTGCGCAGCGAGCGCGCCCTGCGCACCCTCCAGCACGTCTGGACCCGCGACTACCTGCCGACCGCCGTCTCCCGGCCCACCATGCACGACGCCCTGAACGCCACCGACCTGCTGGAGCACGCCCTGCGGCCGCTCTCGGTCGAGCCGCCCAAGGACGGCGTCGCGCACGCGGCCAGCGGCGGGCTCGCCACCCTGCCCGGGCTGATCGCCGCTCAGCAGTACGGCGTACCGTTTCTGCTCACCGAGCACGGCATCTACCTGCGCGAGCGCTACCTGGGCTATCGCACCGGCCCGTACCGCTGGCCGGTCAAGGCGCTGCTGCTCGGCTTCTACCGGATGCTCGCCGAGGAGAGCTACCGGCAGGCCGCGCTGGTCACCCCCGGCAACCGGTACAACCGGCGCTGGGAGGAGCGCGGCGGCACGCCGTCCTCGCACATCCGCACCGTCTACAACGGGGTGGACCCGGCGGCCTTCCCGCCGGCCGGCCCCGAACCCGAGACGCCGACCCTCAGCTGGGCCGGCCGGGTCGACCCGATCAAGGACCTGGAGACACTGATCCGGGCCTTCGCCATCGTCCAGCGCGAGATCCCCGAGGCGCGGCTGCGGCTCTTCGGCGGCACTCCCAAGGGCGGCGAGGCGTACCGGGACGGCTGCATAGCCCTGGCCGCCGAGCTCGGCATAGCCGACTCGGTGGCCTTCGAGGGCCGCGTCGCCGACATCACCGACGCGTACGCGGCGGGCAACGTGGTCATGCTCTCCAGCATCAGCGAGGGCTTCCCGTTCACCCTGATCGAGGCGATGTCCTGCGGCCGCGCGACCGTCTCGACCGACGTCGGCGGCGTGCGCGAGGCCGTCGGCGACACCGGACTGGTCGTCCCCCCGCGCGAGCCGGAGCCGATGGCGGCCGCCGCGATCGAGCTGCTGCGCGACGCCGAACGGCGCGCCCGGCTCGGCGAGGGCGCCCGGCTCCGGGTGATCGAGCAGTTCACCCTCCGCCAGAACATCGACGGCTTCCGCGGCATCTACACCGAACTCCTGGGCACCGCCCGCTGGATGCCGGGCGGCATGGTCGCCGTCACCGACCAGGCCCCCAGCCCCGACTGGGACCAGCAGCTGGCCGCCGCCCGCCCCGAGCCGAGCGAGGTCGGGGCGTGAACGAGCGTTGGGGGTACCCCCGGCCGAAGGCTGGGGGAGAGCGAACCATCGAGAGGCGCGTGTCCCGCGAAGCGGCCGCCGAGCACAGCGAGGTCGGGGCATGAGTGGTCCACTGCGTCTGATCCCCGGCGAGGGCGGTCCCGAGCACACCATGCAGCTGCGCACGCTGCCGCTCAAGCGACGCCGCCCCGCCCCGCCGGAGCCGGAACCGGATCCGGAAGACTCGCTCTACCTGCCCGCGGACCCGCTGGACGAACTCGCCGAGCGCCTGCGCGACGTCTGCGCCGACGCCGTCCACCCGTACGAGATCGCGGCCTTCCTGGAGTCCGACGGACTCTCGGACGAGCAGGCCGCCCTGCTGTACGGCCGCCCCGACGCCTTCACCGTCGCCGAGGAGCTGTTCGAGAAGGTCGAGCGCCGCTACCCCGGCCCGAGTTCCGAGTTCGCCAACCCCTGGCGGGCCGACCCCTGGCGCTGCGTGGTGCGCGGCCTGGTGTTCGCGCTGCCGGGACTCGGCTACCTGCTCGGCGCCAGCCTGTTCGCGACCACCCGGATGCGCTTCGGCCTGCCCTCGGGCATGCTCGCGCTGTCCGTCGCCACGCTGGTCAGCTGGGGCTTCAACCAGGCGCTGGCGCACCGCTCCTACCGCTGGCTGAGCCGGCTGCGCCGCCGCGACGCCGCGGTCTGCCTGGCCTTCGGCGCCCCGGCCGGCGCGCTGGTCGCCTCGGTCGCCGCGTACCTGGTCGGCGGGCCGCTCGGCGCGCTGTGCTTCGCCGCCGGGCAGTCCTGCTACCTGGCCGCGGCCACCGTGCTGCTGGTGCTCGGGCGGGAGAAGTTCCTGCTGCTGGCACTGGCCCCGGCCTCGGTCGGCGCGGGCGTGGTACTGGCGGTGGACGTCCCGCAGCTGGTCCGTACGGTGGTGCTGCTCGCCTCGGTGGCACTGGCGGTCGGGCTGGCCGTCCGGGAGCTGCTGGCCTGCATCCGCGGCGGCGAACGCGAGTCCGTCGAGCTGAGGCTGCCGGTCCGCCAGGAGCTCCCGCACCTGCTGTTCGGCCTGGCCTGCGGCGCGCTCACGCTGATCGCCGGCCTCGGCGGGACCATCCACCAGGCCGTGCAGACCGGCGGCCACGCCACGCAGGGGACGTCGACCACCCCGACCGGCCCGGCCATGATCGCGCTGACGCTCAGCCTGGGCCTCGCCGAGTGGCTGCTCTTCCGCTACCGGGCGCTGGCGGTGGCCGCGCTGCGCACCAGCCACACCAGCGGCCAGTTCTCCCGCCGCACCGGTGCGATCCTGCTCGGCTGCCTGTTCATCTACCTCACCACCGTGGCCGCGCTGGACGCCGCCGCGACCGTGCTGTGGCCCGGCGCCCCCGCGCTCGGCGTGCCGCAGCTCGGCGCGATGCTGCTCCTCGGCGGCTCGCTCTGGCTGGCGCTGCTGCTGAACGCCTTCGGGTTCAGCTGGAGCACCGCCCTCGTCTGTCTGGCCGCCGCGGTCGCCGAGAGCGCCGGGCTGCTGGCAGGTGTGGACCCGATCGTCCTGCAGCTGATCGGCTGCGGGGCGGCCGCCGTCGTCCTCACCGCACTCGCCGGGCCCGCGCTCGGCCGCACCACCCAGCACCGCTGAACACATCGAATATCCCGCACGCCTTCCTTCGCGTGCACCGCCGTACCCGTTCCACCCGAGACACCCACCCGTCGGCGGCGGCCGGCCGTCACCGAGCGTCGGCCGCCCCGGCAGATCGAGAAAGCGAAATCCGCATGAGCAGCGTCGCGGTAACCGGAGCCGAGGGCTTCATCGGCTCCCACCTCGTCGAGACCCTGGTCGCCGACGGGCACCACGTCCGCGCGATGGTCCAGTACAACTCGTTCTCGTCCTTCGGCTGGCTGGAGACCCTGTCCGCGGAGGTGCTGGAGTCGGTCGAGATCATCCTCGGCGACGTCCGGGACCCGGGCTCGGTCAACGGCCTGGTCAAGGGCACCGAGGCGGTCTACCACCTGGCCGCCCTGATCGCGATCCCGTACTCCTACCGAGCCCCCCACTCGTACGTGGACACCAATGTCACCGGCACCCTGAACGTGCTGGAGGCGGTGCGCCACCTGGAGATCCCCCGCCTGGTGCACACCTCCACCAGCGAGACCTACGGCACCGCGCAGACCGTGCCGATCACCGAGGACCACCCGATCAACACCCAGTCCCCGTACGCCGCCTCCAAGGCGGGCGGAGACCGGCTGGCGGACAGCTACCACGCCAGCTTCGAGACCCCGGTCGTCACCCTGCGCCCGTTCAACACCTTCGGCCCTCGCCAGTCGATGCGCGCCGTCATCCCGACCGTGATCGCCCAGGTCGCGGCCGGCCAGACCGAGATCACCCTCGGCGACCTGCGCCCGACCCGCGACTTCATGTTCGTCAAGGACACCGCCAACGCCTTCCGCACGGTGGGCACCGCCCCCGCCGAGACGGTGGTCGGCCGGACCTTCAACGCCGGCACCGGCGGCGAGATCTCGGTCGGCGACCTGGTCACCCTGATCGGCAAGCTGATGGGCGTGGACCTGGTGGTGAAGGAGGACGAGCAGCGCATCCGTCCGACCAACTCCGAGGTCATGCGCCTGGTCGCGGACGCGACCCGGCTGCGCGGGGCCACCGGCTGGGCCCCGGAGTTCAGCCTGGAGCAGGGCCTGGAGCAGACCATCGAGTTCTTCCGCGACCCGGCCAACCTGGCCCGCTACAAGACCGACATCTACAACGTCTGACCCGCCGCAACCGATCTTGCTCGTCCTGGTAACCAAGGTTCGTGTCCTGCACATCCTTTCCGTGGGGGAAACACCATGCACGCAGTGATCCTGGCCGGCGGTAAGGGCGTCCGTCTCCGCCCGTACACCACCGCGCTTCCCAAGCCGCTCGTTCCGATCGGCGACCAGCACGCGATCCTGGAGATCGTGATGCGACAGCTCGCCGCCGCGGGCTTCCAGAGCGTCACCCTGGCCATCGGCCACCTCGGCCACATCATCCGCGCCTACGTCGGCAACGGCTCCCAGTGGGGCCTGCGGGTCGGCTACGCCGTCGAGGACAGCCCGCTCGGCACCATGGGCCCGCTGCTCACCATGCAGGAGCGCCTGCCCGAGCACTTCCTGGTGATGAACGGCGACATCCTGACCGACCTGGACTTCGCCGGGGTGCTCAAGCACCACGAGGCGTCCGGCGCCCCGCTGACCATCGCCACCTACGCCCGTCAGGTCAAGATCGACTTCGGGGTGCTGACCGCCGCCGAGGGCACCATCACCGGCTTCCAGGAGAAGCCCAGCATCGACTACCGCGTCTCGATGGGCGTGTACGGCGTCTCCCGCTCGGCACTCGCCAAGTACACCCCCGGCCTGCCGCTGGGCTTCGACGAGCTGGTGCTGGACCTGCTGGCCGCCGGAACCCCGCCCGCGGCCTACGAGTTCGGCGGCTACTGGCTGGACATCGGCAGGCCCGACGACTACGACCGGGCCAACGCCGAGTTCTCCACCATCCGCCCGGTCCTGATGCCCTTCGAGTCGACCGGCCCCATCCCGGGCGGCGTCGCGGAACTGCCGATCCCGGCCGCCCGCACCGCTCCGGACGACGCGACCGCCGAGCCCGCCGCCGCGGGCGTGGAGAGCGACGGACGGGCCGCGTGAGAATCCTGCTCCTCGGCGGCGACGGCTTCCTCGGCCGTCACGCCACCGCCGTCCTGCGGTCACTGCCCGGTGCCACCGTGCTGACCGCGGGCCGGCGGCCCACCCACGACCTCCGGCTGGACCTGGCCACCGCCCAGGCCGGCCCGCTCGGCGAGGAACTGTCCACGCTGGCCCCCGACGCGGTGGTCAACTTCGCCGGCGCGGTGGCCGGCAGCGCGGTCAAGCTCGCCGAGGTGAACGCCCGCGGCCCGGCGGTGCTCTGCGAGGCGCTGTCCCTCGGCGCCCCGAAGGCCCGCCTGGTGCACATCGGTTCGGCCGGCGAGTACGGCGTCTGCGCGCAGGGCGAGTCCCTCAGCGAGGACGCCGACGCCCGCCCGGTCGGCGTGTACGGCGCGACCAAGCTGGCCGGCTCCCTCGCGGTGGCCGGCTCGGCGCTGGACGCCGTGGTGCTGCGGGTGTTCAACCCGGTCGGCCCCGGCGCCCCGGCGGGCTCGCTGCCCGGCCGGCTGGCCGCCGAGCTGCGCCGGGTGGCGCCCGAGGGCGCCGACGGCGTGATCACGGTCGGCGACCTCTCCGCGTACCGGGACTTCGTCGACGCCCGGGACGTGGCGAAGGCGGTCGGCCTGGCCGTCACCGCCGACCGCCCGCTCCCCCGGGTGCTCAACCTGGCCTCCGGGCACGCCCGGCAGGTCCGGGCGATCGCCGACGGGCTGGTCGCCGCGGCCGGCTTCACCGGCCGGATCGACGAGAGCGGGGCCGGCTCGGAACGCTCGGCCGGGGTCTCCTGGCAGCAGGCCGACGTGTCGGCCGCCGCCCGGGAACTCGGCTGGCGGCCGGAGACGGATCTCGCCGACACCCTGCGGGACCTGTGGCTCGGCACCGCCGGGCCCACGCCCGACCCGGTGGTCGCATGACCGCCGGGCAGACCCCCGACGGCCGCCTGCTGGTGCCGCTGTACGTCCACCCCGCGGTGGACCCGGCGGCCTGGCGGGCGGTCGCCGCCGCCGACCCCACCCGGGTCGCCGCCGTCGTGCTCAACCTCGCCGACGGCCCGGGCGCGGTCCCGGACCACGTCTTCGCCGAGGCGGCCGACGAACTCCGCGCCGCGGGGCTGCCGTTGGTGGGATACACCGACACCGACTACGGACGCCGACCGCACGCCGCCGTGGTGGCCGACATCCTGACGTACCGCCAGCGCCACGGCATCACCGGCGTCTACCTCGACCAGGTCAGCACCCACCCGGGCGCGCTGGCGCACTACCGGCGGCTGGCCACGGCCGCCCGCGCGGCCGGCTGCGGCACCGTGGTGTTCGGCCACGGCGAGCACCCGGACCCGGGCTACGCCGAGGTCGGCCTCGCCGACCTGCTGGTCACCTTCGAGGGCGACTGGGACGCCTACCGCGGCATGACGCTGCCGCTGTGGACCGGCCGGCACGCTGCCTCCCGCTTCTGCCACCTGGTCTACGACGTCCCCGTCGAACACGCCCGGGACGCCGCCGCCCTGATCGCCGCCCGGCGAGCCGGCGTCGGCTGCGCCGTACCGGGAGCCGGGGACAACCCCTGGCGCACCCTGCCGTACGGCCTGAACGCCGCTGAACTGACCTGACCCGATCCGGAGTCCGACTACCGTGAACCGTCGCAACCGGCTGCTTCCGGCCGCCCTGGCCCTCGCCACCACCACCGCCCTGCTGGTCAGCTCGTGCAGCAGCTCGGGATCGGAGGACGACCAGGACGCGGCCGACGGCACCCCCGGCAACTCCCCCGCGGCCACCGCGCCGAGCACCCCCGGCACCCCCGACGCGACCAGCGCCGCGCCGGACACCCCGGCCCCCGCACCCACCGCTCCCGGCACCACCGTCCCGGCCCCGGGCACGCCCGGCGGAACCCCGCCGCCCGCCACCCCGCCGGGAACCGGCTCCCCGCCCGGCAACCCGGCACCGCCGCCGGCCGGCGCCCGCTGGCAGCCCACCCCCGGCCTGGCCTGGCAGTGGCAACTCGGCGGCGGCGTGGACCAGTCCGTGGACGTACCGGTCTACGACATCGACGGCTTCGAGAACGACGCCTCGGTGGTGGCCGCACTGCACGCCAAGGGCCGCAAGGTGATCTGCTACATCAACGCCGGCTCCTGGGAGGACTTCCGCCCCGACTCCGCCGCCTTCGCCAAGTCCCTGCAGGGCTCGGACACCGGCTGGAAGGGCGAGAAGTGGTTCGACATCCGCAAGCTCGACCAGCTGAAGCCGCTGATGGCCGCCCGCTTCGACATGTGCAGGAGCAAGGGCTTCGACGCCGTCGAACCGGACACCATCGAGGCCTACAACCAGAACAGCGGCTTCCCGCTGACCGCCGACGACCAGCTCAGGTACAACCGGATGCTGGCGCAGCTCGCCCACGAACGCGGCCTGGCCATCGGGCTCAAGAACGACCTCGACCAGATCCCGGCGCTGCTCGGGGACTTCGACTTCGCGGTCAACGAGGAGTGCTCGCAGTTCGACGAGTGCGACCGGGTCGCCCCGTTCGTCAAGGCGGGCAAGGCGGTCTTCCACGTCGAGTACAAGCTCGACACGGACCAGTTCTGCGCCAAGGCCAAGTCGCTGGGCTTCAGTTCGATGCGCAAGAAGCTCGAGCTGAACGCCTGGCGCAAGCCCTGCTGAGGAGTTCCTCCACCGTCGCGCGGGTGACCCGGACGAGGGCCACCCGCGCGAGGGTCACTTGACCGCCAGCCAGATGACGCCGCCCAGGACGACCAGCGCGACGACGGCGATCAGCGCGATCACGCCGGTGCGACTGCCGCTCTTGCTGCTGCCGTAGGTGGAAACGTTGCCCGGAGCCTGCGGGGCCGGGCTCTCGTCGACGAACGCCCGGAACATCTGGGTGCTGCCGGCGGAGTCGTAGTCGTTGTCAGCCATGGCAGGGACTCTAACGAATCGGCCCACCTCAGGCACACCCCGGACCCCCGTCGCGCGGGACACACCACCCCCACGTGCGACAGCGGTACGAAGGGCTCGTGAAACCGTACGGTTCACGGAACACACCCCTCCGCGATCCGGTTGACTGGGATCATGACCGGAAACCACAGCCGGGTGAGCCTCGGCACCTCCGACCTGTCCGTCTTCCCGCTCTCCCTCGGCGGCAACGTCTTCGGCTGGACGGCCGACGAACAGCAGTCCTTCGCCGTCCTGGACGCCTACGCGGCGGCCGGCGGCAACTTCGTCGACACCGCCGACGTCTACTCCTCCTGGGCGCCGGGCAACACCGGCGGCGAGTCGGAGACCGTCCTCGGCAACTGGCTGCGCAGCCGCGGCAACCGCGAGGACGTCGTGATCGCCACCAAGGTCGGCATGCTCGCCGAGCGCAACGGCCTGGGCGCCGCCAACGTCAAGGCCGCGGCCGAGGACTCGCTGCGCCGCCTGGGCGTCGAGCGGATCGACCTCTACTACACCCACCGGGACGACGACACCCCGGTCGAGGAGTTCGTCACCGCGCTGGACGAGCTGGTCCGCGAGGGCAAGGTCCGGGCGGTCGCCGCCTCCAACATCTCCGCCGAGCGGCTCGCCGAGGCGCTGGCCTTCGCCGACCGCGAGGGCCTGGCGAAGTACGTCGCCGTCCAGCCGCACTACAACCTGGTCTCGCGCGACACCTTCGAGGGCCCGCTGGCCGACGTCGTCGCCGAGCACGGCCTGGCCACCGTCCCGTACTACGCGCTGGCCTCCGGCTTCCTGACCGGCAAGTACCGTCCGGGCGTCGGTGACGTGGCCAGCGCCCGCGCCGAGGGCGCCGCCCGCTACCTGGCCGAGCCGCGCGGCCCCAAGGTGCTGGAGGCGCTGGACACCGTCGCCGCCGAGCAGGAGGTGGAGCCCGCCTCCGTCGCCCTGGCCTGGCTCGCCGCCCGACCGACGGTCGCCGCCCCGATCGCCAGCGCCCGCACCGTCGAGCAGCTCCCGGCGCTGCTGGCCGGCGCGACCCTGAAGCTCACCCCGGAGCAGACCGCCCTGCTGGACGCCGCCTCCGCCTGATTCGCGCCGGTCCGGAAGCTCCCCCTCGCAGGCCGCGAACTCGCCCCGCTCCGGGCGCGGTTCGCGGCCTGCGGCGTTCCGGATCACGTCCGCCTGCTCGGGAACCATCGACGGGGCCGAAAAGTCATGGTCAATGAACGACCAAGCACGGACCAAGACTTCATGACCGAGACGCCAACACGGGGGAACGCTTTGGCTGACAATCCTGCCTGGGACGGCCTGTTCGACGACGAGGACCGGAAGAAGTACGCGGGCCTGCGGCTCAACTCCGCCGGTGGCGGCGGGAGCGGCGGCAAGGTGACCGTCAGCCCCGCCGACCTGAAGGCGCGGGCCGGCACCGTCGACGAGATCAGGGGCAACTTCCACACCGTCGACGACACCGCCGCGGAGAAGACCACCACCGCCTATGCCGCGCTGACCAGTTGGCAGACCGGCCCGGAGCTGCGCAACCGCTCCATCCGCTGGGACAGCCAGGTCTCCACCCTCGGCAACCTCCTCTACGACATCGCCGAGCGGCTGCGGAAGACCGCCGACCAGTACACGGCGACCGAGAACGCCAACAAGCAGAACCTGTCCGGCGGGAACTGAGGGGGCCACCACCGTGCTGAGCTACGAGATCGTCCGCAACGCCAGGATCGAGCCGCTGCACGCGGCCGCCGAGGAGTGGAAGACCCTCCAGGCCCGCTACGTCGGCTTGAAGGACCGGCTGACCGGCGAGGTCGCCGACAAGCTGGCGGCCGGCTGGGAGGGCGAGGCCGCCACCCAGGCCCGCACGCAGATCAAGAAGGCCGCCGAACAGCTCGACGCCGCCGGAAAGGAGTCCGCCGACATCAGCGGACTGCTCGCCGACGCCGCCCAGCAGTTCACCGCCGCCCAGAACCTGCTCAAGAAGATCGCCGACGAGGACGGCCCCGCCGACCACCTGAAGGTGGACGGCACCGGAAAGGTCACCGACGTCCACCCGCTGCTCAACGACAAGAGCGCCCAGGAGGACCCCGAGTACCAGACGGTGTTCCTGCCCCAGCGCAAGCGCGCGGTGGAGAACCTGGTCCACAGCCTCGAAGCGGCGCTCCAGCAGGCCGCCGACGCGGACCAGGCCGCCGCCTGGGCGCTGCGCGCGGACCCGAACGGCGCGAACGACCACTCGTTCAACGCCAACGGCTACCACAGCCTCCAGGAGGCCACCGAGGCCCGCAAGGACCTCTCCGACGCGCTCGCCCTGGCCGGAAAGGGCGGCGACCTCTCGGTCGAGGAGCTGACCAGGCTCAACTCCCTGCTGGAGAAGCGCAAGAGCGACCCGGCGTTCGCCGAGCAGTTCGCCACCACGCTCGGCCCGCGCGGCACCCTGGACTTCTGGCGCGACGTCAACGACCCGGCGAAGTTCGGCAGGTACAGCAAGGAACGCAACGAGGCCGTGAAGCAGCTCCAGGCCTCGCTGGGCGCGACCCTGGGCACCGCCACCCAGAGCCACTCCAAGCCCATGCAGGACTGGGAGAACGAGATGATCAAGCTCGGTCCCCAGCTCGTGAAGCGCGAGGGCGGTGGCCCGATGCCACTGGGCTACCAGCTGATGAGCAGCCTGATGCGCTCCGGCGAGTACGACTCCGACTTCCTCAACTCCTACGGTGAGAGCCTGCTCAAGTACGAGCGCGACGCCAAGGTCGATCCGCAGGTGATCTGGGCGCCCGACTCCACCCAGCCGAAGTGGGACCACCTCGGCGAGGGCCGTGGCGGCGACGCCGTGGCCGGCTTCATGGAGTCGCTCAGTCACAACCCCCAGGCCTCCACCCGCTTCCTGGACCCGGGCGACCCCCGGACCAACGACCACCTCAAGTACCTGCTGGACGAGCGCGGTTGGCCGGACGAGATCCGCGACGGCAAGTACGTCCAGGGCCAGCACTCGCTCGGCCTGGCCATCGAGGCCGCCGCCACCGGCGACCGGGCGGGCCAGGAGGACACCGTCAGGCATCACAGCGAGGCCCAGGCCCGGGTCATGCGCGACACCGTCAACATGCTGGACGGCGGCATCGGCCACGAGAAGCTCCCGGCCGGCATGCAGCGCCCGATCGCCAACGCGCTGGCCGACTACACCGCCGACACCCACGACATCCTCTCCGGCACCAACCGCGCGGCCAAGGACCACTCCGGCGAGGACGCCAGCGGCGTCTGGGTCGACCCGGTCACCGGGGAGACCAGGATGGCGACCGACAAGGGCTCCCTGGTCCGGGTCCTGCGCGGCATCGCCGACGACCCCGAGTCCCACCACATCGTCCAGCAGGCCGAGATAGTGCACGTCGCCCAGCAGCTCGCCGAACTCCCGCCCAACGTGGGCGAGAAGGAGTGGAAGGGCGTGATGGCCAACTCCTCGGTCGCCCTCGGCGTGTACGACGCCGTCCAGGCCGACGCCATCCTCGACGAGCGCGACGACGACACCAAGGTCAAGGCCTGGCAGGCCAAGGGCCTGTACCAGGGCATCGGCACCCCGCTGAAGCTCGTCCCGGTCCCCGGGGTCGGGGCGATGGCCCAGAGCCTGCTCGGTGACGGGATCATGGGGTGGCAGATGAACGCCACCGCCGAGATCAACGCGGCCGCGGCCGGCCGGATCGAGGCGAACACCCTCACCGGCGCCGACGGCCGCAGCGGACACGAGGGGATCAGCGCCATGGTCGAGAAGTGGCAGCAGCAGCGGGCCGGACTCAACCCGGACGCCCCGGCCGTCGACTGGGACGAGCAGCAGATGCGGACGATCTACAACACCGGCCGCAGCGACGCCGCCGCCGCCCTCGGCCGCGGGGGCGAGAACAAGTGACGGCCGAGCCCGCGGAACCGCGCGGGGCCCGTCGGCGGTGGCGGCTTCCGGTCGCCGCCGCCGTCGGGCTGGTCCTCGTCGCCGGCGCCGTGTTCTACCTGGGCGGCGGGTACGACCGCTGGCAGGACGGCCGCTCGCTGGCCGGGCTCTGCCACGGCAGCGTGGACACCGCCGAGGTCGAGGACCTGCTCGGGGTGGACCGGGCGCGCGGCAAGGACGCCAAGGCGCCCGAGGGCCTGGCCGGCTGCTCCGTGGACAACGCCGGGAATCCCGGCAACGGCTTCCTGGACGTCCGGATCGACCGGAGCCAGGAGCGGGCCGACGGAGCGCTGCACAGGCTCGGCCGGGACCGTCCGAACCTCTCCACCACCATGGTGATGCCGCTCGGCCACGGCCGCAGGGGCGTCCTGGACCTCCAGGGCCGGATCGGCGCGACCGCCGTGGTCGCCCTGGACTGCCCCGCCCCGAACTCCCCGGGCCTGCTGATCACCGTCGGGGCCGTCCCGGCCGACGGCAACTACGTCCTCGACGACCCGGCCCGCCGGGCCCGGTTCGCCCGCGTCGCCGCCCGCGCCGCGGACGGCGCCGCCCGGGTCTGGGGCTGCACCGCGCCCTCCGGACCGCAGATCACCGAGGTCCCGTCGGACACCCGGTACGTCAAGGTCGCGGACGGCGCGGCCACCGGCACCTGCGCCGGCCTGTCCGGCACCACCAACGAGTCTGCGGCGGACCCGGACGCCCTGATCGAGGACTGCTTCCTGTACGCCGGCCAGGACGCCCCGCGCTTCCGCCTGGGCGCGTACTACCCGCCGTTCGCGGACGTCCTCCCCGCCGTCGCGGACTACCCGGTCACCGGCCCGGCGGGTGCCAAGGACGACGTGGCCTGGGCCACCGCCACCTGCCCCGGCGGCACCACCGCCCTCTTCACGGTGGCCACCGTGTTCGACGGGAACCACACCGCCGCGCCCGACCCGGCCCTGGAGAAGGACGCCCTGCGGACCTTCGCCGCCCGCTCCGCCCAGCGCCACGGCTGCTCGGCGCCACAGCTGCCCTGAGCACACGGGACGGGCCCCCGGCGGCATCGCGCTGCCGGGGGCCCGTCACCGTTCTCGCGGCTACGGCCGCCCGAAGTGGGTCGGGTAGTAGCCCGAGTTGAGTGTCGAGACCCGGACGGTCTTGCCCGGCCGCGGCGCCTCCACGAACTTGCCGCCGCCCAGGTAGATCCCCACGTGGTGGATCCCCGAGGCCCGGCCGCTGTCGGACCAGAACACCAGGTCGCCGCGGCGCAGCTGCCCGGCGCTGATCGGCGTGGTCGCCGCGTACTGGTCGTCGGCCACCCGCGGCAGGCTGATCCCGGCGCGCCGGTAGGCCTGCTGGACCAGTCCCGAACAGTCGTAGCCGGACGGGCCGTTGCCGCCCCAGACGTACGGCTTGCCCAGCTGGGCGAGCGCGTAGTCGATGGCCGCCTCCATGCTCCCGGAGGCCGGCGCGGGGTTCGTCGACGGACGGCTCGCGGGGGGCGCGGGCTGGGCGGTGGCGCCGGCCGAGCCGCCGGACTGACCGGTGCGGCTCGCGTAGACGTCGTGGTGGCTGGTCCAGCGCCACTCGCCACTGCCGTTCTTGAACCAGTACTTCGACCCGTCCCAGCCCTGGCGCATCCCGGCGGAGGAGGCCGAGCCGTTGGAGACGGCCTGGGCGGTGGCGCCGGCCGAGCCGCCGGACCGACCGGTGCGGCTCGCGTAGACGTCGTAGTGGCTGGTCCAGCGCCACTCGCCACTGCCGTTCTTGAACCAGTACTTCGACCCGTCCCAGCCCTGCTTCCCGGCCGCGGCGTGCGCGGATCCGGCGCCGGCCGTCAGGCCGACGACGCCGGCGCCCGCCAGCACGGTGGTGGCCAGACAGGTGCTCCGCACGGCCCGGTGTATTCGGCTGCCGCCGGCCGCCGCCGCGGAGCGGGCGGTGCGCGGCCGGACGACGCAGTTCGGGCAGCCGCAGCCCTCGATCGCGGGGATGCGGCCGAGGCGCTCCTCGAAGCCGATCAGACCGGGATCACCGTCGGGGCCGAGCGGGCCCACGGTATCGGCGGGTTCGGCGTACGCGCCGGTGGCTATCCTCATGCGGGTCGTCCTTCCTTCCGCCCGGCGCGGGCGGCCGGGGGCGGTACCGAGGCGGCCACTCCGGCCGGGGCGACGAAGGCGACCAGCAACTGTTCCATCAGCGCGCTGCGGGCGGCCTCGTCCAGTTCGTGCGCCGTCGCCCGCTCCAGACGGCGGACGGCGAGCGCCGCCGCCTCCACCGCGTCGTCCACCAGCACGGTCCGCAGACCGGCGTCCAGGTCGGCCAGCCGGCGGCGGCGCATCGACTCGGCCACCTCCGGCGCGTAGTCCAGGGCCAGCGGCTGCACCGAGTAGACCTCCAGGCCGGCCGGGGCGACTTCGGCGGCCAGCGCCCTGGTCATCTCGTCGGCGAACCACTGCCCGTCGCGCAGCGCCGGTCCGGGCGCGGCGTTGCTGTCGCACGGCAGGGTGGACGCGGTGCGGGTGAGTACCGCCTGGACCTGCTCACGCAGGTAGCTCTCGTGGTCCTCGATCGCCAGCAGCGCCCGTGCGGTGTCCTTGACCCGCCAGACGATCAGCAGCCGGACCACGATCGGCGTGCCGGTGCGGTCCACCACCTTGACCGGCTCGCTGCGCCAGTGCCGCAGCCGCACGTCCGCCCTCCAGCGGCGCAGCAGCGGGTTGACCCAGACCAGGCCGGTCCGGCGGACGGTGCCCCGGTAGCGGCCCCAACGGGTGAGCACCCGGGTCTCGCCGCCCGCGTTGGCCAGCAACCCGGAGAGCGCGGCCACCGCCAGCAGGCCGGCCGCGGCCGCCGCGGCGATCCACTTCGTGTCCACCTCCGCCAGGCCGCTCTCCCGCACGGCACTGCCCCGCAGGTCGGGCAGCGCGTCCCAGTACGGGATGACACCGGTGCGCAGCAGTACGAACAGCACGCCGGCCACGCCGATCAGCACCGCCAGGAGCGCAATCCAGCCGGGCAGCGCGGTGGCGGGCTGCTCGCGCAGCGCCTGGTCGGCGCGCGGCGGGCGCCGGGAGGTGGTGGCGGCCGCGGCCCCGGCCGTCGCGGGGTCCGGGAGTTCGACGGTCTCCGGGGCGGCCGACTCCAGCGGGTCGCGCACCGCCGTCGCGCCGCCGGCCGGCGACGGGTGCGGGACGACGGCCAGCGGGGTGGTCGCCGGACCGCTGTCGACCGGGCCGCCCGGCTTGACGGTCCGGACGGCCGTGGCCCTGGCCAGCGGACTGGAGCCGGCGCCGGAACGTTCCGGCAGTGCCGGCGGGAGCGCCTTGGGCAGGTTGTCGGGTCGCTGCGAAGAATCGCGGGTGACGTCCATGCACGGATCCTCTGGGTCGGTGTGTCGCGCAACGGGCGGCCCGGATCTGACGGGCAGTGCCAGGGTCAGGCTAAGTTCATACGTCATCAAATGCGACATTTGAACCGAGGTGTGTCGACATTTACTGACGAATCATCCAAAGCCGACCTGACGCGCAGGCACATGAGTGGATGGTCGGGACAGTTCGGCGCGGGTCAGCGCCGAGGAGCACCGTTCCTGCGGGCGAACACCCGACGGGTGATCAGTCCGAGGCCGGTGAGCACCAGCAGGACTCCGGCGAGTCCACCGCGCCAGCCGTCCGCAGCGGGACGCCCGGACCAGCCCTGCGCGGTCACCACCGGCGCCGCCGGCGGCCGGGCGGCGGGCTCGGCGGACTCCACCACGGCGGCCACCACCGGTGAGGCGCCGAGGCCGATGGCCGGAGTCCGGGTCGGAGCCGCGGTCAGGGCCGGGGTCGGGGGCGGGGAGACGGTCGCGGTGGCCGAAGGGGCGGGGACGGCGGGCCGGGTGGACACGGTCGGCGAGGTGGCCCTGGACGGCGCCACCGCAGGCACCGCCACGACGGACGGACTCGACGCGGCCGCCGCCGAACCCATGGCGCCCGGGCCCGACTTGGCCGGGCGCGACGCCACCGGACTCGACGGCTGCGGCCTCGGTGCGACCGGACTCGCGGCCGGGCTCGCGGCCGGGCCCGACTTGGCCAGGCGCGACGCCGCCGCGACGGACGGACTCGACGCGGGCGTCGCTCCCCCGGTGGCGACCCGCACCCGCACGAACTCCCCCGAGATCCCGTTGCCCACCCGGTCGGTCGCCGCGACGGTCAGCCACTGCTCCCCGTCCGCCAGGTCCCGGTTGGCCGCGCAGCTCCAACTCCCGTCGAACGCCGCCGCCGCCCCGCACAGCACCGTCCGCCGGCCGACGTCCGCGCCCGCCGCGGCCCGCGCGGTGACCATCACGTTCGCGCCCGGATCCGCCCGGCCGACCAGCTTCGGACGGCCGACCCGCACGGCCTCCCCCGGAGCCGGCGAGGTGAGCACCGGCCGCTCCGGCAGGCCGGTGGCGACGACCAGCTCGCCCGGCGGCCCGGGCGTCCGGCCCCCCGTCACGTCGACCGCGAACGGGGTGAGCAGGTGCTGCCCGTCCGTCAGGTTCTCGACCGGCAGGCAGGACCACCGGCCGTCCGCCGGCACCTCGGTGATGCAGAGGTCGTCGCCCGAGTCCTGGTCGACGACCGAGACGATGCCGCCCGCCTCGCCGGTGCCGGTGAGCCGCAGGCCCGGGTCGTCGGTGTCCGCGGGGACGGTGAGCGTGGGGACGTCCGGGGCCTCGGCGGAGGGCCAGGCGTCGGGGTACTGCAGGGCCGCCGCGAGCGGGGCGTTCCACGCGGTCAGCAGCCCGCTCGCGAGGACGGCCAGGGCGACAGCCGTACGGGGAAACTGTCGGCTCATCCGGCTCTCCTTCGCGGTCGGCTGCCTGGGCGCGGCAGTCTGCACAAGATCCGACAAAAAGGAATCACGATCCTGAGCCGGTCATATCGAGACACCTGGGCTTTTGACCGTGTCCCACCCGTTCGGCGGTCATCCGGGCGGCAGGACGGGATGTACCCGAAACGGCTGCATTTCATCCATTAGGCGGCAATCGACGCCACCCGAACGGACGCGAGAACGGGAGCACCGGACCCATCCGGCGGGTACCGGCCCCCGGGACGGGACCATCCACCCGGCGGCCCGTTCGAATCACCCGCGGGGAACCCCGGAGAACGCGAGAAGCCCCCGGCCGGTGGCCGGGGGCTTCTCGATGGTGCGCTCAGCAGGATTCGAACCTGCAACCTCTTGATCCGTAGTCAAGTGCTCTATCCGTTGAGCTATGAGCGCAAGGAACGGGCGAACCCGATCTTGCGGAGTTTGGTGCGCTCAGCAGGATTCGAACCTGCAACCTCTTGATCCGTAGTCAAGTGCTCTATCCGTTGAGCTATGAGCGCTCGCCCTGGTGAACTCTGCCTCCGGGGCGTTGCGGGGACAACATTACATGACCTGCGGCGTAGGGCGAAATCGATTGATCCGGGCCCGCCCGGGGCCCCGCCACCGCCGCGCTCCCGACCGCTCCGGGCTGCTCCGAACCCGCTCCGAACGGTTCCGAACCCGCTCCGAACCCGCTCCGGGCCACCCCTGGTCCGTACCCGGGAACGCGAAGAGCCCCCGCCGACGAGATCGTCGACGGGGGCTCCCGACTGGCGGAGGCTGAGGGATTTGAACCCTCGATCAGGAATAACCCCGAAACCGCATTAGCAGTGCGGCGCCATAGACCGGACTAGGCGAAGCCTCCCCACAAGGAGCGTCTCCGCGCAAGCGGAACCGTTCCGTGTGTCAGTGATGATGCCACAACCGTGGGCCTTGGCACCAACCGCTGCCAACGTTACTAGGCGGGTCGTCCCCGCCGCAAAGAAGAATGAGATACTGCCGTCTCCGGAGGAGCTGCCCCGAGCCGAGGAGACCTGTCGACGTGAGCAGCAGGCCGATCCGAGGCGCTGCTCGCCTCGCCGCCATACTCGACGCCCTGCCCGACGCGCTGCTGCTGGTGAACAGCAACGGCACCGTCGTGGACGCCAACAGCGCGGCGGTCCAGGCGTTGCAGGCACCGGGCACCTCGCTGGTCGGCATGGGCGTGCTGGGTCTGCTGCCCGAGTTCGACCCCAGCCGGATCCCCGGCTCGATGCGCCCGGCCACCCGCGACGGAGAGGCCCTCGACCGCCCCGTCCGGATGACCGCCCACCGCACCGACGGCACCACCTTCCCGGTCGAGGTCTCCGGCAACGACTTCGCCGACGACGGCGACGGCCGCGGCTACGCGCGCTCCCCGTACGACTCGTACCGCGAGAACTCGCCCTCCTCCTCCGACCTGCTCCTGCTGCTGGTCCGCGACCTCTCCGGCCGGCTCGGTGTCGAGGCCGAGCTGCGCCGCCAGCACAAGCAGACCGAGATGATCCTGCGCGCCGCCGCCGAGGGCGTGCTCGGCGTGGACCTCGAAGGCCGCTGCGTGCTGGTCAACCCGGCCGCGGCGCACATCCTGGAGTACCGGGCGAGCGAGCTGGGCGGGCGCGAGCTGCACCCGCTGATCCAGCACTCCCGGGCCGACGGCACCCCGCTGGCGCTGGAGGAGTCGGCGCTGCTGGACACCCTGACCTCCGGGCGCAAGCACCGGGTGCGCGGCACCGTGCTGTGGCGCAAGGACGGCCGGCCGGTCACCGTCGACCTCACCACCGCCCCGGTCCGGGACGGCGACCAGCTGGTCGGCGCGGTGATGACCTTCACCGACCGCAGCCGCGAACTCGCCCTGGTCGCCCGCAACGAGCACCTCACCGCCGTCCTGGAGAGCGAGCTGGGCGGCGCGCTGAACGCGCTGAACCAGCGGCTCGACGCGCTCGCCGCCGACCCGGCCGGCCAGCTCTGGCCGGAGGCCAACTGGACGCTGCGCCGGCTGGCCGCCGAGTGCCGCCGGTTCGGGAAGCTGATCGACGGGGTCCTCGACCACCAGCGCTGCGAGGCCGGCGAGGCCGGCGAGAGCGGCGCCGCCGAGGCCAAGGACGGCAAGGAGTCCAAGGCTGGCAAGGACGCCAAGGACGCGAAGGACGGCAAGGGCGGGCGGAAGGCCGCGCCCCGGGTGCCGGTGGGCCTGGACAAGGTGGTCCGCCGGGCCGTCGAGGAGGCCGGCGAACTGGTCGGCCCCGGTCGGGTCCGGTTCTCGGTGCACGCCGCCGCAGTCGAGGTGATCGCCGACGAGCGGCGGCTGGCGCAGGCGCTGGCCCACCTGGTCGCCGACGTCAGCGGCGTCGGGCTGGCGCTGGACACCCCCGACGCCCCCTCCCCCGGTCTGGCCGTGCCCGGGCTGAACGGCGCCGCGCCCGCGCTGTCGCCCGCCCCCGAGCCGCCGACCGTCGTCCTGGCCGCCGCCCAGCGCGGTGAGGTCGCCCGGGTCGAGATCCGCGGCCCCGGCGTCGGCGGCAGCCCCGTCCACCTGCCGATAGCCCGGGCGGTGGTCGAGCGCCACGGCGGTGTGCTCCAGCCGCACGAGCTGCCCGGCAAGGCCGGCACCACGTACGTCGTCGAGCTGCCGCTGGACCCGGCCGCCGCCAAGGCCGCCGCCGAGCGCGCCGCCGCCGAAGGCCGCTCCGACCGGCCCAAGGAGAGCGACAGCGCCGTCCTGCCCGAGCTTCCGGGCATCCCGCAGCTGCCCAGCAGCGGCGAGGCCGCCGACACCGCCGAGCCCGCGCCGGCCGGCGAGCGGCCCGACCCCGAGGACGCGGGAGCCGCCGCGGCCCCCGCAGCCCCCGCGGCTCCCGACGCGGAGCGGGACCCCGCCGAGGAGGCCCCCGCCGAGCGGCGCGGCCGCCGTGGCCGACCGGCCGCCGAGACCCCGGCCCCCGGCACCCCCGACGTTCCGGCCGACCAGTGGCCGAACGCCCCCGCGCGGGTCGAGCGGGCCGTCCCCGAGCAGTGGAACGGCACCGGCAACGACCCCGCGTACGGCCGCCAGGGCCTGGCCGGCCCGGACGGTGCCCAGAGCGACCCGTGGGGCAAGGACGACGGCCGCTCCGGCCCCGCCTACGCCGTACCCGTCGAGGGCCACCGGGCGCAGCCGAACCGCCCCGGCGGACGCGAGCCGCTCGCGCTCGGCCCGGCGCCCACGCCCGCCGCCCCCGACGGCACCCCGCCCGGCGGCACCCCGACCGGCGGCACCCCGACCGACGAGGCCGCCCAGGAGCTCTCCCCGGGCGAGACCAAGCACCGGCGCCGGCGCGCACTGCCCTCGGCCGACGAGGCCCCCGGTGGCTTCGCCCTGCCCGGAGCACCCGAGACCCCGGTCTACCCCGGCCTGGAGCACGCCCTGCCGGCCGGCCCCCCGCCCGTGCTGCCCGAACCGGCGGCCACCGCCCCGACCGGGCGCCGCCGCCGGCTGGCCGTCCCGCCGGGGCCGGGACCGGACGCGCTGGTGAACGCCTCCGGTCCGGCCGGTCCGGTCGGCCAGGCACAGCCCTCCCCCGGCACCGCGCTGGCGCCCGCCCGCGCCGCGCTGTCCGCCGCCGTCGAGGAGCCGTCCGGACCGCGCCCGGTCGGCACCGGCCTGGGCGAGCTCGCCCCGCCGCGCCAGCTCGGCCCCGCGCCGCTGCCCGCCGCCGCGCCGCAGCCGCCCGTCCCCGCCGACGCCGCCCGGACCGCGCCGCGCCCGATGGCCGAGCTCCCGCCCGCCGACGAACGGCCCACCGCCGGACAGCCGTCGGCCCCGACCGGCGAGCTGGCCAACACCCGCCGGCTGCTGGTCTGGCCCGAGCCCGACCCGGCCACCAAGCAGGCCCTCCAGGCCCGCGGCTACCTGCCGGTGATCGTCAGCTCCCGCGAGGAGGTGGACGCGCAGGTCGCCGGCTTCCCCGCCGCCCTCTTCGTCGACCCGCTGACCGGCCCGATCACCCGCACCGCGCTCCAGTCGCTGCGCACCGCGGCGCTCAACCGCAGGGTCCCGGTGCTGGTCACCGCCGGCCTCGGCCAGGCCACCCGGGACGCCGCGTACGGGGCCGACCCGGCCGTCCTGCTGCGCGCCCTCGCGCCGCGCGACGGCGAGCACCACGCCCCGCGGGTGCTGCTGGTCGAGGGCGACCCGGACATCGCCGCCGCCATGATCGGCAGCCTGGAGCGGCGCGGCATGCACGTCGAACACGCGGTGGACGAGAACGACGCGGTCGCCCGGGCCAGCAGCGTGCAGCCCAACCTGGTGGTGATGGACCTGCTGCAGATCCGCCGCCGCCGGGTCGGCCTGCTGGACTGGCTGCGCGCCAACGACCGGCTGCACCGCACCCCGCTGGTGGTCTACACCTCGGTGGACCTCGACCCGCGCGAACTGCCCCGGCTGCGCACCGGCGAGACGGTGCTGTTCCTCGCCGAGCGCTCGACCAGCGAGGACGTCCAGTCCCGGATCGTCGACCTGCTCGGGCGGATCGGCGCGATGGGCGAGGCGGGCGTCGCCGCCGCGGGCTGACTCGACTCCTCGGCACGTGGAAAGGGCCGGCCGCCCCCGTTCGGTACGGGGACGGCCGGCCCTTCCACCGGGAGCTCCGCGCCGATCGTCACCGGGCGGTCACTCGTCGCCGGTCACTCCTTGCCGAGCACCGTGACGTCCAGCTCCTCGGCCGCGTAGCTGGCCCGGATCACCTTCTTGTCGAACTTGCCGACCGAGGTCTTCGGCACCGACTCCACGATCGACCAGCGCTCCGGCAGCTGCCAGGAGGCGATCCGCTCGCCCAGGAAGGCCCGCAGCTCCTTCAGCCCGACGGTCGCGCCCGGGCGCAGCACCACGGTGGCCAGCGGGCGCTCGCCCCACTTCTCGTCCGGGACGGCGACCACGGCGGCCTCGGCCACGTCGGGGTGGGCCATCAGGGCGTTCTCCAACTCGACGGACGAGATCCACTCGCCGCCGGACTTGATGACGTCCTTGGCCCGGTCGGTGAGGGTCAGGTAGCCGTCGGCGGTGATGGTGCCGACGTCGCCGGTGCGCAGCCAGCCGTCCTCGGAGAACTTGTCCTCCGGGCGGACCGGGTCCTGGCCGGCGCCGCCGTAGTACGCCCCGGCGATCCACGGGCCGCGCACCTCCAACTCCCCCGCCGAGACGCCGTCGTGCGGCATCCGCTCGCCGCCCGGGCCGATCAGCCGGGCCTCGACGGAGGCCGGGAAGATGCCCTGGGTGACCCGGTACGGCCACTCCTCCTCGGGGGTGAGGCCGCCCGGCGGCTGGGCGAAGCAGCCGAGCGGGGAGGTCTCGGTCATGCCCCAGGCGTGCAGCACCCGGATGCCGTGCCGCTCCTCGTAGGCCTTCATCAGGGAGGGCGGGCAGGCGCTGCCGCCGATGACCACCATGCGCAGGCTGGAGGTGTCGTAGTCGCCCGCGTCGAGCTCGTCCAGCAGGCCGGCCCAGATGGTGGGGACGGCGGCGCTGACGGTCGGGCGGACGGCGGCGATCATCTCGGCCATCGGCTTGGGCTGGAGGAAACGATCCGGCATGAGCAGGTTGGCGCCGGACATGAAGGCCGCGTGCGGGATGCCCCAGGCCTGGACGTGGAACATCGGCACCACCGGCAGCGCGGTGTCGCGCGGGGTGAAGGCGAAGTTGTCACCGGTGTTGACCTGGAGGCAGTGCAGGTAGACCGAGCGGTGGCTGTAGAGCACGCCCTTCGGGTCCCCGGTGGTGCCGGAGGTGTAGCAGAGCACCGCGGCCTGCCGCTCGTCGATGTCGTGCTGCCACGGGTACTCGGTGGGGCGGCCGGCGATCAGCTCCTCGTAGTCGTGCACGCCGCCCGCGAAGCCGGCCAGCACCGAGCGGTCGCCGGGGCCGCTCACCACGATGTGCTTGAGGGTCGGCGCGAGGTCCTGGAGGACGGCGGCGAGCAGCGGCAGGACGGTGCCGTTGACGACGATCACGCGGTCGGCGGCGTGGTTGACGATGAACGACAGCTGCTGGGAGGGCAGTCGCAGGTTCAGCGTGTGCAGCACGGACCCCATCGCGGGGACGGCGAGGTACGCCTCCAGGTGCTCGGCGTTGTTCCACATCAGGGTGGCGACCCGGTCGTCGGCGGTCACCCCCAGCTCGTCGCGCAGCGCCCAGGCGAGCTGCGCGGCGCGGGCACCCACCTCGGCGTAGCTGCGGACGACCGGCCCGGTGCCGTCCCAGGTGGTCACGGTCGAGCGGCCGTGGATGGTGGCCCCGTGCTCCAGGATTCGAGCGACGGTGAGCGGAACGTCCTGCATCGTGCTGAACACGGGTCCTCCTTGACCTGGCGGCACTGGCGGCAGCGCCTGCGGCACCTACCGGGCGGTAATGCGCGCGGACGTGCCCGATTGTGCCGCCCCCACCCCCCGCTGTCAGTATCCCGACCCCGTTGCACGGATCACGGATTCGTCCCGGTTCCGCCCCGGCCCCTCTCGGGTGGGTCAGGGTGGGTCAGGGGCGGGTGAGGTGGAGGGAGTTGGCGGGGTCGGGGGTGTAGGCGGGGTCGAGGGTCCAGCCCTGTTCGGCGGCGAGGCGCAGGGCCCGGTGGGCGCCGGCGCCGCGGTAGGTGGCGCGCTTGAGGTGGACGCGGTCCACTCGGGGGCCGTTGGGGGTGCGGGCGGCGGTGCTGATGCGCTTGGTGTCGCGGTCGAGGATGCGGCGGATGTGGCGGTCCCAGGCGGCGGGGCTGTTGGTGAACTCGGCGCGGAAGGCGCGCGGGCCGACGGTCCAGCGGGCGCCCCAGCGGTCCCAGTAGTCGGGCTCGGGGCGGCTCACCCAGCAGGTGAGCAGGCCGTACACCGGGACGTAGACGATCTGGAGCAGGAAGACGAACGGCAGCAGCGGCGCGAAGCGGACCGGCTGCGGACCCCACGGGGTGCCGGGGGCGGCGGGCGGGTCCTGCGGGGCGGGGGCGTTCAGGACGGCCGGGGCGGGGAAGTGGCGGGCGAGCCGGACGTGCCCGGCGTCGGTCCCGGCCACCACGCCGTGCCAGCCGTGCCGCTCGGCGAGCCGCACCACGCCGGCCGCGCCGAGGCCGCGGTAGAGCCGCAGCGCGAGCCCGACCCGCACGACCCGGCCGAGGTCCGCCTGCACCTCGCCGTCGCCGGCCGCGTACGCCGCCTCGGCGGCGGCGATCCGGCGCGCCAGGATCGGGGCGACGTAGCGTTCCCAGTCCTCCGGGCGGCCGGTGAGCTCGGCCCGCAGCCGGCGCGGCGGGAGGAAGCTGCGGTTGACCTTCAGCCAGCCGTCGGAGCTGGGGCCGGACCCGCCGCCGACGTTGTCGGCGAAGATCAGGAGGACGAAGAGGAGCACCAGGCCGAGGATCCAGAGCGGTGCGTAGATCCACTGGAGGAGGAACTGGGTCAGCACCGCCGCGCGGCTGCGGCGCGGCGCGGGGCCGGGGAAGCCGCCGGGAAGCCCGCTCGCGGGCCTCGGCGGGGCGGACGCGTGCGACTGCTGCGACGGGTACGGCTGCTGGGGCGGGTACGGCTGCGACGGCGGCACCGGCTGCGCGTACGGGTTCTGCGGGGGCGGGCTCTGCACGTACGGGTTCTGCTGGTACGACGCCTGCCCGTACGGGTACTGCGGCGGCGGTGGCGCGCCGTGTCCGCCGGTGCCGCCGTACCCCTGGCCGTTCGTCATGCCGTTCCCCCCGTGCTCGATCGGGGGCCACCCTATCCGCGGGTCTCAGAGGGCGGTCGGGCCGTCCACGAGGTCGCGGTCGACGGTGAGGGTGGCGCCGCCGAAGGTCTCCTCGACGTTGCCGTTGTACTGGTGGACGCGCTGGTGGGAGCTCCAGAGGTCGGGGGCGAGGCCGCCGGAGCCGTCGGTGTCGGCCTTGCCGTCCCAGCGGGCGTACCAGAGCGCGTCGGGCAGCGGGAAGCTGCCGGCCCGGGCGGCGGCGGCGAGGTCCGCGATGCCGGAGTCGAGGCTGGAGTAGAAGCCGGAGCCGTAGCCGGCGGCGTGCAGGCCGGCGGTCCAGCCGAGGGTGAAGTCGACCACCGCCTGGCTGCAGACCGGGTCGCGCGGCGGGTAGGCCTCGATGTCCAGGTAGACCGGGCTGCCCGGGGCGAGCCCGAGCGCGCGCAGGGCCAGAACGGCCTCGCCCGCCTCCTCCTGGCCCTGCTCGACGGCGTTCACCGGGTCGATCCGCTTGGGCTTGTGGCCCGGGTCGGCGCACGGAGCCTGCAGCCCGACGTGCACCGGCAGGAACCGCCAGCCCATCGTCCGCGCCTGGCGCACCCACTCGGCGGTGAGCCGGGGCTGGGTGCAGCCGCGCTGGGAGCCGCTGGTGTAGACGCCGAGCGCCCCGTACGGGGAGGCGTCGCGCCAGGCCTTCAGGGTGTCGAGCGGTGGTGCGGTGCAGGCGTCGAAGGCGGGGCCGTTCCAGGTGTCGCGGA
Source organism: Kitasatospora sp. NPDC048286 (assembly GCF_043201735.1). Classification (NCBI taxonomy): domain Bacteria; kingdom Bacillati; phylum Actinomycetota; class Actinomycetes; order Kitasatosporales; family Streptomycetaceae; genus Kitasatospora; species Kitasatospora sp. NPDC048286. Next base: position 730,172 of record NZ_JBICZE010000001.1, read on the forward strand.
TCCGGGGCGGGCCGGACCGGTCGGGCAGTGTGACGGCCCGGATGCGGGGAGCGGCGACGGCGGTCCGGGCGGCGGCTTCGGCGTTCACGCCCGTCCCGTCGGTGGCCAGCAGGAGCACGAGGGCGGCGGCGAGGAGGGCTGCGGGGCGGAGATGGCGCACCTCGCCTTGATACTGACGGACCGTCGGACTGCTGCGGCAGCCACGCCGCGGCGCCCTCGGGAGTCCGCCCTTTCGGACGCACCCGTCCGGATCCGTCCCGATTTTTGTAACGAGCTTGCCCGTTCATCACTCCTTACGGCAAACTCACAAACATGCCCACCTCCCATACCAGCGAAACCCCCGCCGCCTCGTCGTCGGCCGCCGCCGTCGCCGAGGCCCTTGCCATGCCGCCCGCCCCCAAGGGCGAGCCTGCCGGCGAGCGGGGAAGCTGGCGACGAGGTGGGGCGTCCGGCCCCGCGGCGCCACCCGGAACCCACGCCGGCCGATCCCCCGGCCGGTTCGGCAAGGCCCTGCGGCGCCCGGAGCGGATCCCGGCGCCGCTTCTCTGTCTGGCCGCGATGTTCCTGGTGCAGACCGGCATCGCGCTGTCCAAGCCGCTGTTCGGCCCGCTCGGGGTCAGCGGCACGACCTTCCTGCGGCTCGGCTTCGCCGCCGTCATCCTGCTCGCCGTCACCCGGCCGAAGCTGCGCGACAAGCGCCCGCGCGACCTCGCCGCGGCCGCACTGCTCGGCATGGCCTCGGCCGGGATGACCTTCCTGTTCGCCGGGGCCATCGACCGGCTGCCGATGGGCACCGCCGCGACCATCGAGTTCCTCGGCCCGCTCGCGGTCGCCCTGGTCTTCGCCCGGCGCGCCAGCCACCTGCTCTGGGCGCTGCTCGCGGCCGCGGGCGTGGTGCTGCTGACCCTGCTCGGCGAGGGGGACGGCGGCGGGTCGCTCGACCCGGTCGGCCTGCTGTACGCCTTCGGGGCGGCCGCCTGCTACTCCGTGTACATCCTGTTCACCGACAAGGTCGGCGCGACCTTCCAGGGGTTCCAGGGCCTCGCGGTGTCGATGACGGTCGGCGCGCTGACGCTGGCGCCGTTCGGGCTCGGCCAGGCCTGGCACGGGCTGACCGCCCCCGGGGCCTCGGCTCCGGCGCTGCTCGCCGCCGTGGCCGGGGTGTCGCTGCTGCTGCCGGTGATCCCGTACGCGCTGGAGATGACCGCGCTGCGACGGATGCCGCAGCGGGTGTTCAGCGTGCTGGTCAGCCTGGAGCCGGCGGTCAGCGCGCTGGTCGGGCTGGTGGTGCTGGGCCAGCTGCTGGGCGCGCCGCAGCTGGCCGGGATCGGCTGCGTGGTCGCGGCCAGCGTGGGCGCCACGCTGACCGGGCGGCGGTAGCCCCGCGGGTGCCTGCGGAGGCCGCGCGGGGCCGCGCGCGGCCTACGGCCAGAGCAGGGTGCGCGACCACTCCGCGGAGCTGACCGGACCGATGCGGGTGTAGCGCAGCCGGACGTGGCGGCGCTGGCTGTCGCCCTGCCAGAACTCCACCTCGTGCGCCCACAGGGTGTAGACCGCATGCCCGGGCGCCACCGCGTCCGGGTGCGTCTCCAGTCGGCGACGGGCGACCGCCACCGCCTCGTCGTACTCGTCGAGAGAGCCCAGCGGCTCGCTCTGCCGCCCGACCAGCGAGACGACCCGGGCAGCGGGCGAGCGGGTGGCGAACTCGGCGGCGGCGACCAGGTCGGCGGCCCGCTCGACGGTGCCGCGCACCCGGACCTGGCGGCCCAGCTGCGGCCAGTAGACGGTCAGCGCGGCGGCCGGGTGGGCGGCGAGCTGGCGGCCCTTGACGCTGTCGGCGTCCGCGGAGAAGTTCCAGCCGGTGCCGGCCGCGTCGACGTCGCGCAGCACCAGCACCCGGGCGTCCGGCATGCCGTCGGCGTCGACGGTCGAGAGGGTGAAGGCCTGCGGGTCCAGCACACCGGCGTGCAGCGCGGTTTCGAGCCAGTCCACGAACAGCGGGCCCGGCTCGGCGGGGGCGGCCTCGTGGTCGAAGGACGGCAGCGGGCGGGCCATCGGCGGGCGGCCGAGCAGCAGTTCGGGGACGGACCTGGGGGCGGACCGGTGCTCGTGGACCGGCTCGGCCGACGGCTCCGGGCGCGCCTCAGCGGGGTCCGCTCCGGGCTCCGCCGCAGGCCTGGCCCCGTCCGGGCCGGTCAGGCCCTCCTCCTCCGCCGCCATCGCGCGCCCTTCCTTCCGATTGCCGCGGTCGCCACCCCGGCCGGGCCGGGCCTTCCGGGCCGGGCACATGGGTGCGCTGTCGGAGCGCAACCGTACCGCCGTACACCGACGGCTCCGGGCGCGGGCCCTCGATGAACGGATCCGGGCCGGTCAGCGGGGTGTTTCGGGGCCCTTCACGGGTGCCCGGACGGGGAGATCCGGGGGCGGACGGCGAGCGTGCCGGCGCCGGACGCGCTCGTGGGCGGTGCCGGCGCCGGACGCGCTCGTGGGCGGTGCCGGCGCCGGACGCGCTCGTGGGCGGTGCCGATGGCGGCACCGCCCACGAGACCGGTTTCGCGGTGACCCTTTCCGCGGGCCGGTCGAATGCGCTGTTCCCTCTGGTGTGAAGCGTCGGCTCCTCGGTGTCCGTTCCGGCCGTTCCGATCCGGTCCCGCTCGCGGCTGCTCAGCTCACCCGCGTCCGCCCACGTCAGGCGCCCCCGCCTTCCGTGGTGCCCGGTGCCGTCACTCGGCCGTGCGGTCGGTCAGTTGAAGGTCGGGGCGACGACGACGGTGACGTCCTTGTTGCCCTGACCACCCTGCACGGTGCCCGCGTTGTCCTTCACGGCGACGGTGTTGTCCTGGTTCGAGGCACCGGAACCGGTGGCGGTCTGCTGGGTGGAGACGTAGTTGCCGTCGACCCCGCCGAACACGTTGCCGGTGCCCGTGTTGGAGACCACCCCGGTGTCGGAACCGGAATCGGCGCCCGCTCCCTCGTCGGCGGCGGCAGCACCGGCACCGGCCAGCAGCAGGCCGGCCGCGAGTGGCCCGGCCAGGAGCAGCCCGGTTTTTCGACGGGTGTGGACGCGTGCCATGGGTGCCTCCGGGAAGCCGTTCATCGGGCAGTGGTCGATCAAGGTGTGCAAGGTTCGTCAGCGAGACGAACACCTGCGAACTGCGGCGCCGGAAGACAGACTTCCGCAACAAATCGACAAAGCGCTAGCTCATGCGGCGGATTTCGCCCGTTCGCGTGATATCCGTGCCGCCGCGCATAACGGCCCGGAAAGCGATCCAGGTGGCGACACACCCCGCCCGAGCTGGGAACTTCGCCCGGACGGCCGTCGACAGAGACGCCCGGGAGGGCGGCGCAACGTCGTCACGCGGCCCGCCGAGCGCACCACCCCGGCGCATGCGAACCATGAACGCGCCCCTGAAAAGTTCGGTCACCCTCCCGTGTCGACTTTTCCGGCAATTTGCAGTCCGTCGGAAAGTCGCACTTCGACAGCGGGAAGGTGGGCGCGGAGGGCCCGCCCAGAGGTGATGTGCCGTTGGAAATCAGATCATCTTGCCGGGATTCAGGATTCCCAGCGGATCGAAGACCGCCTTCAGCTGCCGCTGCAGGTCCAGCGCCACCGGGCCCAGCTCACGCGCCAGCCAGTCCCGCTTCAGCAGCCCCACCCCGTGCTCCCCGGTGATCGTGCCGCCCAGCTCCAGCCCGAGCGCCATGATCTCGTCGAAGGAGCGCTGGGCGCGGGCCGCCTGCTCCTCGTCCGAGGCGTCGAAGATGACGATCGGGTGGGTGTTGCCGTCCCCGGCGTGACTGACCACGCCGATGGTCAGTCCGTGCCGCTCGGCGATCACCGCGACGCCGTCCAGCAGCTCCGCCAGCCGGGAGCGCGGCACGGCCACGTCGTCGATCATCGTGGTGCCCAGCCGGTCCAGCGCGGGCAGCGCCATCCGCCGGGCGGCCAGCAGCAGGTCGGACTCCGCCTGGTCCTCGGCCGGCACCACCTCGGTCGCCCCGGCCTCCCGGCACAGCCGCGCGACCCGGGCCAGCTCCGCCACCCGGTCCGGCCCGTCGAAGGCCACCAGCAGCAGCGCCTGGGTGGACTCCGGCAGACCCATCCGCCCCAACTCGTTGACGGCCCGCACCGAGACCGCGTCCATCAGCTCCATCAGCGACGGGGTCAGACCGCGCGCCATCACCTCGCAGACCGCCGCCCCGGCCGTCTGCGCGCTCGGGAACTCCGCCGCCAGCGCCAGCTGGGGAGCCGGCGCCGGCCGCAGCGCCAGCACCGCCCGGACCACCACTCCGAGCGTCCCCTCCGAACCGACGAACAGCCTGGTCAGGTCGTAGCCGGCCACGCCCTTCGCGGTCCGGCGACCGGTGGACAGCAGCCGCCCGTCCGCCAGCACCACATCCAGCCCGAGCACGTACTCGCTGGTGACGCCGTACTTCACGCAGCAGAGCCCGCCCGCACCGGTACCGATGTTGCCGCCGATCGTGCAGGACTCCCAGCTGGACGGATCCGGCGGATACGAGAGGCCCAACTCCTCGACGGCTCGGGAGAGTTCGGCGTTCACCACACCGGGCTCGACCACCGCGATCCGGTTCACCGGGTCGATCTCCAGGATCCGGTTCAGCTTCACCAGCGACAGCACGATGCAGCCGTCCACCGCGTTCGCCGCCCCCGACAGCCCGGTCCGGGCGCCCTGGGGCACCACGGGGACGCGCAGCTCGGTCGCGGTGCGCAGCACGTGCTGCACCTGCTCGACCGTCTCCGGGAACACCACCACCGCGGGCTGCCCGGCCGCGCAGAAGGCCGCCATGTCGTGGCGGTACGCGGCGGTCACGTCCGGGTCCACCACGACGGCCCCGTCCGGGAGAGCCTGCGCCAGTCGGTCCGTCAGATCACTCATCGCCGCCTCCACTCGCCGTCCGGCCGCCTCCACCTCCGCACTCTGCCCGGACGGCGGGGGCCCGGCAAGTACGCCCGGAGACGGGTGGGGAGGTGGGAAGGGCCGGGCAAGCGGGCCCGGAAGCGGGTGGGGAAGTGGAAAGGGGCGGGCAAGCGGGCCCGGAGACGGGTGGGGAGGTGGAAGGGCGCCGAACGGCGGAGGCCGGGCGACTCAGGCCCGGCGGAGGGCCGGGGTGGCCAGGGCGGTGAGGCCCGCGGTGGCGGTGGCGAGGGCACAGAGCAGGGTGGGCAGGGTGGCGCCCGCCGCGTCCGCGAGCAGCCCCAGCAGGGCGTTCGCGAGCACCAGGGCCAGGCTCTGCACGAGCGTCAGCAGCGCCTGGACCCGTGAGAGGTGGCTGTGCGGCGCGCCGGTCAGCACCAGCGGGCCGAGGTGGCAGGCGAAGAGCCCCGCGCCGAGGCCCGCCACCGCACTGCCGGCCACCGCTATCGCCGGTTCCCCGGCCAACGCCAGCAGCGCGGTCCCCGCCGAGGCCGTACAGAGCCCGGCCGCCGCCCCCACACCGGCCCGGGGCAGCCCGCCCCGCCGGGCGACCAGGCCGGCCACCGCGAGCACCCCGGCCGCCTGCCCGGCGCTCACCAGTCCCGCCGTCCCGGCCGCCCAGCCGTGGGCCCGGGCGAGCAGCGGGCCGAGCAGCGACACCACCGGCAGCAGCGCCCCGGCCGCCGCGCCGGTGAGCAGCAGCGCGGCCCGCAGCAGCGGGTCGGCCAGGGCGAGCCGGACTCCGGACGCCGCCTCGCGCAGCAGTCCCTCCCGCGGGCCGGACGGCTCCTCCTCCCGGGGGCGTACCCGCAGCAGGACCAGCAGCATGATCCCGAAGCTCGCCGCGTCCGCCAGCGCCGCACCGGACAGCCCGCCGGCCGCGACCAGCAGGCCGCCCAGCGGTGCCCCGAGCAGAACGGCGCTCTGCCCGCCGGCCTGCCGCAGGGCGAGCGCCCGGGGCAGCCGGTCGGCGGGCACCAGGCGGCGCGGCATCGAGCCGCTCGCCGGGAGGTGGAAGGCGTCGACCGTCCCGATCACGGCCGCCGCCGCGACCAGCAGCCACAGCGGCGTTCCCCGGTCGGCCGCCACCAGCGCCAGCGCGCCGGTCGCGACCAGCATCACCGTGTCCCCGACGAGCATCACCCGGCGGGCGCCGAACCGGTCGGCGACCGCGCCGCCCAGCAGGACCAGCGCGGTGCGCGGCACCGTGATCGCGGTCAGGACCAGCCCGGCCGCGCCGCCGCCGTGCGCGGAGGCGGCCCAGCCGAGGGCGAAGTACAGCGCGGCGTCGCCCAGCAGTCCGGCCTGGACCCCGGCCAGCCAGAACAGGTACGGACGGGGCAGCGCGACCGGGGCCGGTGCGCCGGTGGTGGTGGTCATGCCGGGCGACGCTAGGCCCCTCGACCAGGTCGAGGGCAAGCACGCCGAGGGCGCCGCCACCGGCGGACGACCGACGAACTACCGGCGGACCACCGGCTCCTGGAGCTCGGTGACCCACCCCGCCTGGTCCTCCGGGCACTCCAGGTACAGCTCCCGGGCGTAGCCGGCCGAGCGGTAGCCGTTCTGCTCGATGAAGCGGGCGAGTTCCTGGCTGCTGCCCAGCACCTCGTCCATCGAGCCGCGGTGCACGATGGTCGCCGCCTCCTCGATCGGCGGCAGGTCGAGCACCTCGAAGTCGTGCGCGCCCGGCCGCACCGACGAACCGACCGGGATGCCCACCAGGACCAGCACCGCGCCGTTGCCCTCCGGTGCGTCCTGGTAGTGGGCAACGGAAGGACCGGTCGCCTCGATCCCGGCCTCGGCCAGCCGCCCGCACAGCTCGCCGAACAGCGGCCCGATCACCGGTCCGATGTCCTCCGGCTCGTAACTCGCGGCCACACCGCTCAGTTGGGCCACCCGGACGGACGGCACCGGCTTCACCACGACATCGTGTGCGGACATGGTCCCCTCACTCTCGATCGTCCGGAGCCTCGCCTCCACCCGGGCCAGCCGCAGCTCGTCGGCCGCGATCGCCTCGGCGAGCTGGGCCCGCCGCAACCGCAGCATCCCGCGCAGTTCGGCCGGGTCCACCCGCTCGTCCAGGACGGCCCGTACCTGCTGCAGCGTGAAGCCGAGCTCCTTGAGCGCGATCACCCGGTTGAGCCGGGCGAGTTGGGATGCCTCGTAGAAGCGGTACCCGCTGACCGGGTCCACCCGGGCGGGCCGCAGCAGTCCGATCGCGTCGTAGTGGCGCAGCATCCGTACCGACACCCGGCCGTGGCTGGCGAAGTCTCCGATGTTCAACATGGTGCGACCACTCCATCCCCTACCACCGTGTCAGGGTCAACCCCGCTCGCCCACCACCCCCCGGGGAACGCGAAGGGCGGGTGCCGAACGATGTCGGCACCCGCCCTGAGCAGGTGGTTCTCCTACCGGCGGAGAGCGTGGGATTCGAACCCACGGTACGGGGTCACCGCACGACAGTTTTCAAGACTGTTCCCTTAGGCCGCTCGGGCAGCTCTCCAGGCGGAGGTCAGCCTAACGGGTCCGGAGGGGTTCGGTGCACACGTTTCCGCGCGGGCCGTGGGTTACTGGTCGCCCTCGCGCTGGCCGAGGGTGACCTTGGTGTTGAGGGTCTGGCCGTTGCGGGTGTACTCGACGTCGACGGTCTCGCCGGGCTTGTGCGTCCAGATCCGGCTGACCAGGGCCGGGCCGTTCTCGATCGGGACGCCGCCGAGCTTGGTGATGACGTCGCCCGGCTTGAGGCCGGCCTTGTCGGCCGCGCCGCCGGGGGTGACGGCGGGCTGGCCCTGGATGTCCTTGGTCTGGATCTGCGCGCCGTCGCCCTTGTAGTCGTCGTTGCGCAGCACGTCGAGCTTGGCGTAGACCGGCTTGCCGGTCTTGATCAGGGTGTCCGCGACCCACTTGGCCTGGTTGATCGGGATGGCGAAGCCCAGGCCGATGCTGCCGGCCCGGCCGTTGGCGGAGGCGTTGGACTGGATCGCCGAGTTGATGCCGATCACCGCGCCGCCGGAGTCCAGCAGCGGGCCGCCGGAGTTGCCGGGGTTGATCGAGGCGTCGGTCTGGAGGGCGTTCATGTACGAGGCCTGCGAGCCGGTGTCGTCGCCGGAGGCTACCGGGCGGTCCTTGGCGCTGATGATGCCGCTGGTGACGGTGGACTCCAGGCCGTACGGTGCGCCGATCGCGACGGTGGCGTCGCCGACGTTGACCTTGTCGGAGTCGGCCAGCGGCAGCGGGGCCAGCTTGCTCTTGGGCGGGTTGTCGATCTTGACCACGGCGACGTCGTAGCCCTCGGCGTGGCCCAGCACCGAGGCGCTGTAGGAGGTGCCGTCGGCGAACTTGACGGTCAGTTTGCCGCCGCTGAGGGTCGGCGCGACCACGTGGTTGTTGGTGAGGATGTGGCCCTCGGTGTCGAAGACGAAGCCGGTGCCGGTGCCCGACTCGCCGTTGCCCTGCGCCTTGATGGTGACGACGCTGGGCAGCGCCTTCTGCGCGATGGCGGCGATCGAGCCGGGGGCGGGCTCGTTCTTCTGGGTGTCGCTGGCCTGGACGGTGGTGCTGCGGTGGTCGTTCGCGGAGCTGTTGCGGTCGACCCCGTCGGCGACGGACACGCCGAGCGCGCCGCCGGCCAGGCCGGCGACCACCGCGACGGCCGCGATCAGGGCGACCAGGCCGCCGCGCTTCTTGCGCGGGCCGCCGGGACCACCGGGACCACCGGGGTAGTCCGCCGGGTAGCCGAGCGGGCCGGCCGGGCCGCCGGGGTAGCCGGCGCCGCCGGAGGTGGAGTCGTGGGTGGGGCCCCAGCCGCCGAGCGGCTGGCCGGCCCCGAAGGGGTGGTGGCCGTGCGCGGCGGGGGCGGCGGCCGGAGCGGCGCCGAAGCCCTCGTGAGCGCCGGCGGCGGGGACGCCGTGGGTCGGGGTGGCGTACGGGTTGCCGGCCGGCGGCAGGGCCGGGGCGGCGGGCGCGGCTGCGGCGGGGGCCGCGGCGACCGGGGACGGCGGGGCGGGCGGCAGGACCGGCGGCGGCGCGTCGATGTAGCCGGTGGCCGGGTCGACGGCCGGCTCCTCCGCGACGGGCGCGGCGGGCGCCACGGGCGCGGCGGGCGCGGCAGGCGCGGCAGGCGCGGCAGGGGCCTCCGGCGCCGGCACCTTGGTGAAGGCGACGGTGGGCTTGTGCCCACCCTCGGCCGGGACCCCCTCGGCCGGAACGCCCTCGGCCGGGACGGCGTCCACGGGCGGCGCCGCCTCGACGGCAGCGGCATCGGCGGCACCCGCCTCCGGCCCCGGCACCCGCCGGAAGGCCATGGTCGGCTGGTGCCCGCCCTGAGCGGGGCCTTCGGAAGCGGTCTCGGCCGCCCCCTGGCCGGCGGGCTGCTCCCCCTGCGGCCCGGCGGGCCCAACCTCGCGCTCGGTGCTCACGGACGACCTCCATAGCTGGCAGAACCAAGGACCATAGTTTTTCGCACTGACGATTCGATTGCCGTAAGGACCCCTCTGAAGAACTCATAAGAATCCTTAGCCGGTACCGACACCGGTACCGACGGCCGAGGCTCCCCTCCCCCGCCGGACGTCCCGCGATGCGGACCGTACGCCCTCGGCCTTGGGTGTTGGCCCCCGTGCCGGTTAGCCTGTCGCTCACAACTGACACGCGGGAGCTTGGACCCACCAGGCTGAGAGTGCGCATGTCGACCGTACGCCACGCGAGTGACGGACGTTCGAGGGGGCGCTGACCGCCGGAACCTGTCCGGGTAATGCCGGCGTAGGGAGTATCGGCCATGCCGCCTGCTTCGCCATCCTCTTCTTCGGGTGCGCCCGAGTCCAAGGGTTTCTCCGGGTCCACGGCCACGGCCGTCCTGGACCGCCCCCAGCGGGCCGATCACGTCGAGGCGCCCCTGGTGCTCGACACCGAGCCGCCGCGCACGCTGCGCTTCCGGGACCACTTCGCGCTCTGGATGAACCTGGGCGTCAGTCTGATCGGCTTCTCCACCGCCGCCACCGTGCTCGGCGCCCCCGGCAGCGAGCTGTCGCTGGCCGCCGCGGTGACCGCGATCACCGTCGGTACGGTCGTCGGCACCGCGATGCTCGGCCTGGCCTCGCTGATCGGCGCCCGTACCGGCGCCCCCGCGATGGCGAACCTGCGCGGGCTGTTCGGCACCCGGCTGTCGTACCTGCCGACGGTGCTGAACATCGTGCAGTGCATCGGCTGGGGCGTGTTCGAGCTGCTGACCATCTCGGTGGGCGCCCAGACCGTCGCCCACACCACCGGCTACCGCTGGCTGTTCGTCCTGCTCGCCGGCGCGCTGACCACCGTGCTGACCATCTGGCCGCTGGGCTCGATCGCGGTGCTGCGCCGCTTCGTGGCCGGGGCGGTCGCGGTGGCGATGGTGTACTTCACCGTCCAGCTGGGCCGCCAGGGCGTGCCGGACCCGGGCGCGGGCAACTGGCACGGCTTCCTGGGCGCCACCGACGCGATGATCGCGGTGTCGGTCTCCTTCGTCCCGCTGGCCGCCGACTACACCCGGCACTCGCGCACCCCGCGCTCGGCGTTCTGGGGCAGCTTCTCCGGCTACACGATCGCCCAGGTCTGGTGCTACGTGCTCGGCCTGATGGCGCTGCTGCAGTCGGACGGCGACCCGAACCGGATCTTCGACTCCTTCCTCGGGGTCTGGGCCGGCTGGCTGTTCCTGCTGGTGCTGGTGCTGCGCGAGACGGACCAGTCCTTCGCCAACGTGTACTCGACCGCGATGTCGGTGCAGAACCTGCTGCCGAGGGTGGACCGCCGGGTGCTCTCCGGCGCGATCGGCGTGCTGATCACCGTGCTGGCGCTGCAGATCGACGAGTTCACCGACACCTACTACGGCTTCCTCGGCCTGATCGGCTCGGTGTTCGTGCCGCTGCTGGCGGTGCTCGTGGTGGACTACTTCCTCGGCGCCGGCCGGCGCGGCTGGAACCTCTCCGCCGACGCGCCGTCCCGCTGGCTGATGCTGCTGCCGTGGGCGCTGGGCTTCGCCGTCTACCAGTTCATCGCGCCGACCAAGGTGGCCGACTGGTGGACGGACTTCTGGACCTCCGCCCAGGAGGCGCTGCACTTCACCCCGCAGGAGTGGACCTCGGCCTCGCTGTTCGCCTTCCTGGTGCCGGCCCTGGTCACCTGGGCGCTCACCCCGCTCGGCCGCCGCGCCGCCCGGCCCTGACCGCACCTGACCTGACCTGACCTGACCGAACCGGCGAGGCCCGGCGGAACACGGCAGAACACGGCAGAGCACGACTGAGCACGGCGAAGACGGCCCCACCGGTTGGGGCCGTCTTTGTCCGCGCTTCACTTCCGCCACCTATCGTTGGGCCTGTGACCAGCCCAGACCTGTCCTCGACGGCGGCGCGCACCGTGCCGACCGTCCAGGTGATCGCCCACCGCGGTTCCTCCCACGCCCTGCCCGAGCACACCCTCGCGGCCTACCGGCGCGCGCTCGACGAGGGCGCGGACGCGCTGGAGTGCGACGTCCGGGTCACCGCCGACGGCGCACTGGTCTGCGTGCACGACCGCCGGATCGGCCGGGTCTCGAACGGCCGGGGCACCGTCTCGGCCATGACCCTCGCCGAGCTGGAGGCGTACGACTTCGGCGCCTGGAAGACCGGCCGCCCCAGCACCGACCCCGAGCTGCGCGGCGTGCTGCGGCTGGAGCGGCTGCTGGAGCTGGTGGTGGAGTGCGGCCGCCCGGTGGACCTGGCGATCGAGACCAAGCACCCGGTGCGCTTCCGCGGCCGGGTGGAGGCCGAGCTGCTGCGGACGCTGGAGCGGTTCAAGATCGGCGCGACCCGGGACGGCGGCCGCCCGTCCGCCCGGATCATGAGCTTCTCCTCGATCGCGCTGGACCGGGTGGGCGCCGCCGCACCGCAGTACCGGCGGGTCTTCCTGTTCGAGCGGACCCTGCCGCTGCTCGGCCGGCTGCGCGCGGGCTCGCCGCTGCCGGGCGGGGCGCGGATCGCCGGCCCGGGCATCGAACTGGTGCGGGCCCGCCCGCAGCTGGTGACCCGGCTGCGGGAGCTGGGGCACGAGGTGCACGTGTGGACGGTGGACGAGCCGGCCGACGTCGAGCTCTGCCTGGAGCTCGGGGTGTCCGCGATCATCACCAACCGGCCCGCGGAGGTGCTGGCGCAGCTCGGCCGCTGACGGCCGGATCATCGCCGGCTGACCGCCGGCTGATCGTCGGGCGATCCCCCCGGTGATCCACCCGGTGATCGCCCCGGTGATCCCCCGGTGATCCGCCGACGCACCGAGGACCGGCCAAAGCCATACCGTCAGATCCGATCACTTCTGGTCAGCAGTCAAACCTTCCTTGCGCGAAATTGCCGGAATTCTTGCATCCGGGCGACAGAGGGTGAGCACGGAATGACCTGATGTCGACCGTCGGTCGCCGCGCTCGAAATGGGCGGGCGGGATCGTCCGGTGCTCGTTTCCGACGCATTACCAAGGGGCATCTCTCCCTCGGCATACGCTGAAGGAGGTCCGGGGGTGGCGTTGATGGTGGCGCGTGAAGTGCCGACTTCATCGACCATGGCAGTGCCGCACGGCCCAGCGAGTGTCGGGGTCGCACGGCGCCGACTGCGTCGAGATCTGGGTGACCGGCAGATACCGGAACCGGTCATCGATGATGCTGTTCTGATCCTTTCCGAGCTGTTGAGCAACGCCTGTCGGTACGCCCGTCCGCTCGGCCCGCTGCCGGCGCTGGGGCGCGGCTCCCGGGCCGAGGTGCTCGGGCAGGTCCTGGTCGGTGTCCCGTCCGGGCCGCACGCCGCGCCGGGCGGCCGGGAGTCCGCCGAGGGCTCGGACGAGCCGGGCGGCGGGGTGCTGGTCCACTGGCAGATGCACGCCGACGGGGTGCTCACCCTGGAGGTCACGGACGGCGGGGCGGCCACCCGGCCGCTGCCCGCGAGTCCCTCGCTGACCTCGCGCGGCGGCCGCGGCCTGAGCATCGTCGACCAGCTGGCGAGCGACTGGGGCGTGCGCGACGCCCCGGGCGAGGTCACGGTCTGGGCGGCGCTGCCCGCCCGGGCCCGGCACGCCCGGCGCACCGGAGGCGATGCCCGTAGCGCATGAGCCGGGCTCGGGGAATGTGTCGTTAGGCTTCCCGGGACACAGGACCACCGTTCCCGGGAGAGCCGCAGCATGGGCAAGAAGGCCGCCAAGAAGGCGCCGCAGCGCCAGTCCACCACCGCCGTCACGGGCGAGATCCCCGTGGTCGGGGCCCGCGAGGACTGCCCCTGCGGCTCGGGCCGCCGGTACAAGGCGTGCCACGGCCGCGAGGCCTCGCACGCGGTGCAGGAGCTGGTGCACCGCCCGTTCGAGGGCCTGCCCGGCGAGGCCGACTGGGTGGCGCTGCGCGAGCTGGTGCCCGCCGCCACGGTGCCGCTGACGCTGGCCGCCGGGGTGACCGAGGGCGCGACCGGTGACGTCCCGTCGGTGACCCTCGCCACCGTGCTGCCGCTGGCCTGGCCGGCCCTGCGCCGCCAGGACGGCTCGATCCTGCTCGGCCTGCAGACCCAGTCCTCCTCCGGCGACCTCAGCCGCGACCTCGCGGACGCCCTGGAGCTGGCCCTGGCCACCGAGCCGGGCAGCCCGGTGCCGGCCCGCCGGACCGTCCCGGGCGGGCGCCGCCTGCAGGACCTGCTGGACAGCACCGCCGCGTTCACGCCCGCCGTGCACACCGGCTTCGAGTTCTGGCTGGAGGACGCCGAGGCCGCCACCGGCGAGGTCGCCGCCTCCCTGGAGCGCGCCAACGCCTCGGCCATCCCGACCGAGAAGCTCGCCGGCGTGGACTCCGCCTACTGGTGCGGCACCCCGGACAAGAACCACCTGCGCTGGGTGATGACCGTGCCCGAGGAGCAGCTGCTGGACGCGCTGGCCCGGCTGAACGCGGCCGACGAGGCCTCGCTCGGCCCGGACACCCGCCTGGTCGGCTCCTTCCGCGCGCACGGCCTGACCGTCCCGGTGTGGGACCTCCCGCTCGAGATGACCGCCGCCGACTGCGAGAAGCCGGCCGCCGAGTTCGCCGCGCGGCTCGCCTCCGTACTCGCCGACGGGACCCCGCTGACCGCCGAGGAGCGGCGCGCCCGCGCGAACCTGGTGAACCGTCAGGTCACCCTGAACTAAAGCGCGCGGGATCCGCGTGATACGCGTCACATTGTCGTGGTGAACGCGCAATTTCCGGGCGTGGAGGGCGTCTTGGAAATTGGCGCGAGCGCGGATCCTTGTTACTGTCTAAAGAGTCCGGCCGCTGGTGCATCCCCCGTCGCCAGCGGTCGGATCTTTTGTTTTTCCGGAGCGCCCCATCGGAGCGCCCGCACGGATCATCCCGACGGAGCGCCCGCGCGGAGCCCCGCCCTCAGTGGGCCGAGCGTCCGCGGTCCAGTCGGACCGTCGCCTCCACCAACTCCCCCAGCAGCGGCCCGACCTGCGGCAGCCAGACCCCGCCGCCCGCGCCCGGCCGCGGAGCCAGCACCCAGCGCACCCTCCCCCAGCCTCCGGCCGGGGGGACCCCCACCGCCGCGCCTCCGGGCGGCAGCGGCAGGAAGCCGCCCGGCCCGTGGTAGCGCAACGACCCAGGCACCCAAGGGAGTTGGACGAGCATGTCACCGAGCGCGTCCAGCGAGTACGGAGCCACCAGCAGCGCGTAGCGGCCCGGCATCGCCAGCACCGGTCCGAGCGGCAGGCGCAGCGCGCTCAGGTAGACCAGTGCCCGGGCTCCGGCCTCCGCGGGCAGGCTGACCGCCGAGACGGTGCAGCCGGTGGCGGCCAGCACCGGCGCGTCCGGGCACCGCCGCTCCCACCACCAGCGCACCATCCGGGCGTCCGTGGTGGCGGCCAGCAGCGAGGGGTCGTGCGGGTGGGCGCCGGGGACGGTGCAGTCCGGGTCGCCGCAGGAGCAGCGGCCGTCGCACAGCACGGTGCCCGGCACCACGGGCCAGCGGTGGTCGACGGCGGCCGCCAGGGCCGCGGCCAACCGGGCGGAACGCTCCTCCGACCGGCTCTTCGGGTTCTCACGCATGGCGCTCGTTCCTTTCCCTGACCGCTCGGTTCGCTCCGCTCCACCGGCGTCCGTCGGGATCCTCCGTGCGGGCCGCCGCGGCGGGCCCCGGGCGGCGCGGGGCGGGGCGGGGCGGCGGGGCGGACGGCGCGGCTGCGACGTGGAGCAGGTGTGGAGCACGACATGAAGGGCCGCGCACCGGCACAGCCCTTGGAACGAGAATCCCGTACGCGACCGGATGGACGCCGCCCGGGCGCGCTTGGTTCCACCGTACGAGTGAGAGAGTTCCGGCCAGAGCGGCTCTCGGGCGGCACGGACATACGATCCGGACGGCCGCCCGGGTCCGTCCTCCCGGTTCTGCCCGCTCGCGGCCCGCTCCATGCCTGCGGGCTCCACGGGCGCGCGTACGCCCCCCGCACGCCCCCCGACCGGGTCGCGCCGGCTGTGGAACGGGCCACCGCGTCGTCCTGGATCTGGACATGCCCCGAATGGCCTGTGTAGAAGTGGTGGCATTGCTGTCGATCAATGACGAGTAGTAGCGAATCGAGGCGAAACACGCCCTTTGGCCGTGCTCGCTCCACATTGGCCTTAGCTGGGGGTTTCGCATGGCACGTAGCACCGCGTCAGGAGTGACGGCATGAACGAGTCCCACCCGTCGACGGCCGTCCCGTCGACGACGACCGCCGAGCCGGGCGAACCCGGCTGCGCAGGCGGGCTCACCGTCCTCGACCTGCCGGACCTGCCCGGCCCCGTCGACGCCCCGGACGGCACGGCGGACGACCGCACGGCCCCGTCCGCCCTGGTGCAGGACCGTTTGGCCGGACGCCTGTCCGATTTCACCAGCCTGCACGAGCACACCGAGCGGCTGGCCCGCACCCGCGGCCTGACCGCCACCCTGGACACCGTCCTCGCCTCCGGCGCCGCCCTGCTCGGCGCCCGGCGCGGCATGCTGGTCACCAGGCGGCCCGGCGGCGGGCCCGGACAGCCAGTCGGCTTCAACCTCGACCGCGCCAGCCTCGGCGCCCTGGAGACCGTCCCGACCGAGCAGAGCCTGCTGGCCCGGCTGCTGCGCGAACTGGACCGGCCCGCCCACATGCACTCCCGCGACCTCGCCGAGGACCCGGCCATCGGCGCCCGGCTGCGCGAACTCGCCGTCCACCTCGGCCTCGGCGGCGCCTACGGCCTGCCGCTCGCCACCGACGAGGACGGCCCGCTCGCCGCCGCCCTCTGGTTCTACGACGAGCCCGCCGAACCGACCGGCTGCCAGCGGGAACTGGCCCGCCACTACTGCGAGATCGCCGCCCCGCTGCTCGCCAAGCAGCTGGAGTCGGACCGGATCTCGCGCACCACCGAGGCGCTGCGCCGCGGACTGCTGCCGGACCGGCTCCCCCAGGCCGCCGGGCTGCGGCTGGCCGCCCGGCTGGTCCCCGCCGGGCTGGAGCGCTCCTGCGGCAGCGACTGGTACGACGCGATCCCGCTGCCCGACGGCACCATCGGCCTCACCGTCGGATCCGTCTCCGGCGACGGCCCCGGGGCGGGCCCCGGCTCCGCCCCCGGCGCGGCCGCCGCGATGGGCCGGGTCCGGGCCGCGCTGCGGGCGTACGCGGTGCTGGAGGGCGAGGACCCGGTCTCCGTCCTGGGGGACCTGGAACTGCTGCTCAAGACCACCGAGCCGACCCGCACCGCGACCGCCGTCTACGCCTGGGTCGAGCCCGAGGAGCGCCGGATCACCCTGGCCGGCGCCGGGCACTGCCCGCCGGTCCTGGTCGGCCGGCACGGCGCCGAGTTCGTCGAGACCTCGCTCTCCGCCCCGCTCGGCATGCTGACCTGCTGGGAAGCGCCCGGGGTGGAGTTCACCGCCGAGCGCGGCGACACCCTGCTGCTCTACACCGAGGGCCTGGCCCGCCGCTGCGGGCCGACCCTGCACGCCGGGCAGGCCAACCTGCGCCGGGCCGCCGCCGACGCCCCGCGCGACGTGCGGATCGACCCGGACCGGCTCTGCGCCCACCTGCTGGCGGTCTGCCCGGACCGGGAGACCCCGGGCACGGCCACCGACGACCTGATGCTGCTGGCGGCCCGCTTCGAGTAGGAGAGGAACAGTTCGGGCCCTGGGGGTCCCCCCGGCCGAAGGCTGGGGGAGGACGGGCGGCCGCACGTCCGTACCATGGACGCACGGCCGCCCGCGCGTGTCGCGATCCGACACCTCCCCCGACGGGCGGCGGTACCACCCCCCAAGGAGGCGTTGCACGTGACCGAGGACCGTACCCCCGCGGTGGCCGAGAACCCCGAGGCCGAGGGCGGCGAGGAGCCCGAGCAGGTCAAGGGCCGCAAGAACGGTCTCTACGGCGAGATCTCCGACGAGCTTGCCGCCTCGATGAAGTCCGGCTGGGCCGACACCGAGCTGCACGGCCTCGTCCCGGTCGCCCAGGCCCCGTACGCGACCGAGCGCCGCGCCGCGCTGTCCGCCGCCTACCCCGGCGAGCGCCTGGTCGTCCCGGCGGGCAACCTGCGGGTCCGCTCCAACGACACCGACTACGCGTTCCGCGCCTCCAGCGAGTACGTCCACCTCACCGGCGACCAGACCGAGGACGCGGTGCTGGTCGGCGAGCCGACCGGAGCGACCGGCCACGAGTTCGCGCTCTACCTGCTGCCCCGCTCGAACCGCGAGAACGGCGAGTTCTGGCTGGACGGCTACGGCGAGCTGTGGGTCGGCCGCCGGCACAGCCTGAGCGAGCAGGAGCAGCTGCTCGGCCTGCCCGCCCGGGACGTGCGCCAGGCCGCCGAGGAGCTGGCCGCGAAGGCCGCGGACTCCGCCGTGCCGACCCGGATCGTCCGCGGCTACGACGCCGGCCTGGAGGCCGCGCTGGCCGACGCCCTGGACGCCGACAAGGACGCCGAGTTCAAGGAGTTCCTGAGCGGCCTGCGGCTGGTCAAGGACGAGTGGGAGATCGGCGAGCTGCGCGCCGCCTGCGACGCCACCGTCAAGGGCTTCACCGACGTGGTCCGCGAGCTGGGCCAGGCCGTCGCCACCTCGGAGCGCTGGATCGAGGGCACCTTCTGGCGCCGCGCCCGGGTCGAGGGCAACGACGTCGGCTACGGCACCATCGCCGCGGCCGGCCCGCACGCCACCACCCTGCACTGGGTGCGCAACGACGGCGACGTGCGCCCCGGCGAGCTGCTGCTGCTGGACGCGGGCGTGGAGAGCAGCACCCTCTACACCGCCGACGTCACCCGCAGCCTGCCGATCAACGGCCGCTTCACCGAGCTGCAGCGCCGGATCTACGACGCCGTGTACGACGCCCAGGAGGCCGGCATCGCCGCGGTGAAGCCCGGCGCCCGCTTCCGCGACTTCCACGAGGCCTCGCAGCGGGTCCTCGCCGAGCGGCTGCTCGCCTGGGGCCTGCTGGACGCCTCGGTGTACGACGTCGAGAAGGTCCTGGAGCTCGGTCTCCAGCGCCGCTGGACCCTGCACGGCACCGGCCACATGCTCGGCCTGGACGTCCACGACTGCGCCCACTCGCGCCGCGAGGAGCACGTCGACGCGCTGCTGGTCCCGGGCATGGTGCTGACCGTCGAGCCGGGCCTGTACTTCCAGCAGGACGACCTGACCGTGCCGGAGGAGTACCGCGGCATCGGCGTCCGGATCGAGGACGACATCCTGGTCACCGCCGACGGCAACGAGAACCTCTCGGCCGGCCTGCCCCGCAGCTCCGAGGACGTCGAGGCCTGGATGGCCTCGCTCGCCTGAGCCGCGAAACGGTGAAGGGCCCGGCCTCCCGAGCAGTGGGAGGCCGGGCCCTTCGGCTTCAGGTGCGGGCCGGCTGTCAGGCCCGGTCGCCGAAGACCTGCCAGTAGGCGGACTGGTGGCCGTTCGACCGGGCACCCACCTGGACCTCCACGGGGTACTTCGGGGTCTCCTTCATGGCGATCCGGAAGGTGTACTCGACCGTGTCACCCCACCTGTTGCTCTCCATCCCGGTCGGGAGGACCGCGGTCAGACCGTCGCACTCCTCCTGCACCTCGACCGGCTTCCAGTCAGCGCCGACCCTCGCCTCCAGCGTGAAGTCGCCCGCCGCCAGCCACTTGGCGCTCGACACGCCCACCACGGGGTGCAGGTTCGCGGTGCCCCCCGGGGCGTTGGCCTCGAAGCCGAACTCGACGGGGGTCGTCCCGACCTTGAGGCCCGTCTGCGACACGCCGGTCACCTCCGGGCTGAGGTGGTCGACGACCGAGGCGTTCAGCACGGCCTTCGCGATGCCCTGGTAGTGCGTGGAGTTCGGCACGGGGGCGTCCGCCTCGATCCCGAGCCGGCCCGGGCGGTTGGCCATGGACAGCCGCATCCGGTACTCGATGGTCCGGCTCTCGCCGGCGGCGAGCGTGAAGGCCCCGTCGTTCTGGTTGACCACGTAGTCCATCCCGGTGCCCTGGCTGAGGTGGTCCAGCTGCTTCCAGCCCGAGGCGTCCTTGCGCTCCAGGGTGCCGTCCGCGAGGTCCAACACCCGCGCGCAGGGGGCGCCCTCGTACTGCTGGGTCACCACCACCGGGGCCACGCCGCGGGTGCCGGTGGCGTCGTTGTTCTTCCAGGTGACGGAGAAGGTCACCAGGTCGTTCAGCTCGATCTGCGCGCCCTCGCTCAGGCCGCTGAAGGTGATCCCGATGCCGCTTCCGCCGGACTGGGCGGCGGGCTTCGGCGCCGCGGGCTTGGCGGCGGCGGGCTTGGCCGGGGCCTTCGTGGCCGGCTTGGCCGGGGCCTTCGCGGCGGGCTTGGCGGGCTCGGCGGCGGGGGCCTCCGCCGCCGGGGCCTCGGTGGTGGGCGTGGCGGCCGGCGCGGCGGTGGTGGGCGCGGCCGGGGCGGGGGTGGTCGGGACGGCGCCCGCGCCGGGGGTGGCCGAGGAGGTGGCCGAGGGGGTGGGGGCGGAGGCGGCGACGGACGATCCGCCGTTGGTCGGGCCGCAGGCGGCGACACCGACGGCGGCGACGACGGCCAGCGGGACGATCTTCGCAATACGGGCGATAACGGACGCGTTCATGTGACAGTCCCCCCAAGGACACGGTGATGGTGGTTTCGATCGGATGAGCGGGCGCCCACTGTCGCGCCCCGAGGAGCCGGCCCGAGCCCCCCGGCTTCACCGGCTCGCTCTCCCCGCCTCTCACCCTGATAGACGTCCATCCCGCCGGGGGGTTGCACCCGGGTTCGAAGAAATTTTTCGCGACCCGCCCCGGAACGCCGAAAGGCGCCGTGACCAGGGGAGAACCCCGGCCACGGCGCCTCGACGGCCCGCTTGGGACTGACGGCCCGCTTGGGACTACTGCTTCACGACCGTCACCGGGACGGTCAGCTCGTTCAGGACGGTCAGCCCCGCCGTACCGGAGTACGGCAGCGTCACCTGGACGGCCACCGGCATCGTCCCGGGCCCGTCCACCGGGTCGAGGGTCATCCGGTACGTCACCTTCTTGCTCTCACCCGGAGCGAGCGAGAACGCGGCGCTCTCGGCCACCATCGCGTAGTCCATGCCGCCCCCCATCGACAGCGGGATCTCCGTCCAGCCACCGCCGTCCTGGCGCTCCAGCTTGCCCCGGTTCATCATGACGACCTCGCTGGGCGGCGTCCCGGCGTAGTCCTTCGTGTAGACCAGCGGCTGGACCTTCGCGAAGCTCTTCTGACTGGTGTTCCGGTAGGTCACTGAGAAGGTCACCGGGGTGCCGCCGTTGGACACCTTCTGCCCCGCGCCAATGCCGCCGTCGACGGTGATGGCGATGTCCTTACCGCTCTGCGCGACCCCGGTCGGCGGCTTGTGGCCGCTCACGTCCAGGCTGTTGACGATCGACGTCAGGCCCGCCTGGTAGTCGCTCTTGAGCCCGTTCGCCACCACGAAGACCTGGTCCGAACCCATGCCCCACAGCTGGGCGGTGAAGCTGTCCCCAGGCTTGCAGGTGACGTTCCACTGGGTCTTGTCGATCGACTTGCCGCCCACCGTGGACTTGGTCCGCACCGGGGCGCCCATCGAGGAGTAGCCGCTGTCGGGGAAGTAGGGCCGGCCCCAGACCGGGCAGTTCGGCTGGTGGCCCCAGCCGTCGGGGGCGGCGAGGTCGTCCATCGTCGGCCAGGCACCGCTTCCGGTTTCGTCCGAGGTGTTGTAGACCACGACCATGACGCCGTAGGGCTCACAGTCCGCCTGCGTCCAGCCCTGCTGCGGCTCGGTCGGCGCTCCGGGGCTCAGCACGCAGACCCGCTCCGCCGAGCGCGGCACGACCTTCCAGCCTCCCGGAACCTTGAACTTGACGCCTCGGAGGGTGTACGAACTCGCCGCACCGGCCGCGGTGTTGGGGGCGGTGGGGGTCGTGGACGAGGCACCGTCGGCGAGCGGGACGTCGGTCTCGGCATCGGGGGTGCCCGGGTCGGTGGGGGTGGGCGTGGGGCTGGGGGCCTCGGTCGGCTCGGGCGTCGGGCTCGGCACGGAGGTCAGCGTGGCGGCCGGCGGCGGGACCTGGTCCTGGGCGACCGGCTCGCCGTGGAAGGTGAGCACGCCGACCGCCATGGCGGCGGCCAGGCCGAGCGGCAGGGTGACGGCGTACACCGGGCGCAGTCGGCGGATCCGGCTCTTCGGGGGAGCGGCCGGGCGCAGACCCGTCGCCGTGACCATGGAGGCGCGGGCCGTCAACGCCTCGCGGAGCAGCCGTTCCGTGGGTGTCTCGGCCGGCCCGTCGCCGTCGCCGCCTGTGCGGCGGGGGAGCTTGTCGGTCATCGAACCTTCTCCAGGTGCTTTTCCAAGGCGTCCAGAGCGCGGCTGGCGGTGGACTTCACGGCGCCCCGGGACAGCCCCAGGGTCTCGGCAATCTGCGCTTCCGACATGTCGGACCAGTAGCGCAGCACCAGCACCTCGCGCTGGCGGGGAGTCAACTCCTGCAGGGCCACCAGCACCCGGCGGTGCTCGTCGTTGAGCACCGCGTGGTCCTCGGCGGACGGGGCGTCGGCCACGTGCGGCGGCACGTACTCGCGGGCGGTCTTGCGGCGGCGCAGCATCGAACGGGCGCCGTTGACCACCGAGGTGCGCAGGTAGCCGAGCGCGTTGTCGAGGTCGTCCAGCTCCTCGCCGTAGCGCTGGTAGAGCTGGGTGAAGGCCTCCTGGACGACGTCCTCGGCCAGGTCCTGGTGGTCGACCAGCAGGACCGCCATCCGGACCAGACCGAGCCGGTGGGCGTGGTAGAGGTCGGTCAGGGTGGGCCGGTCCTCGGCGGGCCTGCGGCCGCCGCGCAACAGGCGGAAGCCGGAACGGCGCTGCTTCGCGTCCTGTTCGGTGACGACGCCGGCGAGCGGCTCGCCGACCTCCTGCGCACCGAACAGCGCGGCGACCACTCCTCGGACGGAGAAGCCGCGTCCCCCTGACTGCACGGCGGTCGGCCCGATGGCCATGGACATCTGCGTTTCCGCTTTCCCCCGGGACGGTGACGGCGGCCGCCGTTCCGTCAGGTCACCTGATCAAGATCGTGATCGGGGGGATCATCCCAGCCCGCCCTCGGCCGGGTTCCCTCCGCCCCCCGTAGTCAAGGACGTGTGACGGGAGCGGAGGTTGCAGGTGGGTTCGAAGAAAGTTCCGAAGGGGTCCGGACGGCTACACTCACCGGCATTCCGCCACCCGTGAGCAGGGGGTTCGCATGGCCGAGCAGAACGTCGACGGCCCGGTCGGTGCCGGAACCGGTACGGCCGTGGGTGCGGCCGCGGCCGCCGCCACCGCTTCGCGGCCGGTGTCCGTCACCGCGTCGCGGCCGGTGTCCGTCACCATCGGCCGGCGCCCGGAGCCCGTGCACGACGTCGCGGTGTACGCCTTCCCGGGCATGGCGACCTTCGAACTCGGCGTGGTGGTCGAGGTGTTCGGGCTCGCGCGGCCCGAGCTGGCAGGCCTGCTGGCGGCACCCTGGTACGGACTGAAGGTGTGCGCCGAGCGGCCCGGGACGCCGCTGGACGCGGTGGGCGGCTTCACGCTGACCGCCCCGTACGGGCTGGACGAGCTGGCCGCCGCCGACACCGTGATCGTCCCCGGGGTGCCCAACGTGTTCGGCGGCGCCGGGGCGCCTCCCGGCCGCGATGCCGGGGGCGTCTCCCCCGCCCTGGTCGAGGCGCTGCGCACCGCGCACGGTCGTGGCGCCCGGATCGTGTCGATCTGCGGGGGCGCCTTCGCGCTGGCCGCCGCCGGGCTGCTGGACGGCCGGGAGGCGACCACCCACTGGCGGTACGCCGAGTTGCTCCGGCAGCGCCACCCGGCGGTGCGGGTCAACCCGGACGTGCTGTACGTGGACAACGGGGACGTGCTGACCAGCGCGGGCAGCGCGGCCGGCATCGACCTCTGCCTGCACCTGGTCCGCCGGGACCACGGCGCCAAGGTGGCGAACACGGTGGCCCGGCGCTTCGTGGTGGCGCCGCACCGGGACGGCGGGCAGGCCCAGTTCGTCGAGGCGGCGGTCCGCCCGGTCGAGGACGAGGAGGACGGCATAGCCCGCAGCATGCAGTGGGCGCTGGACCACCTGTCGTCCCCGCTGACCATCTCCCGACTGGCCCGCGCCGCCCGGATGTCGGACCGCTCGTACCTGCGGCACTTCACCGCCCGCACCGGGACCAGCCCGATGCGCTGGGTCGTCACCCAGCGCATCGCGGCCAGTCTGGCGCTGCTGGAGTCGCCGGAGGGGACGGTGGAGGAGATCGCCGCGGCGGTCGGCTTCGAGAGCGCCGCGACCTTCCGCCACCACTTCGGCCGGGTGATGCGCACCTCCCCGACCTCCTACCGGCGCTCCTTCGGGCGCGGGGTGGCCTGAGCGCGCGGTGGCCTGAGCCCGGGGTGGCCTGAGCGCGCGGTGGCCTGAGCCCGGGGTGCCTGAGCGCGCGGGGTGGCCTGAGCGCGCCCGCTGTCACGCCTCGCGCGTCGCCTCGGGGTCGGCCTCGCGCAGGTCCGCGTTGGCGAGGATGGCGTCGTGCAGCCACTGGGCCAGGCCCGGCGCGAGCTTCTCGTAGGTGTCGGTCCAGCGCGAGTCGGAGACGTACAGCCCGGCCAGGCCGCGGTGGATGGTGAACGTGCAGTCGTAGAAGTTCCGGCAGATGTGCCGGCGGTGCTCCTCGGCGAGGTCCGTGGCCACCGGACCGTCGGCGGGCTCGCCGGCGGTGACCGCCTCGGCCAGGCGGTCGTTGATCCCGGTCATCTCGGCCTGGATGCGCTGCCAGTCGGCCTTGGAGTAGCCGCCGGCGCGGCGCTGCGACTCGGCCCAGGCCGCGGTGTCGCCCCAGCGCTGCTCGGCCTCCTGCTCCCACTCCTCCTGGTAGCCCTCGCCGAAGATCTCGAACTTCTCCTCCGGGGTCAGCTGAATGCCCATTCTCCGTGCCTCCATGGCGTGTTCGACGGCTGAGGCGAGCTCCTGGAGGTGACTGATCCGGTCGGTGAGCAGCCGGTGCTGCCGCCGGAGGTGTTCGGTCGGGCTGACCGAGTCGTCGTCCAGGATCGCCGCGATCTCCTCCAGGGGGAACCCGAGTTCTCGGTAGAAGAGGATCTGCTGCAGCCGGTCGAGGTCGGCGTCCCCGTACCGGCGGTAGCCGGAGCGGGTACGGCCGGCCGGGGACAGCAGGCCGATCTCGTCGTAGTGGTGCAGGGTGCGGACGGTCACCTTGGCGATCTTCGCCACGGCGCCGACCGAGTAGCCCTCACTGGTCATCGGAGTCCCTCCCTGGTGCTGACCACCACCCTCGGCTCTCACGTCGCGTGAGGGTCAAGCCGTGGCGCCGGCGCGGGCGCGCCCGTCTCGGACCCCGGCGCCGACCGGCACCCGCTCGCGCCGCCGACCACCCCTGCGGCCGCCGCCGTCGCCCGGTGCGCCGGGCCGCTGCCGGCGGGACCGCTGGGTGGGCCAGAGCAGCACGTACGAGGCGGAGACCACCACGAAGGCGAGCCGGACGAAACCGCGGGCCGCGTCGGACGGCAGGAACAGCGTGCCGCCGTACAGCGAGGCCAGCGCTATCCAGCTCCACCACGGGACGAGCCGCTTCTGCCCGACCGCGTCCCAGAGCAGGGTGCCGAGCAGGATCGAGGCCGTGTAGTACGTGTAGACGCTCGGGTCGAGCAGGATGCGGGCGTCCGCGCCCAGCAGCACCACGGCGGGCCAGCGGCCGCGCCAGACGGCGACGCAGCCGAGTCCGATGCCGAGCGCGAACTGGGTCGGACGGTCCCACCAGGGGGTGGCCGGGTCGGTGACCCCGAACCAGCGCAGCGCGGAGGCGGGCTGGTTCGGGATGGTGAACTTGGCGGCCGCCATGGTGTCCAGGTTGCCCAGGTAGAACGGCAGCCAGGCGATCGCCACCAGGGCGCAGAACCAGAGCGCGGTGCGCAGCCAGGCGGACCTGGGCAGCGCCAGGATCAGTGGGGCGAAGGCGATCGCCCAGGGTTTGGAATCGACCGCCAGCGCCAGGAAGACCGCGACCTGGACGGGCTTGCCGCGGGCCAGGGCGTGCGCGGCGAGGGTGGTGAAGAACAGCGCCAGGACGTCGTCCAGGTGCGCGAAGCGGACCGAGACCTCGACCCACATCGGGATGAACGCCAGCCCGGCGATCAGCAGCCGCTGCTGGAGACGCCGGTGGTTGGTCCCGGTGCCGAGGTAGTACAGGGCGGCGGTGCGGCCGACCAGGACCAGCATCACCAGGCCCAGCCCGGCGCTCACCGCCTCGGCGATCAGCTCGCCGGTGTGCGGCGCGAACGGGGCGGTGAGTCTGGCCGCGGCCAGACTCACCGGGCCGATCTGGAGCTCCGGGTGGTGGGCGTAGAGCGACAGGCCGCCGTCGGGCTGGTCACTGAAGAGCAGCTGCTCGCCCTGGCGCAGGTAGTGCCACGAGAAGCCGCCGCTGGGCTCGACCAGGAGGAACCAGAGCACCGTCCAGGCGGCCAGCAGGACGTGGTGCCTGCGGAGCGGCAGTCCGGCGATCCGCCCGGTGGTCGCCTCGTAGTCGGTGGTGGTCCGTGCCGTGCGTGCTACCCGCACCTGTCCTCTCCCCGCCGTTCCGCCCCCCTCCGGCCGGACATCCTATGTGACGAAGGAGAACCGCCCGTGCCGCCCGCGGATCCGTCCGACGGGACGGTGCGGGCGGCACGGGCGGCACGGGACCGGGCCTGCGCGCTCTCGGCGGCGCGCCCGGGTCAGCACTTCGGGTCAGCGCTTCGGGGCGGCGCCCCGGTCAGCGCTTCGGTCGGCGCTTCGGGTCAGCCCTGCTGCGCGGACTTGCGGCGGCGCAGCACCACGAGGGTGCCGATGCCGGCGACCAGGACGGCACCACCGGTGGCCGCGATGACCGTGGTGTTGTCGCCGCCACCGGTCTGGGCCAGGGCCTTGTCGGCGCCGTCGGCGGCGGCCTTGGCCTTGTCGACCACGGCCGGGGTCAGCGGCGGCGGGGTGATGACCGGGGGCTCCACCGGGAAGTCGATCGGGCCCGCGGTGTCGCCGGTGCTCTCGGCCGGGGCCGGGGCGGTGGCCGAGCCGGAGGGCGTACCGGTGGCCGGGGTGGTCGGCTGCTCGGTGGGCTTCTCGGTCGGGGTCTCGGTCGGGGTCTCGGTCGGCTTGCCAGTGGGCGTCTCGGTCGGCTTCTCGGTCGGCGTGGTGGTCGCGGTGGCCGACGGGGAGCTGCTCGCGGTCGGGCTGGGCTTGCCCGTCTGGGTCGGCGTCGGGCTGGGCTTGCCGGTGTGCGACGAGGTGGGCGTCGGGGTCGGCTTGCCGCCCGGCGCCTTGATGACGAAGCCCACGCCGCCGTCGCAGCTGAGGTGGCCGTTGTCGACCGGCTGGTGGCTGGAGTCGTCGAGCTGGGCCGCGAAGACGACCGGGACGACGCCGGCCCGGCCGAGCGGGGAGCCGTCGGTGAAGGACGCCCGGACCTTGATCGGGACGTTCTTGCCGCGGTTCACCCCGAGCAGGTCGTCGCCGACCGGGTTGCCGTCGGCGTCGAGGGTGCCGAGCATCATCAGGACGGAGTCGTTCTTCTTCTCCCCGCTCTTGTCGGGGGCGACCACGGCGGTCTGCCACTCGCCCCCGGGGAGCCGGTACTGGACCTTGAGGTCCTTCGCCTGGAGCGAGCCCGCCTTGCTCTTGAACTTGAGCAGCGGGATGAAGACGAAGTCGTGCTTCGTCCGGTTGTCGACCTTGAAGGTGAACTCGCGGGCGTCACCGCCGGCGATGAAGGTGCCGGGCACGTTGTTCAGCGAGAGGTCGAGGCTCGCGTGCGACGCCTTGTCGGCCTGGGAGGCGACGGCGGACGGGGTGCCGGGGGTGCCGACGGCCATGGCGCCCTGGGCGCCCGCCAGCACGAGCGAGGACGCGAGCGCGGCGGCTCCGGCAAGGGCAAGACTGCGACGTATGGACAAGGAGACCTCACGGAAGTGTCCGGGCGAGGCCCGGGCGCGAGGGGGCGGCCGCAGACGCCGCAGTACCCCCCGCGAAGCTGAAAGTCCGACGGAGAGTACCGAAAGATCCGACCGATCCGGAAGCCGGGTGGCACGCTGCGCTCAGGACCGGGGAAATCGATGCCCGAATCGCCCAACTCTGGCCACCTGTAAGGCTTTTGCGCCTCGCCTGAAGTCGCCCCGCGGTGACGGGTACACGCCCGTAGGACGGTACCGCAGGGCCTCCTCCGGCGGGGGCGAACGCGCGTGGACGTCCGGCCGGGTCCGGCCGTGCCCGGCCCGCCGGCGGGCCGACCGCCGGTGCCCGGCCCTCGGGGTACGCCCGGGGCTCGGGCCGGGCACTCGACCCGGGGCTCGACCCGGGCGCTCGGCCCGGGCCGAGTCCGGACTCAGCCCGCGAAGAAGGACTTGGCCGCGATCACCGCCCGCTCGTCGTCCAGCACCTCGCCCGGGCGGTTGCCGCTGCCGATCAGCGCTCCGCCCCAGCGCATCGCCATGTACTCGGCGGTCAGCCGGAGGGTGCCGACCAGCGGTTCGGCCTTGTCCTCCTCGGTGGCGGCGAGTGCGGTGACGCCCCAGAGCGTGCGGCCGCCCATCCGGGCGCGGAAGTCCACCCCGGGCAGCCGCAGCCAGGCCGACCAGTGGTCGAGGTAGAGCTTGGCGCTGGTCGGCAGCGAGTACCAGTACACCGGCGCGACGAAGACCAGGTCGGTGGCCGCGAGCGTGGCGTCCAGCAGGGCCCGCTCGTGGCCGACCGGCTCGGGGTAGCGGCCGTCGCCGGTGTGCCGCAGGTCCCGGAAGGGCGGCAGCGGGTGGTCCTCCAGCCGCAGCCAGTGCTGCTCGGCGCCGGGCGGCAGGCTCGACTCGGCGGCCAGCCGGGCCAGCCGGACGGAGTTCCCGTCGGTGCGCGCGCTGGCGTCGAGGAACAGGAAACGCCGCGGCGCCGCGGCGCCGGTTGGCTGATCGACCATCATGACTCCCCCGTCGTGAATGCGGTACGGACGGAGGAGAGAGCGACCGTCGAAGGTCCGTTTATTCCGCGCCCGCGCCAACCCCCTTGCAGCGCGCCGGGGTTGGCGCGGGCGACCGGACGGCGGTCAGGCGGGCAGTCCGGCCCGGCGGCGGGCGACGGCGGCGACGGCCGCCCAGTCCTTCTCCCCGTCGCCGTGGGCGAGCGCGTCCAGGAAGGCGTCCCGCAGGATGCTGCCGAACGGGAGCGGGACGTTGCGCGCGGCGCCCGCCTCCAGCGCGAGGCCGACGTCCTTGAGCCCGAGCGGCAGCCGGAACCCGGCCGGCTCGTAGCGGCGTTCGGCCACCATCGCGCCGTAGCCGCCGTAGATCGGCCCGGGGAAGAGCGTGGCGGCGAGCATCTCGACCAGTTCGGTCGGCCGGACGCCGTTCGCGTCGGCCAGGCTGCACGCCTCGGCCATCGACTCGATCGCGCAGGCGATCAGGAAGTTGGTGCTGATCTTGGCCGTGTTGGCCTGCCGGGGGCTGTCCCCGAAGTGCCAGGTGCGCTCGCCCATCGCGGCGAACAGCGGCTCGGCCCGCTCCAGCAGGTCGGGCGCGCCCGCGGCCAGGATGTTCAGCCGCCCGGCCGCCGCGACCGGCGGCCGGCCGAGCACCGGGGCGGCGACGTAGCCGATGCCGTGCTCGCCGTGCAGCGCCTCGGCCCGCTCGGCGAGGGCGAGCGAGACGGTGGCCATGTTGACGTGCAGGGTCGCCTCGGCGCCGGCCAGCAGCGCGGGGTCGAGCAGCAGCTGCTCGACCGCCGCGTCGTTGGCGAGCATGGAGACCACCGTGTCGGCGGCGAACACCTCGGCGAGCGAGTCGGCCGCCTGCGCGCCCTCGGCCACCATCGCGGCCACCGGTTCGGGCGAGCGGTTCCAGACCCGTACCGTGTGGCCGGCCCGCAGCAGGCTGCCGGCCATGCCGCGCCCCATCCCGCCCAGCCCGACGAAGCCGATCGTCCGCCCGCTCATCCGCGCACTCCCCTGGTCGCCACTGCTCGTATGCGGCCGACTGTACGTCAGGGGGCCTTGTGGGCCGGACGAACGGCTGCCGAACCGCCCGGCGCACCCGTGGCCGGGGTGCGGCTCAGGCGCAGGCGCGGGCCCGGGTGGCGGCGGCCCGGGCGGCCCGGGCCGGCACCCGGGTGCGGTCGGCGGCGGCGCCGCGCTCCAGCTCGGCGACCACCCGGCCGCGCAGCAGCTCGTACTGGGCCTGGAGGCGGCCGGGGCGGGCCGGGCGGGCGACCGGACGGCCGGGGCCGACCAGCTCGTCCGGCCCGAACTGCTCGCGGGTGAGGTCGATCTCGAAGCCGGTGGCGAAACGGTTCCACCAGTGGAGATCCGCCCGCACCCCGTCGACGTACACCTCGCCCATCATGAGGTCGCCGCCGAGCAGGTCGTGCACCACCATCGCCGTCACCCCGCACTGGCCGCGGGCGGGATTGTCGGGACGCCAGTGGGCCAGATCCTCGGGCGCACAGGTGTCGACACCCCAGGAGGAGCGGATCGCACGTTCGATGTCGTTGAGGGTCCACGCCGTCATACCGGGAAGCCTGCCACGCGCCACTGACAGTGGCACCGGCTTTTCGAAGGGTCATCCCGTGTTCTGCGGCGACCCTCCCTGTGTTCACCCGAACGAGGCCCTGGCCCGGCCGGGCGGCCCCTGCCCCCGCGCGGGGCGGGCCGCCGGCCGGGCTCGCGTCACTTCGCCAGCTCGGCGACGCCCGCCTGCGCGAACTGCTCGTCCAGGTCCCCGCTGGGCGCGCCCGCGACACCGACGGCCGCGATCGGAGCGCCCTTCGACTGGATCGGGGCACCGCCGGCCAGGAACAGGGTGCCCGGGATGTCCTTCAGGTTCGGGGCCTGGGCCAGGCGCTTGGCCAGCTCCGAGGTCGGGGCGTTCCAGGACACCGCGGTGAAGGCCTTGCGCTCAGCCGAGACCGGGGCCTGCGGGCCGGCGCCGTCGCCCTTCAGCAGCACCCGGGTGACACCGTCACGGTCGACGACCGCGACCGACACGTGCTGGCCGGCCTTGGTGGCCGCGTCCAGGGCGGCCTGGGCGGCGCGGGTGGCGGCGTCGATGGTCAGACCGCTGCTCGGGGCCAGGTTCTTGTTCTGGGTGTCGGCCTTCGCCGCGGCCGGGACGGCCGGGGTGTCGGTGGACTCGGCGCTGGCCGAGACGGCGCCGACGGTGGCGGCGGCGACCGCGGCGGCGACGACGGTGCCGGTCAGCACCCGGGTGCGCACGGAGGTCTTCTTCATGGTCCAGCTCCTCAGCGGATCTGCGGGGTCGGGTGGGGGTTCGGGGGCCGCCGGACCGTCGGGGGGATCGTCCGGCGGCGTGCTTCGATCCTCCGGCCGGGGCAGGGGCCGCCACATCGACGGTCCGGCGCGGGCGTCCGGGCATGATGGTGGACGGCGGCGTCAACCGATCGGCTGATGCGGGCCCGGGCCGGACGGGTCACCATCGAGGGATCGACGCAGGTCGGTGCGGATCCGGACGTGCCGGTCCGGGCCTGCCCCGACCGGCACGGTCGGCGCCGGCCGGCACACGGCCGCCCCTCGGCCGGTGCGGACCCCACCGGCCGCGCACGCACCACCCGTTCAGCCAGGAGCCACCCGTGCAGCAGCCCCGCCCGACCGCCGGCCGCCGCGCTGCGGACCGTACCGGTGCCGGCCGTCGCGGCGCCCTCGGGCCCGACGCCGGCGATCCGGACGCGGCCCGGCTCGCGCTGCTGCTGGACTCCGCCTTCCTGCTGCTGCTCGCCGCCTCGCTCAACCGCTACCTCAGCCACCACTCCGGCAACGTCCAGGCGCCCTGGGTGATCGGACTGAGCGCGGCCCTCGCGGTCGCCCAGCCGGCCGGATCCTGGCTCGACCACCACCGGCCGACCGCCCCGGGCCGGCGCCGCCGGTGGCCGCTGGCCCTGGTGGTGGCGCTCTGGGTGGTGCTGGTGCTGCTCGCGCCGAGCTTCGCCTGGTGCGCCGTCCCGCTGATCTACACCGCGCTGCGGGCGCTGCCCGCGAAGGCGGCCATCCCGCTGGTCGGCGTGCTGACCCTGCTGGTGGTGATCGCCGAGATCCGGCTGCCCGGCGGCGTCGACGCCACACTCGTCCTGCTGCCGCCCGCGGTGGCCGCGCTCGCCACCGGCGTCTTCCTCTTCATGGCCCGACAGGCCGCCCGGCAGCGCGCGCTGATCGCCGACCTGGTCCGCACCCGGCGCGAACTCGCCGCCACCGAGCGGCGGGAGGGCACCCTGGCCGAGCGCGCGCGACTGGCGATGGAGATCCACGACACCCTGGCGCAGGGCCTGTCCAGCCAGCAGATGCTGCTCCAGGCCGCCGAGCGCACCTGGGACACCCACCCGGCGACCGCCCGCACCCACGTCCGCACCGCCGCCGAGGTGGCCGCCCGGAACCTGGCCGAGGCCCGCCGCTTCGTCCACGACCTCGCCCCGGTGGAGCTGTCCGACGGCCGCACCCTCGACCGGGCACTGCGGGCGCTGGCCGAACGGGAGTCCGCCGAGAGCGGGCTGCCGGTCCGCTTCCACCTGGACGGCACGCCGGTGCCGCTGCCCACCGCCGCACAGTCCGCGCTGCTGCGGATCGCCCAGGGCGCGCTGGCCAACGTCCGCGAGCACGCCGGGGCGTCGGCCGCCGCGATCACGCTGTCCTTCCTCGGCGACCAGGCCGTGCTGGACGTCGCCGACGACGGGCGGGGCTTCGACCCGGACGCGGTCGGCACCGGGGGCGAGGCCGGGAGCGAGACCGGGGGCGGGGGCGAGAGCGGGAGCCGGCGCGGGTACGGCCTGCCGGCCATGCGTGCCCGGCTGCGGCAGCTGGGTGGCAGGCTGACCGTGGAGAGCACGCCCGGTGAGGGCACCGTCGTCTCCGCCGCGGTGCCCCTGGAGCAGCGGTGAGCCCGGAGCGGCATGAGCCCGGAGCAGCGATGAGCCCGGAGCAGCGATGAGCCCGGAGCACCGACCGGTCCGGAACAGCGATGACCCTGGAGCAGCCATGAGCACGAGTCCCGCCCGGACGGCTCCCGTCCGGCTGCTGGCCTGCGACGACCACGCCGTGGTGCGGGCCGGCCTGTTGGCACTGCTGGCGAGCGCCGGCGACATCGAGGTGGTCGGCGAGGCGAGCACCGGCGAGGAGGCCGTCGCGCTGGCCGCCCGGCTGGCGCCCCAGGTCGTGCTGATGGACCTCCAACTCGGCGACGGCATCGACGGGGTGGAGGCCACCCGGCGGATCACCGCCGTCCCGGGCGGGCCGCACGTCCTGGTGCTCACCACCTACGACACCGACGCCGACATCACCCGGGCCATCGCCGCCGGTGCCACCGGCTACCTGCTGAAGGCCGAGCGCCCGGAGGAGCTCTTCGCCGCCGTGCACGCGGCCGCACAGGGCCGGACGGTGCTCTCCCCGCCGGTCGCCTCGCGGGTGATGGCGCAGATGCGGTCGCCCTCGCCGCAGCTGACCGAGCGCGAGCAGGACATCCTCGAACAGCTGGCTCAGGGGCTGGGCAACCGGGAGATCGCCCGGGCTCTGTTCATCAGCGAGGCCACCGTGAAGACTCACCTCGGCCGGATCTACGACAAGTTGGGCGTGGACACCCGGGCGGGCGCGGTGGCGGTGGCGAAGGAGCGCCGGCTGCTCCGCTGAGCCCGCCCGCTCCGCTGCTCCCCCGGCTGCGCTGGGCGCTCGTCCGGTGTCACTGCGTGCTGCCATGATGCTCGGAATGTCGGATTCCAGCCGGTGCCCGTCTCCGCCCGCCCCCGCCCGGCACGGGCGGTCGAGTGCGGGCGGACACCCTGGAACGGCCACAAATCCCTGGTACGAGGCCTATCCGGCCACCGCGGAGCACTTCGTCACAATGTGGATGTTTCATGGATTTCACTATTGACAAACCAACCACGCGGTTTGTTAGCTTGAGATCACGACGTCCCCGGGGTGGGGGCTCGCCGGGGCCTGTGCGGACCACTCTCGCCGGAGGGTGTGGCCAGGGGGGATCGGCGGGTTTGCCGGGGTGTCGGGGGGAGCGGCAGCGCCGAAGCCGCGCGGCGAGGCGGCGTGGAGCGAGTCCGGGGGGACTCGCTCCACGCCTCCCCCGGTCGGCGCCCAGGGCCCTCTGGCCGGACTCCGGCCCGCCGCCCGGAGAGCGGCCCTGAGCAGCCCCGAGCAGCCGGAACAACCGGAACAGCCAGGGCGGAACCGTCGGAACCGTCGGAACAGCCGGAACAGCCGGGGCGACTAGCCCAGCGCGCTCCAGTGCGGACAGCGGACGTACGGCAGCGGCGGCGCGCAGCGGTCGACGCCGCCGGACAGCACCGGGCCGCGCTCCGAGCGGGCCACGCCGGGCGAACTCGCGGTCAGCCCGGCCTCGCCCGACTCCCCGAAGCGCAGCGCCAGCCGGTAGCCGTCCGGGGTGGTCGCGGCGACACCCGGGCGGTCCCGGTCGGCGTTCAGCGAGGTGATCGTCCAGCCGCGCCGGCGCCAGTGCCGCTCCACCACGTCCGCCAGCGCCGCCCGCCGGGGCAACGAGACGACGGTGAGGAGGTCCCGGCCGCGGGTGACGTACCAGAGCAGTTCCGACTCGCGCCCCGGCAGCGGTAGCCGCGCTCCCGCCCGCGCGGGCGCCCCCTGCCAGACCGGTGCCGGACGGACGGCGTCCAGGGTGTCCTGGAGCAGCGTCTCGCAGCGTTCGGCGGCGTCGAGTTGATCGGCCGTCACCCCGGGGTTCGACCCCGGTCGGCGAACCGGCGCGATCCGCACCCCTCCGGGGCCGCCGCCCGGGCGTCCGAGGTTCAGTTCGGCACCACCTGACTGCACAGGGCCCTCCGTACTCCTCCCGGTGTTCAACCCGGGCAGGCATTCCGTCACTGCTTGGACGGCGGACGGGTACGGGCAGTTCCCCTCCCGGTCCCGTCCCTCACCGTTCCCACACGTTCATAGTGCACTGCACGGTGCAGTTGAATCACTGCTCTGCACTGTGTAGTTTACTTATGCGCCGGCCGGGGCGGCCCGAACCGCCGACCGGCCGCCCCGGCAAGCCTTCTGACCCACCATCGAGAGGACCCGCCATGCCCGTCATCACCGTCGACACCGCCCGCATCCCCTACCGCGTCGTCGGCGACGGCCCCGACACCCTCGTCCTGGTGCACGGCACCGGCCCCGGCTCCGCCATGTGGGACGGCCTGCTGGACGCCTTCACCGACCGCCACACCGTGCTGCTGCCCGACCTCTCCGGCAGCGAGGCCGCCGAGGACGACGGCGCCCCGCTCACCCTGGAGACCCTGGCCGCCCAGGTCGCCGCCGTGATCGAGGACGCCGGCCGCGGCCCCGCCGACGTCCTCGGCTTCTCGCTCGGCGCCGTCGTCGCCACCGCGACCGCCGCCCTGCACCCCGGGCGGGTCCGCCGCCTGGTCGCCGCGGCCGGCTGGATCAGCGCGGAGCAGGACGAGTACCTGCGGCTCTCCATGGCCACCTGGCTCTCGCTCGCCGACCACCCCACCGCGTTCGGCGGCTACGCCACCCTCACCGCCTTCAGTCGCGGCTTCCTCGACCGGATCGGGCGCGCCGCCGTCCAGGCCAACACCGCCTACCTGCGGCCGACTCCGGGCACCCTGCGGCACATCGCCCTCAACCTGGCCCTCGACCTCGGCCCGCTGCTCCCGCGCGTCCAGGCCCCCGCCCTGGTGATCGGCTGCACCCAGGACGCCACCGTCCCGGTGGAGAACGCCCGCCGGCTGCACGCCACCCTGCCCGGCAGCGCCTACGCCGAGTTCGACACCGGCCACATCGTGCTCGCCGAGGAGACCGGGGCGTTCACCGGCGCCGTCCGGGAGTTCCTCGCCGCCGCCTGAACGATCCGGCCGCCCGAGCGATCCGGCCCGCCCGCCCGCACCGGGCGACCGGCGCGAGGAGCACACCGCCACCCGAGAGGCAAGCCCCGTCCCAGAACGGCCGATTACCGCGCATGGTGATTCATATCAAATTGACTGAACGTCAACTTCAAAGGTGAGACTGCCTTGTCGGAACATTCGCAAGGAGAAGACCATGCGCATACTCTTCACCGGCCCCGCCGCGGCCGGCCACCTCTACCCGATGGTGCCCACCGCCCAGGCGCTGCGCGCCGCCGGGCACGAGGTGCTGTTCGCCGGCGCACAGCCGCTCGACATGATCCGGCCCGCGGGCTTCCCCGTCGTGGAGATCGGCGACGGCCGGACCCTGCGGGAGATCGTCGAGGAGCGCCTCGGCGGCCGGGTCCAGTACGTCAACCAGGACAAGACCCAGGAAGAGATCTTCGACATGGCGGCCGCGATGTTCGCGTACGCCTCCCGCCCCGACGTCGACGGCCTGCTGGCGGCCGCCACCGACTGGGGCGCCGACCTGCTCGTCCACGATGCCTTCCACTCCGCCGCCCCGCTGGTCGCCACCCGGCTCAGGATCCCGTCGGTCGTGCACAACTTCGGTGCCAGTCCCGGCCGTTCCATGGCCGAACTGGTGGCCTCGCACGTGCCCGACCTGTACGAGGAGTGGGGCCTGGCCGGCCCGTCGATCGCCGCGACGCTCAACGTCGGCCCGCTCGGCGGCGACCCGGACGGCCTCGCGATGCGCTACGTCCCGTACAACGGCGGCGGCATCGTCCCCGCCGAGTTCCTCCGCAAGCCCGACCGCCCGCGGGCGGTCGTCACCCTGGGCACCGTGCTCTCCGAGCTCGACGGCGTCCGCGCGGTGGTCCGCATGGTCGAGGCGGCGGCCGAGGTCGACGCCGACTTCCTGCTCGCGGTCGGCGGCGCCGACCTCGCCCCGCTCGGCACCCTGCCCGACAACGTCCGCGGCCTGCCCTGGGTCCCGCTCAACGAGCTGCTCAGCCAGGCCGACGCGCTGATCCACCACGGCGGCTCGGGCACCATGCTGACCGCCGTCCAGGCCGGCCTGCCCCAGCTGCTGCTCCCGCAGGGCGCGGACCACTTCCTCAACGCCGAGGCCCTCACCGCCACCGGCGCCGCGCTGAGCTCCGCCTCCGACGCCGTCGACACCCCGCTGCTCGAACGCGTCCTCACCGACCCCGCGCTCCGCGACGCCGCCCAGCGCCTGCAGTCCGCCAACACCGCCCTGCCCGCCCCGGCCGCCCTGGTCGCCACACTGGAGGACCTCGCCGCCCGCCACTGATCCCCGCTCGGGCACTCCTGCGCCCCGAGCCCGCGGCAGCCGCGGGTCCACCGACCCGCGGCTGCCGCCGTACCGTCCCTCCGGCAGCGCGGCCGGTCGACGCTCAGACGGGTGACCTCCGTGCCGTCGGGGTGTCCGGCACGGCTTCCGACCGCGTCCGGTCGGCCCGGGGCAGCAGGAACGGGGTGGCCAGGATGAGCAGTCCCGCGACCGTGAGGGCGGTGCGCGGGCCGGTGGCGTCGGCGAGCAGCCCGCCGAGCGCGGTGCAGACGGCGATGGACGCCTGCTGCCCGATCGACCAGGCGGACAGGGTGCGGGCGAGGAGGTGCTCGGGCGTGCGTTCGAGCCGGTAGGTGGCGAGCACCGGGTTGAACAGGCTCATGTTGACGATGATCGCCAGCTCGACGGCCATCACGGTGACGAGGCCGACCACGCCGGGCCGGACGAAGACCAGGCCGATCAGCCAGACGGCGCGCAGGGTGCCGACGGTCCGGAGCACCCGGTCCCGGCCGTACCGCTCCACCACCCGCCGGGCCAGCCGGGAACCGATCAGCCCGCCGAGGCAGGGCGCCGCGAAGGCGAGGCCGTACTGCCATGGGGCGAAGTGGAGTTGGCGCAGCAGGAGGACGGCGAGCACCGGCTCGGTGGCCATGATCAGACCGGCGACGAGCAGGTTGTTGAGGTAGAGCGCCCGCAGCCCGGGGTCGCCCGTGATGTGTCGCCAGCCGTCGAGCACCGTTCCGGCTCGGGCCGAACTCCCGCCGGCCCGCCGCGGCACCTCCTCCCGGCCACGGATCGCGGTGATCCACAGCGCGGAGAGCAGGTAGCTGAGCGCGTCGGCCACCACCGTGGTGACCGGCCCGAACCGGCCGACCGCCGCCCCGCCCAGCGGCGGCCCGACCGCGATGGAGCTCCAGTTCGTGGACTCCAAGCGGGCGTTGGCCACCAGCAGGTCGTCCGGCCGGACGACGGCCTTGAGGTACGCGCCGCTGGCCGCGCCGAACGCGATCCTGGCCGCGGCGACCACCACCGACACCACGAGCAACTGGACGAAGCCGAGCAGGCCGAAGGCGTAGGCGACCGGGATCGTCGCCATGGCCGCGAACCGGACCAGGTCCATCGCGATCATGACCGGGCGCTTGCGCCGGAACTCCACCCACGGCGCGAGCGGCACCGCGACCAGCGCGCCCACCGCGGGCCCCACCGCCGCCAGCACGGACACCTCGGCCGGACCGGCGTGCAGCACCAGGACCGCGATCAGCGGCAGCGCCCCGAACCCCAGCCCGGACCCGTACGCGCTCACCGCGTACGCCGCCCACAGCCGGCCGAACGGCCGGCCCAACCGTCTCCCGCCCCTCATCCGCGGTGCGCTCCCCTCGACTCGACACCCGACCGCACAAACCACGGTTGACCGGGGAGAGCCAATCCGACGCCGGGACAAGGGGTCAAACAACCGCCTCACCCTTCCTGTACAACCAGTGGTTGTTCCCTAGGGTGGGTCGGCGTGGACCTCGAAGCAGTGCGCACCTTCGCCGCCATCGCCGAAGCCGGCCAGTTCCAGAAGGCCGCCGTCGACCTGGCCGTCACCCAGCAGGCCGTCTCCAAGCGCGTCGCCGCGCTGGAGCGCGACCTCGGCGTCCGACTGTTCACCCGCACCCCGCGCGGCGCCGAACTCACCATCGACGGCCAGGCCTTCCTGCCCCACGCCCGCGAGCTGCTGCGCGCCGCCGAACGCGCGGTCGCGTCCGTGCGCGCCGGCCACCGCCCGCTGCGCGTCGACGTGATCAACTCGCGCGGCGCGGCCTCGGGCCTGATGCGCGACTTCCACCGCGCCCACCCCGGGATCGACCTCGACGTGCTGATGCTGCTCGACATCGAGACCGCCGTCGCCGCCATCCGCTCCGGCACCATCGACGCGTCCTTCCGCGCCGTCGCCATGCCCGGCCGGCCGCTCCCCGAGGACATCGAGTCCGTCCGGGTCCTCGACGAACCCCTCCAACTCCTCACCGGCCCCGCCCACGCCCTGGCGGACGCCAGGTCGGTGACCGTCGCCGACCTGGTCGGCCACCGCATCTGGATGCCCGGCATCGTCCCCGGCAGCGAGTGGGGCGCCTACTACGACGACCTCGTCGCCGAGTTCGGCCTCACCATCGAGTCCACCGGCCCCAACTTCGGCTCCGACGCCCTCCTCGACACCGTCGCCGACACCCCGGCCCTGGCCACCTTCATGAGCGAGCGCACCCGCCTCGTCTGGCCCGCCGGCCACGGCCTGCGCCGCATCCCGGTGACCGACCCGACCCCCGTCTACCCCCACTCACTCCTCTGGCACCGCGACAACCCCCACCCCGCCCTCCCCACCCTCCGCGCCCACCTCGCCACGGCCCCCACCACCCCGGACACCTGGACCCCCACCTGGGTCCGCCCCCACTAACCCCCGCCCAGGCCGGCCCGCCCCGGTCCGGACAACGCAAAAGCCGCAGGTCATGTGACCTGCGGCTTTCGGTAGTGGAGCGGGCGACGAGAATCGAACTCGCGCTCTAAGCTTGGGAAGCTCATGTTCTACCATTAAACTACGCCCGCCTGATGAGCCGTCAGAGACCGCTCGATCCAGTGTCACTGTACCCCATCTGCGACGGTGGTTGCACAGGGGGTCGGGGGACGTGGCGGAGCGGGGTGGGGCGGGTGTCGGGGGCGTACTGTTTGGGCCGCGTGCGAGTGCTCCGGTGGGTGGGGGCCGAGGCGGCGAGCCATGGTGAGGAATGTCCGGAACATCCCCTAATGTGACGCTGTCCCGGGGCTCGGCCGCCGGGGCGGTGAGTACGGGTGAGTACTGGGTTAGGGATGGGAAGGGGATCGATGGAGCAGCGCGCCGTCGTTCGTTGTGCCGAGGGGCACCTGTTCAGCACCACCACGTTCCCGATGCAGAACCTCGGTCCGGGTCGGCTCGGCCCCGGGCGGTTGATCCGCTGTCCGCAGTGCGGACGGATGCGGAGTTCGGTGCTGGCCGACGTGCGGGATCTGTCGGAGCCGCAACTGGCGCGGGCGATGCGGTTGGAGGCCGCCGAGTTCCTGGCCTGACGGTCGCGGAAGGACGGAACGGGCCCCGGGCGGATTCGTCCGGGGCCCTTTCTTGCACGTAACCTCGAAGCGTGCTGCTCTCTGACAAGGACATCCGGACCGAAATCGACCTGGGCCGGGTCGTCGTCGACCCCTTCGACCCGGCGATGATCCAGCCGTCGAGTATCGACGTGCGCCTCGACCGCTTCTTCCGCGTGTTCGAGAACCACAAGTACCCGCACATCGACCCCTCGGAGGAGCAGCCGGACCTGACCCGGCTGGTCGAGCCGGAGGGCGACGAGGCGTTCATCCTGCACCCCGGCGAGTTCGTGCTGGCCTCGACGTACGAGGTCATCACGCTGCCGGACGACGTCGCGTCCCGGCTGGAGGGCAAGTCGAGCCTGGGCCGGCTGGGCCTGCTCACCCACTCCACGGCCGGCTTCATCGACCCCGGCTTCAGCGGCCACGTGACCCTGGAGCTGTCGAACGTCGCGACGCTGCCGATCAAGCTGTACCCGGGGATGAAGATCGGGCAGCTGTGCCTGTTCCGGCTCTCCTCGCCCTCGGAGCACCCGTACGGCTCCGAGCGCTACGGTTCGCGCTACCAGGGCCAGCGCGGCCCGACGCCGTCCCGCTCGTACCTGAACTTCCACCAGACGAAGGTCTGACCGCAGGGCCCGCAGGGCCGGCGAGACCCGCAGGGCCGACGGAGCGCACGCACGACGGGCGGCCACCCCCATCCGAGGACGGACGAGGGGTGGCCGCCCGCGGCGTTCTCAGGCCCTCTTGGGGCTGGTGACGGCGACCAGCTCGGTGCCGTCCTCGGACAGCCGCAGCTCGGTGCGCAGCTCGGCCAGCTCGCCGAGGTGGTGCAGGTGGGTGCCGCCGCAGAAGATCTGCGCGCCGCCCTCGGGCAGCTCGCAGTGCCACTGGCGGCGGGCGGTGAGCTCGGGGCCGGGCACCTCGATGCGGACCGGGGCGTCGGCGGCGACCCAGGCGGCGAGCCGGGCGTTGACGGCCTCGGTGAGGGCCGGCAGGGCGTCGGCGAGGGCCGGGAACTCCTCGGTGGCGTCCGCCGTGAAGCCCTTCTTCTTCAGCGACTTGCCGAGCCGGTAGGTGTCGGTGCTGGCCGCGGTGTCCATCACCGAGCTCGCCATGGCGAGGCTGTCG
Source organism: Kitasatospora sp. NPDC048286 (assembly GCF_043201735.1). Lineage (NCBI taxonomy): Bacteria > Bacillati > Actinomycetota > Actinomycetes > Kitasatosporales > Streptomycetaceae > Kitasatospora > Kitasatospora sp. NPDC048286. The sequence goes on from NZ_JBICZE010000001.1 coordinate 770,973, forward strand.
AAGTCCGGGTGGCCGAAGGCGTCCGAGCGGCCCGGGTCCTTGCGCCAGCGCGGGGCGAGCGCGGCGTTCAGGGCGAGGGCGAGCAGGTGGCAGCCGCTGTGCGAGGCGCTGAGGGCGCCCCGACGCTCGGCGTCGACGGCGAGCGCGGCGGTGCGGCCGACGATGTCGCCGGGGTCGGTGTCCAGGACGTGGAGGACCAGCCAGGACCACTCCTCGTCGCCGCGCCGGACCGGGATGTCGGCGCCGGCCAGCAGCTCCCCGCCCTCCGGGCCGACGGCGCCGGTCAGGCAGTCGACCACGGCCAGTTCGGTGCCGTCCACGGTCAGGGTGCCGAGGTCGGCCGGCTGGTCGGGCCAGGTGTGGTCGAGCGGGTGGAACGGGGTCGCCTCGGTGACGACGGCGTACCGCCCGTCGGCCAGCGGGTGCACCGCGAGCACCGGGGACTCGCCGGTCACCGCCCCGGCCGGGAAGCTGACGTGGGTGGTGGGGAGGGTCATGGCCTGGCTCCGGTGAGGTAGGACGACGAGGGTGGGGCGGGCCCGGCGCTCGGCCGCGGCCCGCCCCCATTCTGCCCCTCGTCCGTGGAGGGCCTCAGCCCAGCGTCGGCAGCTTGATCAGCACCAGCAGCGCGACCAGCTGCACCGCCGAGGCGGCCGCGGCCTTGCCCCAGGGCAGGTCGTGCAGCCGCCGGACCATGCTGGTCAGCAGGTAGGCGCAGAGCGCCCAGGTGGCCCAGCCGACGACCTGGACGACGACGCTGCCGGAGGGCAGCACCAGGTCGAGCAGCAGCCGGGGCGCGTCGGTGAGCCAGCCGATCAGCGCGGCCAGGCCAATGGTCGCCTTCCACGGGCCGTCGCCGCCCAGCTGGCGGGCCAGCGCGTAGGTGACCCCGCCGAAGAGCGCCCCGGCCACGGTGAAGCAGACGGCGGCGGCGAGGATGCCGGTCAGCGCCACGGTGAAGGTCGAGTTGACGATGTCGTCGTGGGTCAGCCCTATGCCGAGCACCGCGAGCGCGCCGTACAGTAGCGAGACGGTGAGGGCGGGCAGCCAGACCTGGTGGTCGCGGGTGCGGTCGAAGATCGCGGTCGGGCTGCGGAACAGGCCGGTGAACAGCTCGCGCCAGTGCGGCCGGGGCCCGGCGACGTGCGGGGCGGACTGGCCGCCGGCCCGGTAGACGGCGACGTTGTCCTGGCCGTACGGCTGCTGGCCGTAGCCCCCGTCGGGCCCGTAGCCCCCGTCCGGGCCGTAACCCTGGTCCGGCCCGTAACCCCCGTCGGGGCCGTAGCCCTGCGCGGGCCCGTACGGCGGCTGCTGCCCGTGACCGTCGTCGTAGTAGCCGTGCTCCTGGCCCGGGTGCCCCTGGTAGGGCGGCTGCTGCGGGTACGGGCCGCCGCCCGCGTACGGGTCGCCGGCCGGGAAGGCCCTGGTGTTCCCGGGCCGGTCCGCCGCGTACGGGTCGTACCCGTCCCCCGCCGCCGGGCGCCCCGGCCCACCGGCGGGCCCGTCGGGCGTGCCGCCGGGACCACCGGACCCACCGGGCGCCGCCGGGTGCGGGGCCGTGAAGTACTCCGGCCCGTCCGTCGCCCCGTGCCCCCCGGGCGGCGGCGGAGGGGCAGACCATCCGCCGTGCGGACGGTTCGCGCCCTGACCGCTGTCGTATCGATTACCAGCCACGGTCCGAAGGTACCCGCCCGGCCCGGCCCGCGTCGGCCCCGGACGGACCCGGGGCCGGTTTGCAGCGAGGCTGAGACGAACGGGACCGAAAACCCCCGCGGACGCCCCGGTCCCCGCGGGCGTTACCGCTGCGCGCCGACCGACGGCCCGTGCACCGCCGCGGCCGCGCTGGTGCCGGCCGGGCAGCCGCCCGGGCCGGCCGAGGTACGGACGGCGCCGACCGGCAGCAGGGTGCCGCAGGCGATCCGGATGCCGTTCGGCAGCTCGTTGTCCGACTCCACGATCGCGCCGTCGCCGATCACCGCGCCGTCCAGCGCCGAGCGGTCGCCGACGGTGGCGAAGGCGCCCACGATCGAGTCCTTGACCAGGGTGTCCGGGCCGATGACCGCGCCCGGCAGGATCACGCTGCCCTCGACGATCGCGCCGGCCTCGACCACCGCGTCCTCGGCGACCACGGTGCCGCCGCTGAGCACCGCGCCCGGGTGGACGGTGGCGCCGGGCAGCAGCAGGGCGTCGCCGGTCGGGCCGGGGACGGCCGGGGAGTCGACCTTGCCGAGCACCAGGTCGGCCGAGCCGCGGACGAAGGCCGCCGGGGTGCCCAGGTCCAGCCAGTACGAGGTGTCGACGACGCCGCGCAGCAGCGCGCCGGTGGCCAGCAGCTCGGGGAAGGTCTCGCGCTCGACGGACACCTCGCGGCCGGCCGGGATGCGGTCGATCACGGACCGGGTGAAGACGTAGCAGCCGGCGTTGATCTGGTCGGTGACGATCTGCTCCGGGGTCTCCGGCTTCTCCAGGAACTCCAGCACCCGCCCGTCCTCGTCGGTCGGGACGAGGCCGAAGGCGCGCGGGTCCTCGACCCGGGTCAGGTGCAGGGTGACGTCGGCCCCGGCGGCCACGTGGCCGTCGCGCAGGGCGGCGATGTCGACGCCGGAGAGGATGTCGCCGTTGAAGACCAGGACCGGCTCGTCCGGGCCGCAGGTCAGGCCGGAGGCGGCGTTGCGGATGGCGCCGCCGGTGCCCAGCGGCTCGCGCTCGGTCAGGTAGACCAGCTCGATGCCGTACGGGGTGCCGTCCTGGAAGTGGTCCTCGAACACCTCGGCCAGGTACGAGGTGGCCAGCACGACGCGGGTGACGCCGGCGGCGGCCGCGCGGGCCAACTGGTGCGCGATGAACGGGACGCCTGCCACCGGCAGCATCGGCTTGGGGGTGTGGGTGGTCAGCGGACGCAGTCGCGTGCCCTTACCACCGACCAGCATGATCGCCTCGGTCATGGTCTGCGCTGTTCCCCTTGTGGTCTCTGCGGCCCGGCCCGGTGGGCCGACACCTCGTCGTCGGTCTGGACCCGGCCGTCCGGCCGGCGCGGGTCGCCACCCGTCCGGGGCTTCCGTCCGGAACGGGTGGACCGGCGCGAAGCCGGTCCGGGCCTACTGTATTTGCTTCCGACCGAATGCCCGTCCGGCGCCTGTGCGATTGCCGTCACCCGCCGTACGCCCGCCGTACCCGCGCGGGCCGTCCGCGCCAACCGAAAGCCCGGCCCGGCGGGCGCGTTCACGGCGTCCACCGGGCCGGGCAGTTGTAGCAGAACTGTCGAACAGCGGGCTCTGCGGCGGCTGTTACGCGTCCACCGTCGCGGGCTGCTCCTCGCTCCCGGCCGGCGGTTGGGCCTTCACCGAGTCGAGCAGCAGCTGGGCCACGTCGACCACCTTCAGGTGCTCCTTGGCCGCGCCCTCGTTCTTCTTGCCGTTGACCGAGTCGGAGAGCATCACCAGGCAGAACGGGCAGGCGGTGGAGACGATGTCCGGGTTGAGCGACAGCGCCTCGTCCACGCGCTCGGTGTTGATCCGCTTGCCGATGCGCTCCTCCATCCACATCCGGGCACCGCCGGCGCCGCAGCAGAAGCCGCGCTCCTTGTGCCGGTGCATCTCCTGCTGGCGCAGACCGGGGACCTTGTCCATGATCTCGCGCGGCGGGCTGTAGACCTTGTTGTGGCGGCCCAGGTAGCAGGGGTCGTGGTAGGTGATCAGGCCCTCGACCGGGTTGACCGGGACGAGCTTGCCCTCGTCGATCAGGTGCTGCAGCAGCTGGGTGTGGTGGATGACCTCGAAGTGGCCGCCCAGCTGCGGGTACTCGTTGGCGATGGTGTTGAAGCAGTGCGGGCAGGTGGCCACGATCCGCTTGACCGGGGCGTCCTCCAGGGCCGCGTTCAGCGTCTCCACGTTCTGCGCGCCGAGCATCTGGAACAGGAACTCGTTGCCCAGGCGGCGGGCGGAGTCACCGGTGCAGGACTCCTCCTTGCCGAGGATCGCGAACTTCACGCCCGCGGTGTGCAGCAGCTCGGCGAAGGCCTTGGTGGTCTTCTTGGCGCGGTCCTCCAGGGCGCCGGCGCAGCCGACCCAGTAGAGGTACTCGACCTCGGCGGGGTCGATGTCCTCGCCGATCACCGGCACCTCGATGCCGGTCTCCTTCTTGAGCTCCTTGACCCAGTCCAGGCGGGCCTTGGTGGCCATGCCCCACGGGTTGCCCTTGTTCTCCAGGTTCTTGAGCATCGTCCCGGCCTCGGTCGGGAACGAGGACTCGATCATCACCTGGTAGCGGCGCATGTCGACGATGTGGTCGATGTGCTCGATGTCGACCGGGCACTGCTCGACGCAGGCGCCGCAGGTGGTGCAGGACCACAGCACGTCCGGGTCGATGACGCCGTTCTCCTCGGCGGTGCCGATCAGCGGGCGCTCGGCCTCGGCCAGGGCGGCCGCCGGGACGTCCTTGAGCTGCTCGGAGGTGGCCTTCTCCTCCCCCTCCATGTCCTTGCCGCCGCCGGCCAGCAGGTACGGCGCCTTGCCGTAGGCGTGCTCGCGCAGGCTCATGATCAGCAGCTTCGGCGAGAGCGGCTTGCCGGTGTTCCAGGCCGGGCACTGCGACTGGCAGCGGCCGCACTCGGTGCAGGTGGAGAAGTCGAGGATGCCCTTCCAGGAGAAGTGCTCGACCTGGGAGACGCCGAAGACGGCGTCGTCGGCCGGGTCCTCGAAGTCGATCGGCTGACCGTTGCTGGTCATCGGACGGAGGGCGCCGAGCGCGGTGCCGCCGTCCTCCTCGCGCTTGAAGTAGATGTTGAAGAAGCCGAGGAAGCGGTGCCAGGCCACGCCCATCGAGGGGTTGAGGCCGATGGTGATCGCCCACGCGAACGAGATGGAGATCTTCAGCATCGCGAACAGGTAGATCAGGTTCTCCAGCGTGCCGTGCGCCACGCCGCTGAACGCGGAGACCAGCGGGTACGAGACCAGGTGCTCCGGCCCGTACGAGTCGACGTTCTCCAGGGCGCCTTCCAGGCCGCGCAGCATCAGGATGCAGATGCCGATGCCGAGGATCGTGTACTCGACGTAGAAGGCCTGCCAGGCGATCGAGCCGGCGAACCGGGACTTGCGGCCGGACCTGGACGGCAGGCTCATCAGCCGGATCACGATCAGGACCAGGATGCCCAGCGTGGTCAGGGTGCCGATCAGCTCGACGAAGAGCTGCCAGATCATCCAGCGACCGATGATCGGCAGCGCGAAGTCGGCGTCGAAGAGCTGGCCGAAGGCGTTGACCAGGGTGAGCACCAGGCTGAAGAAGCCGACCGCGACGAACCAGTGGGCGACGCCGACGACCCCCCAGCGGTTCATCCTGGTGTGGCCGACGAACTCGGTCGCGACGGTCTTCACCCGCAGGGCGGGCTGCCCGAAGCGGGTGGAGTCGTCCGCACCGGTGCGGACCACCTTGTAGATGTACAGCGCCGCACGGGCGGCGAGCGCGGTGCCGATCACGAATGTGACCAGCGAGATGACGATCGCTGCTAGCTGCATCGGCTCTCCGTCTCCTGCGGCTTTGCGGTTGAGCAGGCTCTGCGGTTCTCAGGGTCTTTGGAACTGAGTGTACTGGTCGGTAACTTGCCGGGCCGACGGCCCGGACATTACCGGTGGGCAACAGTTCTCCAGAAGATTCCCAAGCTATGGCGACAGTCACGTGGGCGCACCCCCCGCCACGGCGTGGCGGGGGCTCCCGAGGGGCTCGGGGCCCACCTCCGAGCCCTCGACCGAACCTTCGGCTCAGCAAACTTGAGCGGCTCGCACTCATACCTGTTGACGCCGCCCATCGGGTCGTGCATCCTTGAGCCCGTAAAGCTCAACTCTTCCGTGGAGGTATCTACGATGGCACGCGCGGTCGGCATCGACCTCGGTACGACGAACTCGGTCGTCAGCGTTCTGGAGGGTGGCGAGCCCACCGTCATCACGAACGCCGAGGGTGCGCGGACCACGCCGTCCGTCGTCGCCTTCGCCAAGAACGGCGAGGTCCTCGTCGGCGAGGTGGCCAAGCGCCAGGCGGTCACCAACGTCGACCGCACCATCCGCTCGGTGAAGCGCCACATGGGCACCGGGTGGAAGATCAACATCGACGGCAAGGACTTCAACCCCCAGCAGATCTCGGCCTTCGTGCTGCAGAAGCTGAAGCGTGACGCCGAGGCGTACCTGGGCGAGACCGTCACCGACGCCGTCATCACCGTCCCGGCGTACTTCAACGACTCCGAGCGCCAGGCCACCAAGGAGGCCGGCGAGATCGCGGGCCTGAACGTCCTGCGCATCGTCAACGAGCCGACCGCGGCCGCCCTCGCGTACGGCCTCGACAAGGACGACCAGACCATCCTGGTCTTCGACCTCGGCGGTGGCACCTTCGACGTCTCCCTGCTGGAGATCGGCGACGGGGTCGTCGAGGTGAAGGCCACCAACGGTGACAACCACCTCGGTGGTGACGACTGGGACCAGCGCGTCGTCGACCACCTGGTCAAGGTCTTCCAGGCCGGCCACGGCGTCGACCTGTCCAAGGACAAGATGGCCCTCCAGCGTCTGCGCGAGGCCGCCGAGAAGGCGAAGATCGAGCTGTCCTCGTCCTCCGAGACCTCGATCAACCTGCCGTACATCACGGCCTCCGCCGAGGGCCCGCTGCACCTGGACGAGAAGCTCACCCGCGCCCAGTTCCAGCAGCTGACCACGGACCTGCTGGAGCGCTGCAAGGTCCCGTTCCACAACGTGATCAAGGACGCCGGCATCTCGCTCTCCGAGATCGACCACGTCGTCCTGGTCGGTGGCTCGACCCGCATGCCGGCCGTCGCCGAGCTCGTCAAGGAGCTGACCGGCGGCCAGGACGCCAACAAGGGCGTCAACCCGGACGAGGTCGTCGCCATCGGCGCCGCGCTCCAGGCCGGTGTCCTGAAGGGCGAGGTCAAGGACGTCCTGCTGCTCGACGTCACCCCGCTGTCCCTCGGCATCGAGACCAAGGGCGGCATCATGACCAAGCTGATCGAGCGCAACACCACGATCCCGACCAAGCGCTCCGAGATCTTCACCACGGCCGAGGACAACCAGCCGTCCGTGCAGATCCAGGTCTACCAGGGCGAGCGCGAGATCGCCGCGTACAACAAGAAGCTCGGCATGTTCGAGCTGACCGGCCTGCCGCCGGCGCCGCGCGGCCTGCCGCAGATCGAGGTCACCTTCGACATCGACGCCAACGGCATCATGCACGTCGGTGCCAAGGACCTCGGCACCGGCAAGGAGCAGAAGATGACCGTCACCGGCGGCTCCTCGCTGCCGAAGGACGAGGTCGACCGCATGCGCCGCGAGGCCGAGCAGTACGCCGAGGACGACCACAAGCGCCGCGAGGCCGTCGAGACGCGCAACTCCGCCGAGCAGCTCGTCTACTCGACCGAGAAGTTCATCGCCGACAACGCCGACAAGCTGCCGGGCGACGTCAAGACCGAGGTCGAGACCGCCATCGGCGAGCTCAAGGAGGCCCTGAAGGGCGAGGACATCGCGAAGATCCGCGAGGCCTCGGAGAAGGTCTCCACCACCGCGCAGAAGCTCGGCCAGGCGCTGTACGCCAACGCCGACGCCACCGCCGGTGCCGCCGCCTCCGGTGACTCCGCCCAGGCCAAGGACGACGACGTCGTCGACGCCGAGATCGTGGACGACGAGAAGCCCAAGGGCGGTGCGGCATGACGGACAAGCCGCAGGGCGGCAAGCCCGGCGACGACTCCGCCGCCGAAGAGGCCGTGATCAAGGCTGCCGAGGAGGCCGCCGCGGCCGGCTCCGGGGACTCCGGTTCGGAGGAGCTCGCCACCGCCAAGCGGGAGCTCGCCGAGCGCACCGGCGACCTCCAGCGCCTCCAGGCCGAGTACCAGAACTACCGCAAGCGGGTCGAGCGCGACCGGCTGACCGTCCGCGAGATCGCCGTCTCCAACATCCTGGAGTCGCTGATCCCGGTCCTGGACGACATCGGCCGCGCCCGCGAGCACGGCGAGGTCACGGGCGGCTTCAAGTCCGTCGCCGAGTCGCTGGAGACGGTCGTCGCCAAGCTGGGCCTGCAGCAGTTCGGCAAGGAGGGCGAGCCCTTCGACCCGACCATGCACGAGGCACTGATGCACAGCTACTCCTCGGACGTCACCGAGGACACCTGCGTGCAGGTCCTCCAGCCCGGCTACCGCATCGGCGAGCGGATCATCCGCCCGGCGATGGTGGCCGTCGCCGAGCCCCAGCCCGGCAGCCAGGCGTCCCCGGGCGCCGAGGCGAAGTCCACCGACAAGGACAAGTCCGACGGTGGCTCGGACAGCTGACAACCTGTGACAGCTGACAACCAGTGCGCTGCGGAGTCGTACGCCGGCCAGTACGGCGGCCGGCTCCGCAGCGCTCTGTCAACGGTCGTACACCCAGCGGCTGTTGACAGCTCTGTGACGATGGAACTCGGGAGGTGGCGGGAGCCGTGAGCGAGCGCAGCGAGCGAACAATCGAGAGGCGCGTGAACCGCTCAGCGGCTGCCGAGCACAGCGAGGTGGACGCATGAGTGGCAAGGACTTTGTCGAGAAGGACTACTACAAGGTCCTCGGCGTGCCCAAGGACGCCACCGCCACCGAGATCAAGAAGACCTACCGCAAGCTCGCGCGCGAGTTCCACCCCGACGCCAACAAGGGTGACGCCAAGTCCGAGGAGCGGTTCAAGGACATCTCCGAGGCGTACGACGTCCTCTCCGACGAGAAGCGCCGCAAGGAGTACGACGAGGCCCGCAGCCTCTTCGCCAACGGCGGCTTCCGGGCCGGCGGCCCCGGCGGCACGGGCAGCTACAGCTTCGACTTCGGCGACCTCTTCAGCGGCAGCCAGGGCGCCGGCGGTGGCGGTGGCGGCGGCCTCGGGGACGTCTTCGGCGGCCTCTTCAACCGCGGCGGCACCCGCCAGGCCCAGCCCCGGCGCGGCGCCGACGTCGAGACCGAGGTGACGCTCTCCTTCGAGGAGGCGGTGGACGGCGCGACCGTCCCGCTGCGGATGACCAGCCAGGCCCCCTGCCGCGGCTGCAACGGCACCGGGGCCAAGGCCGGCACCACCCCGCGGGTCTGTCCGACCTGCGTCGGCGCGGGCACCGTCAGCCGCGGCCAGGGCGCCTTCGCGCTCTCCGAGCCGTGCAAGGACTGCCGCGGCCGGGGCATGATCGTCGACGACCCGTGCCCCGACTGCCACGGCAGCGGCCGCGCCAGCTCGGCCCGCACCATGCAGGTCCGGATCCCGGCCGGCGTCCAGGCCGACCAGCGCATCCGGCTCAAGGGCAAGGGCGCCCAGGGCGAGCGCGGCGGGCAGCCCGGCGACCTCTACGTCACCGTGCACGTCGACCCGCACCCGGTGTTCGGCCGCAAGGGCGACAACCTCACCGTCACCGTCCCGGTCGCCTTCCCCGAGGCGGCGCTCGGCGCCACCATCGAGGTGCCCACGCTGAACGGCCCGGCCGTGAAGCTCAAGCTGCCCCCGGGCAGCGCCAACGGCCTCACCATGCGCGCCCGCGGCAAGGGCGCCACCCGCAAGGACGGCACCCGCGGCGACCTCCTCGTCACCGTCGAGGTCGTGGTGCCGCAGCACGTCACCGGCGACGCGCTGAGCGCCCTGGAGCAGTACCGCGAGGCCACCGCCTCCGACGATCCGCGAGCCGACCTGTTCAGGGCGGCGAAGGGAGCGTGACGACCAGATGTCCCCGATGAACCCGATCGACCCCGACACCCCGATCGGCCCCGGCCTCGGCGAGGGCCTGCCCGGCGCCGGCGCCCGCCGCACCCGCCGGGCCGCCGCGGCCCCGCCGACGTACGTGCTCACCGAGGACACCCCGGTGTACGTCATCTCCGTGGCCGCCGAACTGTCCGGTCTGCACCCGCAGACCCTGCGCCAGTACGACCGCCTCGGCCTGGTCTGCCCCGACCGCACCGCCGGCCGGGGCCGCCGCTACTCCGCGCGCGACATCCAGCAGCTGCGCGAGGTCCAGCGGCTCTCCCAGGACGAGGGCATCAACCTGGCGGGGATCAAGCGGATCATCGAGCTGGAGAACCAGGTCACCGCCCTCCGGTCCCGCGTCGCGGAGCTGGTCGACTCGCTGGAAGGCGCCGCCACCGCCCTCCAGCAGCGCGAGGCCGCCGTCCACGCGTCCTACCGCCGCGACCTCGTCCCGTACCAGCCCCCCACCCCGCAGTCCAGCGCGCTCGTCGTCTGGCGTCCCAAGCGCTGACCTGACGCATCCACCGGCCGCCGGTCCCTCCTCTCGGGGGGTGCCGGCGGCTCGGTGTTGGTGAGAGAGTGCTCTATCGGGCCGGCACGGTCGATCTGCGGGCGGCAAGGCACCCGGTCAGCGCCACCTAGGATTCTTGCCACAGAAGACGACAGTCGCGTTGACTACTTCCCGGTCAACACTAGGAGCCGAGATGAGTGGGCGAGAGCACGCGGGGGCTGCATTCGGCGGATCGCGCGTCCTGTCCGAGGACGCCCGAAAGCTCTACCTGCAGGCCGTCAACGAGAACGGTCGTCTCTCCCGGAGCGCGTGTCCGGCCGCCGGTGTCCCGGCCCTCGATGAATTGTTGAAACTCGGACTGCTCATACCCGACAGCGACGAACCGGGCGCTTTGCTCGCGGTCGATCCGGCCCAACTCGCCGACAGTCTGAGTTCCACCTGGCAGCGTCAGGCCCTCGATCTGCTCTCCAGAGCGGTATCGCTGCCCGGCGACCTCAGTGAACTCGCCGAGGCATTTCACGCCCCCGACACGACGGGTGGGGCCATCGAATACATCCACGGGAAAGCGCGGATAAATCAGAGACTTCAGCAGTCGGCCGCCGCGGGAGTCACGGAAGGCCTGTCCATGCAGCCCGGCGGACCCCGCCCGGCGGAAATGCTGACGTCTTTCCTGGCGCGCGACCTGGAGATTCTCCGCCACGGCGCGTCGATGCGCACCATTTACAACGCGAGCACCCGCTACCACCAGGCGACCCGGGACTACGTCGCGAAGCTGACCGAGGAAGGGTGGCAGTTCCGCACCCTGGACGAGCCGTACGCCCGGCTGATCATCGTGGACCGCAAGCTGGCCGTGATCCCGGTGGTGGACGACGACCTGGCCGCGTTCATCCACGATCCGGCCATCGTCAGCTTCCTCATCGAGGAGGTCTTCGAGCGGAGCTGGAACCGGGCCCTGGAATTCGACGGGGACCGTTCCGTCCCCCAACAAGTGGTCTCCAGACTGCGCCAGACGATCATCGACCTGATGCTCGCCGGGACGAACCACCGGGTCATCGCACGACGGCTGGGCATCAGTGAGCGCACCCTGGCGCGCCACATCGCGGAACTGAGGGAGGAGTACCACGTCGACTCCCTCTTCCAGCTGGGCTACGCGCTCGGCCGGTCGACGAGACCGGAACTGGGCTGAGGGCGGCCGCCGAATCCCGCCCCACCCGGCGCGAAAGGCTCAGCCTTCACGCCCGCCCCGTCCCGATCGAGCCGTACGGCCGGATTTCAGCCCCAGTGCAGGTCGTCGGCAACAGCCGTCAGCGCACTGGTGCTCACAGCCGCGTGCCCACTGTCGGACGCGAAGGAGACTCCGGTCAGAACCGCCATGCCGATGAGGATCGGAAGCGCAGCCTTGCAGACGAGTCGACGCAGAGACACGGACCCACCCTCCAAACTCTCGAACACCTAGGACCGAATCAATAGCACTGGCGTCCACATGATGCCGCACCTTCCGCGAGAGTGCCATCCCCACTCCCCCCGGCCGGAGCGTCATCTCTCTGCCAGGCATCCAGATGACAGGGCGGGACGCTGGACGCGGCCGCGCGCGCTGATAGACGATCAGTTCGCTCCCAATGGTCCAGCACAGATAGCGAACTTGCCGCTGTACCGTCAAATATCTGCCGGATCTCTTCCGCTCGCAGACTCAAAAGCCACTGTCCTCAGCGCCCGCCGGCACCACATCACCACCCGGTCGGCCTTTCCCCGGAGTCGACATGACCGAGCCCTACCTGCGTCACCACGACAGCCAGGCCCCTGAGGGTCGGCGTGCACGTGTGTTCCTGGCCGCCCCGCTGATGCGACTGACCGGGCCGGCCGACAGTGTGGTGACGCTCGCCAGCCGGACGCGGCTGACGACGCTCCGCACCACCCTGCTGCGCAGCGGTGCCGCCGTGTACAGCGCGCACCACAGCGACGCCTGGACCATCTCCGGTCGCGCGCCGGAGCCCCGCGTCCCCTCCGACTTCCGCGCCCTCCAGTCCGCCGACCTCGTGTTCGCCTACGTCGGGGCCCCCCTCTCGGCCGGCGTGAGCCTGGAGCTCGGCTGGGCGTCGGCGCTGCGCAAGCCGATCGTCCTCCTGGTCGACGAGGCCATCACCCACAACCCGCTGATCGCCACCATCGAGCAGGTCGCCCCCGTCCTGCCGCTGGTCTTCGACGACACCTGGTCGCAGGAGGCCCTCAACCACACGGTCGAGACCGCGCTCGACTGGGCGGGCATGGCGCTCTCCCTGCGCGAGGGCTTCTGGACCGCCCCCGGCGAGCAGTTCAACGTCCCCCGGCAGCAGCCCCCGGTCCCCGGCTACTGGCCGACCGGCGCCGCCACCGGCTGAGCGACCGTCACGTCCCGGCCTGGCTCCCCGTGTCCGCCGGCCCGCTCGGAACAGCGCCTCCGCGTCGTACGGCTCACGCAGCCGGGCGAGGTGACCGGCGACGGTGCGTCCGCCCAGCCCCGTCCGGCCTGCGATCGCCCGCTGCGTGAGCCCCCGGGCGTGCGGCCGTCCGGCCTCCTCGCGGGCGGCGGGCACCCTCGCACCGTCGAACAGCGCGGCCCGGTCCACGACTTGGGCCTGCCGCCGACGCCGCTCGAAGACGCCCAGCAGGTACGTGACCGCCGCCGGATCCGCCACCATGGCGGCGACCCCGTCGTCCGGGGTCGCCGGGATCACGGCGACGGCGCGGTCGAGGACCGGCGTCCGGCCGGAGCCGGCGCCGAGGACCCGGATCCGCGAGCCCGCCGCCGCGGCCGGCGCCGCGTCGTGGGCCCGGGCGAGGCCCTCCGGCGGATCCGGCAGGTGGGCGGCGCGGAGCGCGGTGGCGGCGGGGTCAGTCACGGTGCTCGCCCCGCAGCTGCCAGCCGAGGTGGAAGAGGGTACGGGCACCGTAGCGGTCGCGCAGCCGGGCGATGTGGGCGGCGACGGTGCGCTCGCTGACGCCCAGCCGGGTGGCGACGGCCCGTTGGGTGAGGCCGCGGGCGAGCAGCCGGCCGATCCGGACGGTGGTGACGGGCGGCGGATCGAGGTGGCCGTCGGCGGGGGCGGCGCGGGCCCAGTCGCGTTCGAACTGGGCCACCAGGTAGGCGACGGTGGTGGGGTCGGTGAGGAAGACGGCCCGGTTGCGGTCCTCGGCGGCGGGGATGACGGCCACCACCCGGTCGAAGACCAGCACCCGCTCGTACGGTTCGGCGAGGACCCGGACCTGGGCGCCCTGTCCGGTGCGCAGGGCCACCTGGCTCCGCACGGCGGGGTCGGCGAGGGTGACCGACTGGTAGACGGTGCGCAGCGCGCAGCCGCGGCGGAGCAGCGAGAGGTCCTGGGCGAGGGCCATCCGGAGCCCTTCGAGCGGACGCAGCCCCGGCTGGGCGGCCAGCACCTCCTCGCGGCACTCCGAGACGAGCTCGCTGATCCGCCCGCGGACCTCGGCGGCGTCGAGGACGGCGCCGGTCCTGGGACGCGCGGCCGAGGGGCCCGGGGGCGGTGCCCCGACCGGGTGGCGGGCCTCGTCGTAGGCGCGGGCCAGCGGGCCGAAGGTGGCCGGGAGCCGCTCGGCGTGCCGCAGCAGCCGCAGGGCGCGGGTGCGCAGTTCGACGCCGATCCGGTCGCCGAGGGCGCGCGGACCGGCGGCGGTCCAGCCGGTGGCGGTGGGGGTGAGCAGGCCGCGGGCGACGAGCGCGGCCAGGGCCGGGCGGTCGGCGGGGGCGAGGTCGTCCGGGCGCAGCCGGCCGCCACCCCGGACGGCGGCGAGGTAGAGGGCCCGCTCGGCCGGGCCCGGTTCATCGGTCATCGCGGGCGCCTCGCATCAGCCAGCCGAGCTGGAAGAGGGTCTGCGCGCCGTAGCGGTCGCGCAGCCGGGAGATGTGGGCGGCGACGGTGCGCTCGCTCAGGCCCAGCCGGGTGGCGACGGCCCGCTGGGTGAGGCCGCGGGCGAGCAGCCGGCCGACCCGGTCGGGGATGGTGCGGGCTGGTGCCTGGCCGAGGGCGGCCCCGGCGGTGTCGGCGCGGGCCCAGTCGCGTTCGAAGCCGCCGACCAGGTAGGTGATGGTGGCCGGGTCGGTGATGAAGGCGGCGGTGCTGTTGTCGTCGTTGGCGGAGATCACGGCGACGGAGCGGTCGAAGACGATCAGCCGCTGGAAGGGCTCGTCGAGCACGCGGATGAGCGAGCCGTGCCGGGTGACCTCCTCGGCGTAGGCGAGCGCGGGCGGGTCGGCGAACGCGACCGGCTGGTAGATGGTGCGCAACGAGCAGCCGCGCTGCAGCAGTTGGACGTCCTGGAGGAGGGCGACCTGGAGGGTGTCGGCGGGCCGGTGGCCGGGCTGCGCGGTGAGCACCTCGGAGCGGCAGTCGGAGACCAGCTGGGAGATCCGCTGGCGGATGTGGACGTGCCCCTCGACGTGCACGGCGGCGCCGGCCCGGTCGGTCGGGCGGGGCATCGCGTCGTAGGCCCGGGTGAGGCCGTCCAGGGCGCCCGGGAGGTTCTCCGCGCGGACCAGCAGCCGGGTGGCCTCGCTGCGCAGTTCGGCGCCGAGGCGGTCGCTGACCGAGCGCGGGCTGACCGCGGTGAAGCAGCGGTCCATCCGGTTGACCATCAACAGGCCGATGTCGATGAGCTGTTGCAGCGCGTCCCGGTCGACGTCCGCGACCTCGGCGGTGGGGACGCGGCCGCCCTCGGCGATGATGGCCAGGTAGAGCTGCCGGGCGGCCTCGTCGGGTTCCTCGCCCACCGGCCCGTGGTGCGGTGTGACCGCCGGGTCCCCCGTCACGTCGCACTCTCCCTGCCGGACGCCTGTCCCCTGGTACTGCCCGTGCTCCCCGCCGCGCGGGCCGTGGCACCGGCGGGCCGGGCGGGCCCGCGGTACCGGTGGGCCGGTACGGCGTGATCATGGAACCGGCGGTCACGGTACCGGTTGGTGCGGCGGGCCCCCGGGCCGGGTGCCGTCGCACGCCGGTTCGTCCGGGGGCCGCCATCGGTACGCCAAGCCCAAGCGCTCCCGTCGAGGCGGAGCAGCAACGCCTCGACGGGTCCGGTCCGGGGGCCATCACCACACATGAACCCCGGTCCGGTGCTCTTCCCCCCCGTTCCGCCGGTGCGCGAGTCGCGTCGGCGGTCAGTATGAAGAGCCAGCCGCCGTCATCGGGCTGCGGTTGCCCGGACGACTTGGCGTGCCTCCACCCTCACAGCGTGACGGCCGGTGAACAAGTGCCGCCCGAGTGCAGGTTCGCGCAATTGCAGCTATCTGCAGCCGGCCCGGGTGCGGCGCCTCGGGCGGCGGGGCGGACTCCGGTGGGAACCACGGCCGGTGAGGGGTGCCGGCGCCCCCGGCGGCCGCGCCGGGCGGCCGCGCGCGGTGCCCCGGCGGTGCACGTTCCTGCACCGGCGGCGTGTTCCCGGGCCGTGCGTCGGGGCGCGCGTCGGGGCGCGGCGGCGGGAGGTGTCGGACCCGGCCCGGCCGTCAGACCCGCCCCAGCAGCCGGCCCCGGGCCAGCCCGGCCGCGGTGCCGCCCGCGGCGAGCACCCAGGCGAGCGCCAGCAGCAGGTAGAGGCCGAGGGCCAGCCCACTGAAGCCCGCGAAGCCGGTGTGCCGGGCGAGCGCCGAGGCGCCGGTGACGCAGGTGCCGACCGGGAAGGTGTACGCCCACCAGGTCATCGCGAACGGCATTCCGGCCCGCCGGGCGCGCAGGTTGGCGGTGAGCGCGACGGCCAGCCAGAGCATCGCGACGCCGATCACCGCCACCCCGTACAGCTCGGCGAGGTCGACCATGGCGGGCGCCAGCGCGGGCAGCACCGGGCGGGCGGCGTCGGCGAGCTGGTGGACCGCGGTGACGGACTGGCCGAGCGGGCCGAGCACCAGGAACAGCGAGGGGGTGAGCGCCAGGGCGGGCAGCTTGCTGTGGAACAGCCCGGTGAACACCACCGGCAGCAGCACCAGGGTGGCCAGCAGGCCGACCCCGAACAGCGCCCAGCAGCCGTACAGCATGGCCTGCTGGGGCGTCCCGGCCGGCAGGTGGGGGACGAGCGCGGGACCGCAGGCGGAGGCGACCAGCGGGGCGACGACCGGCAGCAGCCAGGTCGGGTTGGCCTCCAGGGCGGAGACCGGGTGCCGGGTGATCATCAGGTACGGGATGCCGCCGGCCACCGCGAGCGCGTACACCGTGCCGAGGGTCCACAGCACCGCGTCCAGGGCGACCGCCGGGCCGGTGCCGATGACCCGGGAGCCGAGCAGCAGGGTGCCCAGCCCGACCGCCAGCAGCGCCATCGGCGGGCAGCCGTAGAAGACCGCGGTGGCCGGGTTGTCCAGCAGCTGGGCGCGGGCCGCCTCGCGGTGCCGGGTGAGGTGGACCAGCCGGGCCCCGACCAGCACCAGCAGGGCGGCCAGCGCGAGCGCCCACATCACCTCGCCGAAGCCGGTCAGCCCGGGCAGCCGCACCGGGAGGACGGCGGCGCCGTTCGCCAGGATCGCGGTGCCCATCACGGCGGCGTACCAGTTGGGGCCGAGCTGGGCGAGGTCCGGCCGGGGGCGGACGGCGGCGGGGCGGGCGAGGGGGCGGATACCGGCCAAAGTGGACATGTCCCCTACCGTCGCCGGTGGGCCGGGCGGCCGGTAGCGCCGGGGATTCTATGGGGGCATAGCCTGAACCTATGGCTCTCTCCTCGCACGTCCCCGAACTCGGCGCCCTGGAACTGCTGCTCGCGGTGGCCCGGCTGGGCAGCGTCGGACGGGCGGCGGCCGAGCTGGGCGTCAGCCAGCCGACCGCCAGCGCCCGGATCAAGGGCATGGAGCGGCAGATCGGCGTCCCGCTGCTGGACCGCTCACCCCGGGGCAGCCGGCCGACCGAGGCGGGCCGACTGGTGGTCGAGTGGGCCCGGCAGGTGGTGGAGGCGGCGCAGGCGCTGGACGCCGGGATCGACGCGCTGCGCGAGCGGCGGGACGCCAAGCTGCGGGTGGTGGCCAGCCTGACCGTCGCCGAGTACCTGATGCCCGGCTGGCTGCTGAGCCTGTCCGAGGCCAGCCCGGGGACGGCGGTGACGCTGCGGACGGCGAACTCGGCGGAGGTCGCCGGGCACGTCCTGGCCGGGGACGCCGACCTCGGCTTCGTCGAGGGCCCGTCCACCCCGCCCGGGCTGGCCGGCGCCGTGGTGGCGGCGGACCGGCTGGTGGTCGTGGTGGCGCCGGGCCACCCCTGGGCCCGCCGCCGCGCCCCGCTGACCGGGGCCGAGCTGGCGGCCACCCCGCTGACGCTGCGCGAGCCCGGCTCGGGCACCCGGGAGGTGCTGGAGACGGCCCTGCGGCCGTACGGGGGCGTGGCGCGGCCCCGGATGGAGCTGGCCTCGTCCACCGCGCTGAAGGCGGCGGCGATGACCGGGGCGGGGCCGGTCTGCCTGAGCGAGCTGGCGGTGACGGAGGAGCTGGCCACCCAGCGGCTGGTCGAGGTGCCGCTGGCGCGGGAACTGGACCTGCGGCGGCCGCTGCGCGCGGTCTGGCCGGCCGGGCAGCGGCCGGGCGGACCGGCCCGGGAGCTGCTGGGGCTGACCCGGCGGACGGCCGTCCGCAATCCGACGAGCAAAAGTTGAGCGGAATAGACTCAACATAGTGCATGCTGTACGTAGCAGCAGTGCAGGACGACGAGGGAGGACCCCCCAGCAGTGGACGCCAGCAAGTTCACCACCAAGACGCAGGACGCCCTGGCCGCCGCGATCCGGCAGGCGGGCGCGGCCGGCAACCCGGACGTCAGGCCGGTGCACATCCTGATCGCCCTGCTGGAGCAGCCCGAGGGCATCGCCCGGCCCCTGCTGGAGGCGGTCGGGGCGGACGTCGCCCGGGTCGACGCCGAGGCCCGCCGCCAGGCCGCCGCGCTGCCCAGCGCGATGGGCTCGACGGTCGCCGCGCCGCAGCTCGCCCGGGACACCATCGCGGTGCTCACCGAGGCCGGCAAGCGCGCGGACGACCTGGACGACCAGTACGTCTCCACCGAGCACCTGATGGTCGGCCTGGCCGCCGAGGGCGGCGCCGTGGCCGAGCTGCTGGTGCACCAGGGCGCCACGCCGAAGGCGCTGCTCGCCGCGTTCAAGGACGTCCGGGGCAGCGGCAAGGTCACCTCGCCGGACCCGGAGGGCACCTACAAGGCCCTGGAGAAGTACGGCACCGACCTCACCCAGGCCGCCCGGGACGGCAAGCTCGACCCGGTGATCGGCCGCGACCACGAGATCCGCCGGGTAGTCCAGGTGCTCTCCCGCCGGACGAAGAACAACCCGGTGCTGATCGGCGAGCCCGGCGTCGGCAAGACCGCCGTGGTCGAGGGCCTGGCCCAGCGCATCGTGGCCGGCGACGTGCCGGAGTCGCTGCGCGGCAAGCGGCTGGTCGCGCTGGACCTCGGCGCGATGGTCGCGGGCGCCAAGTTCCGCGGCGAGTTCGAGGAGCGACTGAAGGCCGTCCTGAACGACATCAAGTCCTCCGACGGCCAGGTCGTCACCTTCATCGACGAGCTGCACACCATGGTCGGCGCGGGCGCCGGCGGCGACTCCGCGATGGACGCGGGCAACATGCTCAAGCCGATGCTGGCCCGCGGCGAGCTGCGGATGGTCGGCGCCACCACGCTGGACGAGTACCGCGAGCGGATCGAGAAGGACCCGGCCCTGGAGCGCCGCTTCCAGCAGGTGCTGGTCGGCGAGCCCAGCGTGGAGGACTCGATCGCCATCCTGCGCGGGCTCAAGGGCCGGTACGAGGCGCACCACAAGGTGCAGATCTCGGACGCCGCCCTGGTCGCCGCGGCCACCCTGTCCAACCGCTACATCACCTCCCGCTTCCTGCCCGACAAGGCGATCGACCTGGTCGACGAGGCGGCCTCCCGGCTGCGGATGGAGATCGACTCCTCCCCGGTCGAGATCGACGAACTCCAGCGCTCCGTCGACCGGTTGCGGATGGAGGAGCTCGCCCTGGAGAAGGAGTCGGACCCGGCCTCGGTGGACCGGCTGGCCCGGCTGCGGCGCGACCTCGCCGACCGGAACGAGCAGTTGAGCGTGCTGACGGCGCGCTGGGAGCAGGAGAAGAAGAGCCTCAACCGGGTCGGCGAGCTCAAGGAGCGGCTGGACGACCTGCACGGCGCGCTCGAACGCGCCCAGCGGGACGGGGACTTCGAGCGGGCGTCCAAGCTGATGTACGCCGAGATCCCGGCCGCCGAGAAGGAGCTCACCGACGCCCAGGAGCGCGCCGCCGACCAGGACGCCTCCGCCTCGATGGTCAAGGAGGAGGTCGGCCCGGACGACGTGGCCGACGTGGTCGCCTCCTGGACGGGCATCCCGGCCGGCCGGCTGCTGGAGGGCGAGAGCGCCAAACTCCTGCGCATGGAGGATGAGTTGGGCAGGCGCCTGATCGGCCAGAAGGAGGCCGTGCAGGCCGTCTCGGACGCGGTGCGGCGCACCCGCTCCGGCATCGCCGACCCGGACCGCCCGACCGGCTCCTTCCTCTTCCTCGGCCCGACCGGCGTCGGCAAGACCGAACTCGCCAAGGCCCTGGCCGACTTCCTGTTCGACGACGAGCGGGCGATGGTCCGGATCGACATGAGCGAGTACGGCGAGAAGCACTCGGTCTCCCGCCTGGTCGGCGCCCCGCCCGGGTACGTCGGCTACGAGGAGGGCGGCCAGCTCACCGAGGCCGTCCGCCGCCGCCCGTACAGCGTGGTCCTGCTGGACGAGGTGGAGAAGGCCCACCCGGAGGTCTTCGACGTCCTGCTCCAGGTGCTGGACGACGGCCGGCTCACCGACGGCCAGGGCCGCACGGTGGACTTCCGCAACGCCATCCTGATCCTCACCTCCAACCTGGGCAGTCAGTACCTGGTCGACCCGGTCACCCCGGAGGCGGAGAAGCGGGAGCTGGTGCTGGGCGCCGTCCGGTCCGCGTTCAAGCCGGAGTTCCTCAACCGGCTGGACGACATCGTGGTCTTCGAACCGCTGGGCACCGGCGAGCTCAGCCGGATCGTCGACCTCCAGGTGGCCCGCCTGGGCGAGCGGCTGCAGGAGCGGCGGCTCACCCTGGAGGTCTCCGAGGCCGCCCGCGACTGGCTGGCGCTCACCGGCTACGACCCGGCGTACGGCGCCCGCCCGCTGCGCCGGCTGGTGCAGTCCGCGATCGGCGACCAGCTCGCCCGGGCGATCCTGTCCGGCGCGGTGCACGACGGGGACACCGTCGTGGTCGAGCGGGACGAGGAGGGCGACCGCCTCACCGTCCGCGGCCGGGGGCCGCTGGAGAAGTAGGACCGCCGGGCGTCCGGCGCACGGGCCGCTCCCTCCGCTCCGGCGGCGGGGGCGGCCCGTTCCGCTTCCGCGCCCGGCGTCACCCGGGCGGCCTCACCCGGCGGGCGTCACTTCGCCGCCTGCCTCAGCAGCCGCCGCGTCCGGTCCCGCCGGCTGCGCGCCAGCCGGTGCAGCTCGGCCACCTGGGCGTCCGGCAGGCCCCAGGCCTGGGTCAGCAGCCGGAGCGTGGACACCCGCGGGCAGGAGACCCCCCGTTCCAGGTCCCTGATCGACCGCACGCTCAGCCCGGTCGCCTCGCCCAGCTGCTCCTGCGTCATGCCCCGGTCCAGCCGGATGCTCCGCAGCAGCGCCCCGAGCGATGCGCCGTCCCCCGTCGCCGCTCCACCCACTCCTGTTCCCCCCTCAATTCCGGACAGTCCACCTCAGGACGGCCCAACTCCCCCGGTCCGGCCGGGATTTGATCGAAGCGAGTGCCGTCGCACGCTAACCGCAACCGGTCGGCGCGGCAGCCGAACCGGCGCGCCGGGCGCGTGACGTGGCTCACGCGCCCCCCGCGGGCGGCCTGCCCCGGCCCCGCGCACCCTGCGTGACCACCACGCCTTGAACCCGCCGCCGGAACCGCCGGACGGCACCCGGGAGAACCGGGGGGAAAGAACGCCGGGAAGAACGGGGGGACGAACACCGGACGAAGATCCACACACCCCCGGGCGCCCCTGTGAGCGAAGGCCCGAATGAGGCAGGATGGGAGGTGGAAAGGGCGGCCTCTCATTGCCGGCCACCACGTGCACTGAGGAAGAGGACCCCCATGAGCATCGATCCGTCGTCCATCCCGTCCTTCGGCGTTCCCCAGGGCGGCCAGCCCGGCGGCCAGGGCGGTCGGCCGGCCGGCCCGCCGCCGATCATCGTCCCGGACCAGGCCCTGGTCACCCAGCTGCTGGACCAGATGCAGCTCAAGCACGTCGTGGACGAGGAGGGCGACCTCACCGCCCCCTGGGAGGGCTTCCGCGTCTACTACATGTTCCGCGGCGAGCAGAAGGAGCTCTTCGCGGTCCGCGCCTTCTACGACCGCGCGTACCCGCTGGAGAAGAAGGGCGAGATCCTCGACCTGATCGACGAGTGGAACCGCGAGACCCTCTGGCCCAAGGTGTACACCCACACCCACGAGGACGGCGTGGTCCGCCTGATCGGCGAGGCCCAGATGATCGTCGGCACCGGCGTCAACCTGGACTACTTCGTCACCACCACCGCCAACTGGACCCAGGCCGCGGTCGGCTTCGAGCAGTGGATCGTCGAGCGCCTCGGCCTCCAGAACGAGATCGAGGGCGAGGACGGCGAGGGCACCGAGGGCACCGACGAGGCCTGATCCCGCTCCCGGCACTCCGGTCCGGCCCGCCACCGGCTCCGCGCCGGTGGCGGGCCGTTCTTGTCCCCGGCTCCCGGCTGTCCCAGGATGGCCCTGACGACGAGCCGTGAGGAGCCACCGATGGGTACCAGGCCACTGCTGAACCGCCGACTGGCCGGGATGGGCACGACGGTCTTCGCCGAGATGTCCGCGCTGGCCACGGCCACCGGATCGATCAACCTCGGCCAGGGCTTCCCGGACACCGACGGGCCCGAGGAGGTCCGCGAGGCGGCCGTACGGGCCCTGCGCGAGGGCCGCGGCAACCAGTACCCGCCCGGCCCCGGCATCCCCGAACTGCGCACCGCGATCGCCGAGCACCAACAGCGCTTCCACGGCCTCTCGTACGACCCGGACACCGAGGTGCTGGTCACCGCCGGCGCCACCGAGGCCATCGCCGCCACCCTGCTGGCCCTGCTGGAGCCCGGCGACGAGGTGATCGCCCTCGAGCCCTTCTACGACTCCTACGCCGCCTGCATCGCGATGGCCGGCGCCACCCGCGTCCCGCTCACCCTGCGGGCCCCGTCCTTCCGCCCCGACCTCGACGAGCTGCGCTCGCTGGTCACCCCGCGCACCCGGCTGCTGCTGATCAACACCCCGCACAACCCGACCGGCACCGTCCTCACCGCCGAGGAACTGCGCGGCATCGCCGAACTCGCCGTCGAGCACGACCTGCTGGTCGTCACCGACGAGGTCTACGAGCACCTGGTGTTCGGCACCACCCACCACCCGATCGCCGCGCTGCCCGGCATGCGCGAGCGCACCGTCACCATCTCCTCGGCCGGCAAGACCTTCTCCTTCACCGGCTGGAAGGTCGGCTGGGTCACCGCGAGCCCGGACCTGGTCGCGGCCGTGCGCACCGCGAAGCAGTACCTCACCTACGTCAGCGCCGGCCCCTTCCAGTACGCCGTCGCGGAGGCGCTGCGGCTGCCCGACGCCTACTTCGACACCCTCCGCGCCGACCTGCTGCGCAAGCGCGACCTGCTGGTCGACGGCCTCGGCGCGGCCGGCTTCCGGGCCTTCACGCCCGAGGGCACGTACTTCGTCACCACCGACATCACCCCGCTCGGCGAGAAGGACGGCATCGAGTTCTGCCGTGCCCTGCCCGGCCGTTGCGGCGTCGTCGCCATTCCGAACGCGGTGTTCTACGACGACGTGGACGCCGGCCGTAGCCTGGTCCGCTTCACTTTCTGCAAAAAGGACGAGGTTCTTCGGGAGGCCGTCACCCGTCTACGGCGCCTGTGACGGGCCGCACGCCCCCTTTCACTCCCTTCGAACAGAAGCGTCCATGACCTGACACCAGTTCTGATGGATCATCAACTTCCTTGATCGGCTTGCCTGTTTGCCTCAATCGAGACATCCTGGCCGCCCCTCCGGGCGTTCCCCCGCCGCCCTCCACGCCCCGCGCCCGGAGGGCGGCGGCGTGTGCTGCACCCGAACAGCGCACACCCGGCGCGCACGGCGCACGATCCGGTGATAGGGGCGCGCGCTGTGCAGACTCGCACATGGACTCGATCAGACCCGGGAAGCAGATGTGCTCTAAACGGTGAATGCTTGACAAAGTTGGGTAAATCACCGGCGGACCCGGCGTATTCGTGCTTCTCTGCTGCTGAATCTCCAGCCGGAATCCTTCCTTCCACGGTCGGCCGCGCCCAGGGCCGCACAGCCACGAACAGCCTCGCCATCGCCTAGGCCTAGTCGCTGCTGCTCGGCGGGCGCGCACGGAGCTGAAACGCGGAGCCGAGCATGCTCACCACACTGCAGACCTCCTACACGGACACCCGCGCCGGTGACCTCGCCTGGTGCCTCGGCGGCGACCCACTGCCCGCGCTCGCCGTCCGCGACCTGAGACTCGACGGAGGAGGCCGCCCGGGCACGTCCGGCACCCTCCAGCTGCGCCTGCTGGGCGCCTCCCACCAGGTGGTGATCGACGCGGGCCCCGGCCAGTGCCTGGAGACCGTCGCCTGCCTGCCCGGCCGCCGCACCCCGTTGCCGGCCCGGGTGGCCAAGCAGGTCGGCGGCTGGGAGTACGAGTTCGCCGCCCGCATCGAGGCGCTGCCGCCGCACGACTTCGCGGCCCGCGCCCAGGAGCTGCTGGCCCTCGTCGAGGGGCACCCGCGCGGCCTCGCCGGGGTCTTCCCTGGCGACCCGAGCGCCTTCACCGCGCTGGTCGCCCAGGGCGGCGCGGACCGGCTGCTCTGGCGCACCTGGCACGCCTACCCGCAGGAGGGGCAGCTGGTGTGCACCCGCTCCTCGCTGGTGGTGTCCGGGGGATGACCGCCCGAAGCCCGGACCGGAACACCGATCCGGCCGTAGGCCGTCCAGCGCGGGCCTGCGAATCGTACGCAGGAACGGTTCGTCAATCCGACGTCGCCCACTGTCCGTCGGATGGGCGCAGCGATCCGTCCCGCACGTCCCCTAGCGTTTGTTCGTGATCAACCATCCGGCCGGTCCGCCCGCACGCCCGCGAGTGGACCTCGACGACGGCGCCCCACCCCGGCCCGGGCGAGGCCTCGCCCCACTCCTGCCCGCCGGCCGTCCATCCCGGCTGCGCTCCCGCCCCCGGCTCGCCCGCCTGGCCGTCCTGCTGGCCGCGTTCGTCTGCGCGGCCTGCGGACTCGTCTACGAGCTCGAACTCGTGGCGCTCGGCGACTACCTGATCGGGGACACGGTCACCCAAACCTCCGTCGTGCTCTCCGTCATGGTGTTCGCGATGGGCCTCGGCTCGCTGCTCGCCAAACGGCTCACCAGCCGGCCCGCCACCGCCTTCGCCGCCGTCGAGTGCGCGCTCGCGCTCACCGGCGGACTCTCCGTCCTCGCGCTCTACTCCTGCTGGGCCTGGCTCGGCCGCTACCAGGCCGCCATGGTCGGCCTCACCTGCCTGATCGGCATCCTGATCGGCGCCGAGATCCCCCTGCTGATGACCCTCATCCAGCGGATCCGGCGCGAGGACGCCGGGCGGGCCGTCGCCGACCTGTTCGCCGCCGACTACGTGGGCGCGCTGATCGGCGGCCTCGCCTTCCCGTTCCTGATCCTGCCCGCCCTCGGGCCGGGCGACGGCGCGCTGCTCACCGGCGCCGTCAACGCCGTCGCCGGGGCCGCCGTGGTGCTCTGGCTGTTCCGCGAGGAACCGGCCCCCCGGATACGCCGGCTGCTGTGGGGCGGCTGCCTGCTGGTCCTCGGCCTGCTCGCGGCGGCCGCGGCCGGCTCCGAGGCCGTCGAACGCGCCGCCCGGCACGCCCTGTACGGCGACCAGGTCCGCTACGCGATCCGCAGCCGGCACCAGGAGATCGTGCTCACCGGCCCCGCCGAGGGCCCCCTCCGGCTCTACCTGGACGGCCGGCTGGCGGTCTGCGGGCCCGACGAGTACCGGAGCAGCGAGGGCCTGGTCCACCCCGCCATGGCGGCCGGCCCGGACACCCGGGTCCTGCTGCTCGGCGGCGGCGACGGGACGGCCCTGCGGGAGGTGCTGCGGCACCGGGGCGTCCGCACCGTCCGGCTGGTCGACGCCGACCCCGTCCTCCCCCGGCTGGCCCGCACCGACCCCGGGCTCGCCGCCCTCGACGGCCACGCGCTGGACGACCCCCGGGTCCGCACCACCGCGGCCGACCCGCTGGCCTGGCTGCGCGGCGCCGGCGCCCCCGGCGGGGACGGGCCGTACGACGTGGTGCTCGCCGACCTCCCAGCCCCGGCCGACGGCGGGCCGGTCAAGTTCCACTCCCAGGAGTTCTACGGCCTCGCCACCCGGCTGCTCTCCCCCGGCGGGCGGATCGCCGTCCGCGCCGGGAGCGACCCGGCCGGCCTCTGGCAGATCGAGTCCGGCCTGCGCGCGGCGGGCCTCCAGACCGCCCCGTACGCCGTCCCGGACAGCCCCACCGCCACCTGCCGGCCCGGCCCGCCGGGCGACGCCCGGAACTTCCTCCTCGCCGCCGCCGACCGCCCCCGGCTCACCCTCGCCCCCGACGCCCCGCCACCGCGCGCCCTCACCCCCGACACCCTCCGCACCACCACCGCCCGCCTCACCGCCCTCCGCCCCACCCATCCCCCGGCCGCCCTCACCCTCCTCGGCCCACGCTGAGGGCCGCACGACGCCGTCGCCGCTGCGGCCCCGCCGGAGCGGCGACGGGGCGGAGGAGGACGGGCTCCCGGCACGGCGGGCGCACCGGGCCGCGCCACGACCCCCGCGTCCGGGCCGGGGCGATGGTGCGACGGCCAAGGGAACAGGCGGGGCGGGGAAAATCGGATGGTGGTGGGTAGGGACCGGGCGGGGGGCAGTCGGTAGGCTCCGTGGCATGGAGCATGAGGTTGTCGTCCCGATGTCCGCCGAGCTGGTGCGGCAGGCCTTGCAGGATCCGGCGCTGCTGGCGCGGAGTGTGCCGGGGCTGAGCACCGAGCCGGCCGCGGTCGGCGCCGGTGCGGCCGAGGAGATCAGCGGCCGGCTGAAGCTGCGGGTCGGCGGCTCCACGATCACGTACAAGGGCGTGCTGTCGCTGATCGAGGGCCGGGAGGGCGTGCTGACGGTGCTCGCCGAGGGCGAGGAGGCCCGGGGCAGCGGCGAGGTGACCGCCACGGTCCGGGTCAGCGTCGCGGACGGCGCCGAGGACGGCACCGCGGCGATCCGCTTCACCGGTGACCTGAGCGCCACCGGCCGGCTGACCGAGTTCGACGAGGAGACCCTCGACGCCACCGGCCGCCGTCTGCTGGACAGGTTCGCCGCCGCGCTGGTCGCCCCGGAGGGCGAGCAGCCGCAGGACCCGGACCAGGAGGAGGACGACGACGACGCCCCCGCCGGGA
The DNA here is from genome assembly GCF_043201735.1 of Kitasatospora sp. NPDC048286. Classification (NCBI taxonomy): domain Bacteria; kingdom Bacillati; phylum Actinomycetota; class Actinomycetes; order Kitasatosporales; family Streptomycetaceae; genus Kitasatospora; species Kitasatospora sp. NPDC048286. The sequence continues at coordinate 797,698 of NZ_JBICZE010000001.1, forward strand.
CCGACGCCGGTGTGGTCTTCATCGAGGAGCGCCAGGACCAGCCCGGTGACGACCTGGACGACGACCTCTCCGACCTGATCGCCTTCTCCGACGCCGACGCCGAGCGCTTCGGTCTGCCCACCGGTTCCGCCGACGACGACGAGGACGACGTCGACGGCGAGGACCCGGACGGCTCCGCCGAGCGGGACGGCGTCGCCGAGGAACTCCCCGCCGAGCCGCTCTTCGCGTACGAGGACGAGCCGGTGCTCTCCGGCCCGGTGCGCCGCAGCATCGTCGGCCGGTCCGCCGAGGAGGTGGACCACGCCCCGCCGCGCGGCCCGTACGCCCCGGCGCTGCCCGCCCGCAGCGCGCGGGCCCGGGCGGCGTCCCGCTGGGGCGGCGAGGCCGGTGGGATCGTGGTGCCGGGCACCGGCGGCCGCAGCGCGGTGCCGTGGGTGATCGGCGGCTCGGTGGCGCTGCTGGGCGGTGCCGTGGTGCTGGTCAGGGCGCTGCGCCGGCGCTGAGCCCGGAGAGCCGCCGGGACCACCAGGGCCTAGACTGAACGCTCATGAGCAACGACCGCGACGCCCTGCTGGCACAGATCAAGGACAAGGCCGTCGTGCACGGCAAGGTCACCCTCTCCTCCGGCAAGGAGGCCGACTACTACGTCGACCTGCGCCGGATCACGCTGGACGGCGTGGCCGCCCCGCTGGTCGGCCGGGTGATGCTGGACGCGACCTCGCACCTGGAGTACGACGCCGTCGGCGGTCTGACCCTGGGTGCCGACCCGGTGGCCGCCTCGATGCTGCACGCCGCCGCCGCGCGCGGGCAGCAGCTGGACGCCTTCGTGGTCCGCAAGACCGGCAAGGCCCACGGCCTCCAGCGCCGGATCGAGGGCCCGGAGGTCAAGGGCCGCCGGGTGCTGGCCGTCGAGGACACCTCCACCACCGGCGGCTCGGTGCTGACCGCCGTGGAGGCGCTGCGTGAGGCGGGCGCCGAGGTGGTCGGCGTCGCGGTGATCGTGGAGCGCGGCGGCGCGGCCGCCGTCGAGGCCGAGGGCCTGGAGTACGTGACCGCGTACACCCTGGACGACCTGGGTCTCTGACCCCGCCCGGTACGACGAACGACGGAGGGCCGGAGCTGTTTCACGTGAAACAGCTCCGGCCCTCCGTCGTGTCCGGAGCGGCGGGCGCCCGGCCCCGCCGGGGCCGGTGTCGGCCTCAGCCCCGCCGGTGCCGGCCGTTGCCGACCTGGACCTGGCTCTCGCCGGCGGCCTCGGCACCGCCGGCCCGCTTCTTCTTCCGCTCGCGCATGACCTCGACCAGGATCGGCGAGATCGACAGCAGGATGATCAGCAGCACCGCCGGGATGAGGTACTTGTCGATCACCGGGGCGAGCGCGTCACCGAAGAAGTAGCCGATCAGCAGCATGGACTCGGTCCACAGCACGCCGCCGATCACGTTCCAGACGAAGAAGGTCCGGGCGGGCATCTCCAGGGTGCCGGCGACCGGGTTCAGGAAGGTCCGGATGATCGGCATGAAGCGGGCCAGCACCACGGCCTTGCCGGAGCCGAACTTGTTGAAGTACTCCTCCGCCTTCACCACGTACTCGCGGCGGAAGATCTTCGAATCGGGCTTGTCGAACATCTTCGGCCCGACCTTGGCACCGATCAGGTGCCCGAGCTGGGCGCCGGCGATCGCCGCGATCGGGCAGCCGATCAGCAGCACGGCGATCGGCAGCTTGGCGCCGTCGCCGAGCACCGAGGAGGCGGCGTTCGAGGCGGCGACACCCGCGAGGATGAGCAGCGAGTCGCCCGGGAAGAAGAAGCCGACCAGCAGGCCGGTCTCCGCGAAGATGATCGCGATCAGCCCGATGGCGCCGAGGGACGAGATCAGGGATTTGGCGTCGAGCAGGTTGACGGCCAGCTGGTTGTAGTCCACGGGCGCAGGATAGCGGGCGCACCTTGCCGGCGAAGCGGGCGTACCGCGCCTGCGGTGCCCGTCCGGGAGCGCTCCCGGCCCCCGTCGGGGCCGCCCGGAGCCCGCCGTGCGCCCGTGCCGTGCGCCGTTCCGCATGCCGGGCTCCTGCTGACCTGCGGGCACGAGTCTGGGAAGATGGCACAGGCGTCCGGTCCGCAACGGCACACCACCCTCATGGCCGTACCGCGGAGGTCGCCTCGAACGTGCCGGAGAGCCACACCGCAACGCCGCGCGTCGGCGGGCCGGCACGGAGTCGTCACGAAGGCGTACACAGCGTCGGACAGCACCGTCCGTACGCCGCAACCCGACAGGAGCGGATCGCATGCCCATCGCAACTCCCGAGGTCTACAACGAGATGCTGGACCGGGCCAAGGCGGGCAAGTTCGCCTACCCGGCCATCAACGTCACGTCGTCGCAGACCCTGCACGCCGCGCTGCGTGGTTTCGCCGAGGCCGAGAGCGACGGCATCATCCAGATCTCGACCGGTGGCGCGGAGTTCCTGGGCGGCCAGCACAACAAGGACATGGTGACCGGCGCCGTCGCGCTCGCCGAGTTCGCCCACATCGTCGCCGCCAAGTACGACGTCACCGTCGCGCTGCACACCGACCACTGCCCGAAGGACAAGCTGGACGGCTACGTCCGCCCGCTGCTGGCGGTCTCCGCCGAGCGCGTGGCCAAGGGCCGGAACCCGCTGTTCCAGTCGCACATGTGGGACGGCTCGGCCGAGACCCTCTCCGACAACCTGGCCATCGCCCAGGAGCTGCTGGCCCAGGCCGCCGCCGCCAAGATCATCCTCGAGGTCGAGATCACCCCGACCGGCGGCGAGGAGGACGGCGTCACCCACGAGATCAACGACGAGCTGTACACCACCGTCAACGACGCCGTGCGCACCGCCGAGGCGCTGGGCCTGGGCGAGAAGGGCCGCTACCTGCTGGCCGCCTCCTTCGGCAACGTGCACGGCGTGTACAAGCCGGGCAACGTCGTGCTGAAGCCGGAGCTGCTGCGCGAGCTCCAGGACGCGATCGGCAAGCAGTACGGCAAGACCGACCCGTTCGACTTCGTCTTCCACGGCGGCTCGGGCTCGAGCGCCGAGGAGATCGCCACCGCGCTGGAGAACGGCGTCGTGAAGATGAACCTGGACACCGACACCCAGTACGCCTTCACCCGCCCGGTGGCCGGCCACATGTTCGCCAACTACGACGGCGTGCTGAAGGTCGACGGCGAGGTCGGCAAGAAGAACACCTACGACCCGCGCACCTGGGGCAAGCTGGCCGAGGCCGGCATGGCCGCCCGCGTGGTCGAGGCCGCCGAGCAGCTGCGTTCGGCGGGCAAGCGCCTGAAGTGAGGTCCGCGCCGCGAGCGCGGAAGTGCGCGCCCCGAGCGTGCGGACCCGCGCCCCGAGCGTGAAGACACGGGTGCCCCCGGCGGTTTCTCCGCCGGGGGCACCCGTCACGTCGGGGGGGTGGTTACTGCTTGAGCTCCGCGTACGCCTCCGCGCTGCTCTCCTTCAGGAACTGCCAGCAGCGGGCCTCCTCCTCGGTCTCCTTGATCGCGCCGGCCGCCCGGGCGAGCCCCGCCAGGCAGCGCAGGAAGCCGCGGTTGCCGCGGTGCTCCCACGGCACCGGGCCGTGGCCCTTCCAGCCGTTGCGCCGCAGCGCGTCCAGGCCACGGTGGTAGCCGGTCCGGGCGTAGGCGTACGACTCGACGTACCGGCCGGCCGCGAAGGCGTCGTCGGCGAGCATCGCCCAGGCCAGGCAGAAGGCCGGGAACTCGGCCGCCACCTGGGTCGGGGAGGCCGACTCCTCCGCCAGCATCCGGTAGGGGCGCTCCTCCTCCGGGAGAAGGGTCGGTTCGGGACCGTCGAGAAGATTCCTGTGAATCGCCATGCCCTGAAGTCTGCCACCCGAGACGCAGGGGTCAACCGCCGTCCCGGACGGAGCACCGTCCCCGGGGTGGCGAACCTCCCCACCAGGCACGTAGACATTCACCCGTTCGCCATGCCAGTGTGAAGATCATGTCCGCAGCCCGATCCGTCGGCAGGCGCACCGCACCGCCCCGGAAGGGCGGTCGCCGACGCCGCCGACCGCGGCGCAGACTCGGTCCTGGCATGCTCATGGCGCTGGTGGTCTCCGCGCTGGTGCTGGGCGCCACGGCGGTCGTGCTGAACCGCCCGGGGGGAACCCCGACCGCCACCCCGACCACCCAGGCGCGGGTCGCCCCGCCGGCCGAACAGACCGCCACGGCCACGCCGGAGCCGACCCCGCCCCCGGCCGACACCCCGCCGCCCGTGGCACCGCCCGCCCCCGCCGGCCCCGACCCCGGCCCCACCAAGGGCGCGGGCACCTTCACCGTCGCCCCCGCCACCGCCAAACCGGTCGGGCGCGGCAACGTGCGCCGCTACCGGGTGGAGGTCGAGGACGGCATCGGCATCGACGCCCCGACCGCCGCCGCGCAGATCCACGGCATCCTCGGCGACAAGCGCGGCTGGACCAACGACCACAAGAACGGCTTCCAGCTGGTCGCGAGCGGCCCGTACGACTTCACCGTGAAGATCGCCTCCCCGGCCACCGTGGACCGGATCTGCGGCGCCTCCGGCCTGGACACCCACGGCGAGGTCAACTGCAACGTCGGCAACCAGGTGCTCGTCAACTCCAAGCGCTGGAACACCGGTTCACCCCAGTTCAGCGGACCGCTGGAGGAGTACCGGGCGCTGATCGTCAACCACGAGGTGGGCCACCGGATCGGCCACGGCCACGAGAGCTGCCCGGGCGAGGGCAAGCCCGCGCCCGCGATGATGCAGCAGATCTACGGCCTCAAGGGCTGCGCGCCCAACGCCTGGCCGTACTCGGCGGAGGGCGTGTACCTCAGCGGGCCGTCCGTCCCCTGACAGGATCCGGACGGCCCGCCGGCCGAAGTCCTAGCCGAGCACCGGCAGGTAGGCCCGCAGATCGCTGCGCTCCCCCGAGGCGGACACCTTGGCCGACTCCACCGCCGCCGCCCAGTCGAGCCGGCCGGTGGCCAGCCGGATCCAGGTCAGCGGATCGGTCTCCACCACGTTGGGCGGGGTGCCCCGGGTGTGCTTCGGCCCCGGCACCGCCTGGACCACGGCGTACGGCGGGACCCGCAGCTCGACCGCGCCGCCGGGCACCTGCCCGGCGAGGGCGTCGGCCAGCATCCGGGAGACGGCGGCGAGGGCCTGGGGGTCGTGCGGGAAGGCGTCCAGGCCGAGCGCGTCGGCCAGGTCGTCGGCGTGCACCACGGCCTCGACCAGCCGGGACACCAGGTACTCGGTCAGGAGCATCGGATGTCCGGTCAGGAAGGTGACCTTCCGCTCCGGGTCCGCCACGGCCGGCCCGTCGAGCACCGTCCGCACGGCGTCGAGCGACCGGTCGAACTCGGCGGCCACCTCCTTGGCCGAGCCGGCGAAGCCGGTCTCCGCGTGCTCCGTGGTCGCGCTGTCGACGAACTCGGCCATCGTCGCGGCCATCGCCGCGTAGTCGGCCAGCGGGAGCGCCGGCCCGTCCGGCTCCGGCGAGTTCAGCACGCCCAGCAACTGGCTCAGCGCCAGGCTCACGTGGGTCACCAGCTCGCGCACCTTCCAGGCGCCGAGCCGGGTCGTCCGGTCGAGGTCGGAATCCGTCAGCCGGTGCACGACATCGCGCACCGCCTCGCTCTGCGCCACCAACGCGGCGCTCACCTTCTGCGGCTGATACGTACGGGACTTGGCAGGCATGGGCGTCAACATACGCCGAGGGGCGGGTGGTTCACCAGAGAACCGCCCGCCCCTCAGGAACCGTGCGTCAGGCCAGCAGGGCCTCGATGACGCCGGTGTGAGCCTCCGTCAGTTCCGCCAGCGAGACGCTGAACTGGCCCTGGACGTCCAGGCTGTCGCCGTCCACGACACCGATCCGGGTGGCGGGCAGGCCGCGCGCGGTGCACATGTCGTTGAACCGGAGCTCCTCGCTGCGCGGCACCGCCACGACGGCGCGGCCGGCCGACTCCGAGAACAGCAGGACGAACGGGTCCTGGCCCTCGGGCACGACGATGCGCGCACCGTGACCGCCCTTGAGGCAGCTCTCCACCAGCGCCTGGCCGAGACCGCCGTCGGACAGGTCGTGCGCGGCGTCGATCATGCCGTCGCGCGAGGCGGCGATCAGGATCTCGCCGAGCAGCCGCTCGCGCTCCAGGTCCACCTTGGGCGGCAGGCCGCCGAGGTGGTCGTGGACCGCCTGCGACCAGGCCGAGCCGCCGAGCTCGTCCGCCGTGTCGCCGAGCAGGTAGAGCAGCTGCCCCTCCTCGGCGAAGGCCAGCGGGGTGCGCCGGGTGACGTCGTCGATGACGCCGAGCACCGCGACCACCGGGGTCGGGTGGATGGCGACCTCGCCGGTCTGGTTGTACAGCGAGACGTTGCCGCCGGTGACCGGGGTGCCGAGCACCAGGCAGGCGTCGGCCAGGCCGCGGGTGGCCTCGGCGAACTGCCACATCACGTCCGGGTCCTCGGGGGAGCCGAAGTTGAGGCAGTCGGAGACGGCGAGCGGCTTGGCACCGCCGGCCGCGACGTTGCGGTACGCCTCGGCCAGGGCCAGCTGGGCGCCGGTGTACGGGTCCAGCTTGGCGAAGCGGCCGTTGCCGTCGGTGGCGACCGAGACGCCGAGGTTGGTCTCCTCGTCGATCCGGATCATGCCCGAGTCCTCGCCGGAGGCGAGCACCGTGTTGCCCAGCACGTAGCGGTCGTACTGGTTGGTGATCCAGGACTTGGAGGCCTGGTTCGGGTGGCTGGTGACCTTCAGCAGGTCGGCCTTGAGGCCCTCGCCGGTGGTCGGGCGGGCCAGCCGCTCGGCGGTCGGGGCGTCGGCCTGCAGCGCGTCCTGCCAGCTCGGGCGGGCGTACGGACGCTGGTAGGTCGGGCCCTCGTGGGCGACGGTGCGCGGCGGGACGTCCACCACGAGCTCGCCGTGCCAGTAGATCTCCAGGCGCTCGCCGTCGGTCACCTCACCGATGACGTTGGCGATGACGTCCCACTTCTCGCAGATCTCCAGGAAGCGGTCGACCTTGTCGGGCTCCACGATCGCGCACATGCGCTCCTGCGACTCGCTCATGAGGATCTCCTCCGGCGAGAGCGTGTGGTCGCGCAGGTGCACGGTGTCGAGCTCGATCCGCATGCCGCCGGAACCGGCCGAGGCCAGCTCGCTGGTGGCGCAGGACAGGCCGGCCCCGCCGAGGTCCTGGATGCCCTTGACGAGCTTCTCCCGGAAGATCTCCAGGGTGCACTCGATCAGGAGCTTCTCCTGGAACGGGTCGCCGACCTGGACGGCCGGGCGCTTGGCCGGCTTGGTGTCGTCGAAGGTCTCGGAGGCGAGCACCGAGACGCCGCCGATGCCGTCGCCACCGGTGCGGGCGCCGTACAGGATGACCTTGTTGCCGGCGCCGGAGGCCTGCGCGAGGTGGATGTCCTCGTGCTTCATGACGCCCACGCACAGCGCGTTGACCAGCGGGTTGCCCTGGTAGCAGGAGTCGAAGACGACCTCGCCGCCGATGTTCGGCAGGCCCAGGCAGTTGCCGTAGCCGCCGATGCCCGCGACGATCCCGGGCAGCACGCGCCGGGTGTCCGGGTGGTCGGCCGCACCGAAGCGCAGCGGGTCCATCACGGCGACCGGGCGGGCGCCCATCGCCAGGATGTCGCGCACGATGCCGCCGATGCCGGTGGCCGCGCCCTGGTAGGGCTCGATGTACGACGGGTGGTTGTGCGACTCGACCTTGAAGGTGACCGCGTAGCCCTGGCCGACGTCGACGACACCGGCGTTCTCGCCGATGCCGACGAGCATCGCGTCCGAATCCGGCTTCTTCTCGCCGAACTGCTTCAGGTGGACCTTGCTGCTCTTGTACGAACAGTGCTCCGACCACATGACCGAGTACATGGCGAGTTCGGCGCCGGTCGGGCGGCGGCCGAGGATCTCCCGGATGCGGGCGTACTCGTCCTGCTTGAGGCCGAGTTCGGCCCAGGGCTGGGCGGTGTCCGGGGTCTGCTCGGCGTTCTTGACGGTGTCGAGGCTCATCAGGCGTTCACCAGCTGCTTCAGGACGGAAGTGAAGAAGCCCAGGCCCTCGGTGGTCGGACCGGTGAGCGGCTCCACGGCGTGCTCCGGGTGCGGCATCAGGCCGACGACATTGCCGGCGGCGTTGGTGATGCCGGCGATGTCGCGGTACGAACCGTTCGGGTTGACGTCGAGGTAACGGGCGACGACCCGGCCCTCCGCCTCCAGCTCGTCCAGCACCCGCTCGTCGGCGACGAAGCGGCCCTCGCCGTTCTTCAGCGGGACGACGATTTCCTGGCCCGCCGAGTAATCCCGGGTCCAGGCGGTGCCGGCGTTCTCGATGCGCAGCTTCTGGTCGCGGCAGATGAAGTGCAGCGAGTCGTTCCGGTGGAGCGCGCCGGGCAGCAGGTGCGATTCGCACAGCACCTGGAAGCCGTTGCAGATACCGAGCACCGGCATTCCGAGCTTCGCCTGCTCGATGACGGTCTCCATCACCGGCGAGAAGCGGGAGATCGCACCGCAGCGCAGATAGTCGCCGTAACTGAATCCGCCCGGCAGGACGACGGCGTCGACCTGGTGGAGATCCTTGTCACGGTGCCAGAGGGCGACCGGCTCGGCGCCGGCGAGACGGACCGCCCGCTGGGCGTCGCGGTCGTCGAGGGAGCCGGGGAAAGTGACGACGCCGACGCGGGTGGTCACTTGCCCTCCTCCTCGACCCGGACGGTGAAGTCCTCGATCACGGTGTTGGCGAGAAAGGTCTCGGCGGCTTCACGGATACGGGCGAGCGCCGCGTCGTCGACCGGGCCCTCCACATCCAGCTCGAAACGCTTGCCCTGGCGGACGTCGGCGATCCCGGTGAATCCGAGACGGGGCAGTGCGCGCTGCACCGCCTGTCCCTGGGGGTCGAGGATCTCCGGCTTGAGCATGACGTCGACTACGACGCGTGCCACTGGCACTCCCGGTGGTGTCTTCGGTGAGGCGGGGGAACCCCAGACTACCCGTGGTTTCGGGCAGGATTGCTGGCCGGGGATAGCGACGCGCGTAGACTCCAGACCCTTACGCCGCAAGGGATCCAGGCCCCTCGCCACCCACCCGGGCCGACCGGTTTCCCCGGATTCGGCCCCCGGAACGACGCAGCCGGGAGAACACCCGAATACGGCACTTGGGGACAGATCCGCCCGTCCCGCACATCGGTATCCCACAGCCCCGCGAAGAGACGTGAATATCCGGAAAAGAATGCCGGACTCTTCGATTTCGGCCCCCTTCGGGTGCAGAATAGGGGCCACCTGTCGCGGCAAGTGCTGCGTATCAGGCGGGCCATCCGGCCTGCCCGTACGCGCTTGCGCGAGTTGGTGCACATCAGGCCTCGGTACCCCCTCGGACCGGCGGCCGAATTGCCCGAGAGGATTGACACCCATGGCTCAGCGTGTAGTTGTCACGCTCTCCGACGACCTGGACGGCGGCGCCGCCGCGGAAACCGTCCACTTCGGCGTCGACGGGAAGTCGTACGAGATCGACCTGTCCGTGGACAACGCGGAAAAGCTGCGGGAGGCCCTCGCTCCGTTCGTCGCCGCCGGCCGCCGGCAGAGCCGCACCGGAAAGTCCTTCCGCCGCACGGCCCTCACCCCGGACCCGGCCGCCGTCCGCGCCTGGGCGCTGTCCCGCGGGATGGAGCTGCCGGCCCGCGGCCGCATCCCCAAGCACGTGTACGAGGCGTTCGCCGAGGCGAACTGAGCCCCGCGGGGACACCGCTCCCCGGTCGCCCCGCCCGCCCGGACCGAAAGGGTGGGGCGACCACCCCGAAAGATGCTGTAGAGTATTCCTCGTCGCCGCAACGGAGAGATCCGAAGAGGCGGCGGGTGCCCCACCAGGCACCATGCGGACGTGGCTCAGTTGGTAGAGCATCACCTTGCCAAGGTGAGGGTCGCGAGTTCGAATCTCGTCGTCCGCTCGCAGTGCGCGAGCACAGCACAACTCAATAGTTTGACCTGCGGACGTGGCTCAGTTGGTAGAGCATCACCTTGCCAAGGTGAGGGTCGCGAGTTCGAATCTCGTCGTCCGCTCCGATACGAAGGGCCCCCTCACTCGAGGGGGCCCTTCGGCATTCCCCGGCAAATCGGCCCATGACATTTGTCATCGCCGACCCGTGCATCCGCACCGCGATGTCATGACGGTGCGCACTGCCCGCGCGGCCCGGTCGGCGGAAGGCTTGAGGCATGGAAACGAGCCGGCCCTCCCGCCCCAGCGACGACGTGATCGAGGTCACCGACCTGCACCGCCACTACGGCGGCGGCACCTCCGGGTACCACGCCGTGCGCGGCGTGGACCTGACCGTCCGCCGCGGCGAGCTGTTCGCCCTGCTCGGCACCAACGGGGCCGGCAAGACCTCCACCATGGAGGTCATCGAGGGCCTGGCCGCCCCCACCGGCGGCACCGTCCGGGTGCTCGGCCGGGACCCCTTCAGGGAGCGCGCCGCCGTCCGCCCGCGGATCGGCATCATGCTCCAGGAGGGCGGCTTCCCCGGCGAGCTCACCGCCGCCGAGACCGGCCGCGCCTGGGCCGGGATGACCAGCGGCGCCCGCCCGGTGGCGGAGGCGCTGGAGCTGGTCGGCCTCGGCCACCGGGCGAACGTCCGGGTCAAGCAGCTGTCCGGCGGCGAGAAGCGCCGGCTGGACCTCGCGATGGCCCTGCTCGGCGGCCCCGAGGTGCTCTTCCTGGACGAGCCGAGCACCGGTCTCGACCCGGAGGCGCGCGCCGCCGTCTGGCAGCTGGTCCGCGAGCTGCGCGCCCAGGGCACCACGGTGCTGCTCACCACGCACTACCTGGAGGAGGCCGAGGAGCTGGCCGACCGGCTGGCCATCATGCACGGCGGCCGGGTCGTCACCTCCGGCACCGTCGCCGAGGTGATCGCCGGCCGGCCCGCCCGGATCAGCTTCGAGCTCCCCGACTTCACCGGGACGGCGCTGCCCGTCCTGGCCGGGGCCGAGATCGGCGTCGAGGGCCGCAGGGTCACCGTGCAGACCCTCGGGCTCCAGGACACCCTCACCGACCTGCTCGGCTGGGCCCGGCAGCACGGGATCGCGCTCGGCGCCCTGGACGCCCGCAGCGCCTCGCTGGAGGAGGCCTTCCTCGCGATCGCCTCCGAGGCCGCCCACCAGCACCCCCCGCAGGCACCCACCGCCACCCGCCCCGCCCGCCGCCGCCTGATCGGATCCGCCCGATGACCACCGCCGCCCCCACCGCCGCCACCGCCACCGCCGGTCCGCAGAGCACCACCGTCCGCCGACTGCTCGCCCTCGGCCGGGCCGAGGCCACCCTGCTGGTGCGCAACCGCACGGCCCTGTTCACCGCCCTGGTGCTGCCGCTGGTGCTGGTCTTCACCCTGCAGGGCGCGCTGTCGAAGCAGGCCGAGTCCAACCCCGGGCTGGACGTCGACTCGCTGCTGGTCTACGGCTCGGTCGGGATGATCCTGGCCTTCGTCGTGTACTACAACCTGACCGCCGCGTACGTCGGACGGCGCGGTGAGCTGGTCCTCAAGCGGCTGCGCACCGGCGAGGCCCGGGACATCGAGATCCTGCTCGGCACCGCCGTCCCCTCGCTCGCGCTCGGCCTGATGATGGCCGCCCTGATCGGGATCGGCGGCAGCCTCGGCCTGCACCTGGCCGTGCCGGTCAACCCGGTGCTGATGCTGGTCGGTCTGCTGCTGGCACTGGCCACCATGATCGCCCTGGCCGCGCTGTCCAGCGCCTTCACCAAGACCGTGGAGAGCGCGGGCATCACCACCCTGCCGATCATGCTGGTGATGCAGCTCGGCTCCGGCCTGTTCGTCCCGCTGGAGGTCATGCCCAAGCAGCTGGCCGACATCTGCCGCCTGCTGCCGACCACTCCCGCCTTCCAGCTGATCCGGGTCGGCTGGTTCGGCACCGACGGCTCGGCCGCCGCGACCGGCTTCGCCGGCTCCTGGGGCGCCGCCGGCTCGCACCTGGTCACCGGGACCATCTGGCTCGGCCTGGCCGTCTGGGGCGCGGTGCGCTACTTCCACTGGGAGCCGCGCCGCTGACCCGAAGGGCACCGCGCACGGAAGGCGTTCATCCGACGGATGAACGCCTTCCGTGCCTCTGATATGAAGACACCGGCAAGATCGTGATCGAACTGGGGCGGAAGAATTGAGAATGCGGTCACCGCTTCGCAGCTGGACGAGCCTGAGCAAGCCCCGGCGCACCGAGCTGTACTTCCGCTGGTCGCTCTACACGCTGCCGCTGCTGCTGCTCCCGATCACCCTGCTCTCCGCCGGGGCCCGGGCCGACCTGCCGGACTCCGTCGGGACGGTCCGGATCGCCCTGCTGGTCTCGCTCGCCTCGACGCTGCTGGGCCTGCGGGCCTGCCGCACCTCGCTCGACCACTACCTGAAGCGCCCCACCGACCGCCTGCGCTGGCTGGCCGTCAACGGCGCGTTCGCGGTGGCCGGCTCCTGGGCCCTCCTCCTGCTCGGACCGCACGCCGACGGGACGGACGGCCGGTCCGGGACGGCGTTCACCGCCACGATGGCGGCCCTCCTGCTCGCCGTCGCCTTCGGCCCGGCGTCCATCGGGCTGTCGATCGCCCAGGCCTCGCTGGCCGCCCTCGGCGGGTTCCTGCTGACCGCGCCGGCGATGGTGCTGGCCGGGTACGGCCTCGTCGGTACCGCCGGACTGCTGATCGGCTCCCTGGTCATGCTGCCCATCCTCGGCGGGACCTGCCGCAGCTTCGCCTGGCTGACCTCGGTGGTCTGGGAGCTGGACGCCGCCCGCGAGGCCCAGTCCCGGCTGGCCGTCGCCGAGGAGCGGCTGCGCTTCTCCCGCGACCTGCACGACGTGATGGGCCGCAACCTCACCACCATCGCGCTGAAGAGCGAACTCGCCGTCCAGCTCGCCCGCCGGGGGCGCGAGGAGGCCGCCGACCAGATGGCCGAGGTGCAGAAGATCGCCCAGGAGTCGCAGCGTGAGGTCCGGGACGTCATCCGCGGCTACCGCACCGCCGACCTGCACGCCGAGGCGATCGGCGCCCGGGCGGTGCTGCGCTCGGCCGACGTCGCCTGCGAGATCGACCTCGGCGAGCACGCCGACGAGCTGCCGCCCCCGGTCCAGTCGGTGTTCGGCTGGGTGATCCGCGAGGCCACCACCAACGTGCTGCGGCACAGCGAGGCCGGCCGCTGCCTGATCCGGCTGCGGACCGAGGACGGACGGGCCGTGCTGGAACTGGAGAATGACGGAGTGCCCGACGTCCCGTTCCCCTCCCAGGGCAGCGGCACCGGGCTGCGCGGGCTGCGCGAGCGGCTCGCCGCCCACGACGGCGAGCTGACCGTACCGGCCGCCGAGGCGGGCGTCTTCCGGATGCTCGCCACCGTCCCGCTCCCCCACTGAGGAAGGCCCGCCCGATGACCGACGACGCCGCGCCCGTCCGTGTCCTGCTCGCCGACGACGAGCACCTGATCCGGGGCGCGCTGGCCGCGCTGCTCTCGCTGGAGGACGACATCGAGGTGGTCGCCCAGGCCGGCTCCGGTCCGGAGGCGCTGGCGATGGCGCTGGCGCACCGCCCGGACGTCGCGGTGCTGGACCTCCAGATGCCGGGCAAGGACGGCATCGAGGTGGCCGCCCAGCTGCGCGTGGTGCTGCCGGACTGCCGCTGCATGATCGTCACCGGCCACGGCCGCCCGGGCTACCTGAAGCGGGCGCTGGAGGTCGGGATCCGCGGCTTCCTGCCGAAGACCGTCTCGGCGGCGGACCTGGCCGGCATCATCCGCACCGTGCGCTCCGGCGGCCGGTACGTGGACCCGGAGCTGGCGGCGGACGCGATCAGCGCCGGCGAGAGCCCGCTGACCCCGCGCGAGACGGACGTCCTGGAGCTGGCCGCCGACGGCACCACGATCGCCGGGATCGCCGAGCGGGCCTCGCTCTCCCAGGGCACCGTGCGCAACTACCTGTCCTCGGCGGCCACCAAGCTGGGCGCGGAGAACCGGCACGCGGCGGTGCGGATCGCCCGCGAGCACGGCTGGATCTAGGGGCGTCCCCGGTGCTCGCGGGCGGTCCGGACGGGCTCAGGCCCAGGTGGTCCCGGTGAGCCGCTCGTACACCTCGATGTACTTGGCGCGGGTCCGCTCGACGATCTCGGCCGGCAGCGCGGGCGGCGGCTGCTCGCTGTGGCGGTCCCAGCCGGAGGCCGGGGAGACCAGCCAGTCGCGGATCAGCTGCTTGTCGAAGGACGACTGCGAGCGGCCCGGCTGGTAGTCGTCGGCCGGCCAGTAGCGGGAGGAGTCCGGGGTGAGCACCTCGTCGCCGATCACCAGCTCGCCGTCCAGCAGGCCGAACTCGAACTTGGTGTCGGCCAGGATGATGCCGCGCTCGCGGGCGATGTCCCGGGCCCGGGCGTAGACGTCCAGGGTGGTGCGGCGCAGCTGGGCGGCCAGCTCGGCGCCGATCCGGCGGGCGGTCTCCTCGTAGGAGACGTTCTCGTCGTGCTCGCCGACCTCGGCCTTGAGCGCCGGGGTGTAGATCGGGCCGGGCAGCTCGGAGCTGTTCTCCAGGCCCTCCGGCAGCGCGATGCCGCAGACCGTGCGGGTCTCGTCGTACTCGGCCAGGCCGGAGCCGGCCAGGTAGCCGCGGGCGACCGCCTCGACCGGGACCATCTCCAGGCTGCGGCAGACCAGCGTGCGGCCCTTCCAGTCGGCCGGGGCGCCGGCCGGGACCTCGGTGGAGATCACGTGGTTGGGGACGATGTCGGCGATCCGCTCGAACCACCACAGCGACAGCTGGGTGAGGATGCGGCCCTTGTCCGGGATCTCGTTCGGCAGCACCCAGTCGTGGGCGGACGTCCGGTCGCTGGCCACCATGACCAGTTCACCCGACTCGGTGCGGTAGAGGTCGCGCACCTTGCCGGTGTGCAGGTGGACCAGGCCGGGTACCTGGACCGGCTCGGGCTTGGTGACAAATCCGCTCAAGGTGTCTCAGTCCTCAGGGGTCGTTCGCGGGCGGGGCACCGCGAAAGGGGAGGTCACTGCCCCCGCAGTCTTTCACGACCGCCGAACACCGGTTCCCCGGCCACCGTCCGCCGGTTCCCGGGCCGCCGTCCGCCGGTTCCCCCGGCCGCCGCGCTAGTTCTTGCAGAGCCGGTCCAGCAGGTTGGCGGTGGCCCGCTGGATCCGTTCGTCGGTCAGGCCGGGGCGCCCCAGCGCGGGCGACCAGGCGAAGGTGCCGGCCGCGAAGACGTACGCGCCGCTGGGCGCCCGGTACAGCGAGGTCTCCTGGAAGCGGGTGCGGCCGGACAGGTCCTGGTAGGGCGAGTGCGCCAGCAGCACCCGCTCGATGTGGTCGGGCAGCGCCACCTTGGGGTAGTAGCGGTCGGCCTCACCGGCCACCAGCCCGGGCAGTTCGTCGCCCTCCTGGAGGCCGGTGCCGTCCCAGAGCCAGTGCGCGGTGTGCCGGGCGACCAGCGGGACGGGCGCGGCGACCCGCCCCGAGTACTGCACCCCGAGCAGCTGCTGCTCGGGCTCGCCTGCGTCCCGCCACAGCGCGCTGGCCGCGCCGGGCGCCCCGGCGGCCGGGCTGCCGGGACGGACCTTCTGCCGCTTGCGGCAGTTGAGCAGCCGGTTGGGCTCGCCGGAGGCGGCGGCGGACAGTTCGACCCGCCAGTACATGGTGTTGGCGGAGAGGAACACCAGCGAGGTGCCGCCGTCCCTGGCCCGCTCGGCGGCCCGGCGCATCGGCTCGGACCAGTACTCGTCGTGGCCGGGGAAGACCAGCGCCCGGTGCCGGGACGGGTCCACCAGGCCGGCGTGCAGGTCGGTGGCGGTCGCGTACGAGAGGTCGTAGCCGTAGCGCTCGGCCCAGCGGATGAAGTCGTACGCGTGGCCGACGTGCAGCGGCAGTCCGGCGGTGGCGTGCGGGCGGTCGAAGGAGACGGTGACGGCCGCCTCCGGCTCCCCGACCAGGCCGCCCCGGCCGTCCCAGGCGTGGTAGAGGCTGGCGCCGGTGCGGCCGTCCTCGGGGAACAGGTTGTACGCCTGCCAGGTCACGTCCGGGAGCACCAGGAGCAGTTCGGCGGTGTGCGCCTGGTCCTCGAAGTCCCGGACGGTGAACGGGATGTGGCTGCGGTGCAGCATGTCGGCGGTGGTCAGCACGGCGACGTACGAGCCGGGCTTCCAGTGCACCGGGATCTGGAGCCGCCAGGAGTGCCACCAGTGGTGGCAGGAGACCGTCCGGTCGACCACCAGCGGGGCGGGCTGGACGAGGCCGGAGATCAGCGGACTGGACGTCATGTGGCGGGCGTTGTCGCCGCCGTAGTGGCCGATCCGGAAGACGTCCACGGTGAACTCGCGGGGCGGGTTCACCGTGACCCGGAAGTCCACCGAGCCGCCGGGGCGGACCACCCCGGCCGAGGCGAAGCCCTTGATCTGCTGGTCCACGTCGTTGGCGCCCTGGGGGCTGCCGACCGTGGGCTTGGGCCGGGCCCCCGCGGCCAGCGGCTGTTGGCCCGGCGCGTCCACCGAGACGTACCAGGGGACGGCGCCCTCCGCCCCGGCCAGGTACTGGTCCGGGCTGCGCAGCCAGGGCAGCGGGCCCTGGCCGAAGGGGTCGGAGACGCTGTAGGCGTGCGTCCCCGACTCCCAGCGGCCGTTGAGTTCGGTCCCCACGCGCCCCTCCCAGGTGCACTTCCGCCCGGTTGGCACGTGCCCCCCGGATGTGCGTGCGGTCTAATACACCACAGACTGCTGGCGCAACGTCACCCTCCGGTAGCGATTGGTGCAGGGAATCTCGCGCGCCTCCCGGGCAGGGCCTCCGGCCTGCGAAGACTCCCGGCGGCCGGCCCATTTGGGGGCGCGTACGGGGGTGCCGAGCGCCCTCCCGGGACGCCTGGGACGTCAGAGGCGGACGGGTTTCTCGAGACGGACGTCGGCGGCGTCCAGCCAGGCGCGCAGCGGACCGTCCTGGCCCTGTTCGACGGCCTGGGCGACCGGGCCGGCCAGGTCGGTGCGGCGCACCCCGCCGAGCAGCAGCACCGGGCCGTCCAGCCAGTCCAGGCCGGGGGCGCCGCCCGCGGTGTCCACGGCGGCGCAACAGACCATCGCGGTGACGTGCTCGACCAGCAGGTCGCGGCCGCTGCGCTCGGGTTCGAGCAGCGGGGCCGGGGCGGTGGTGCGGGCCAGCTGGGCGGCGAGCGCGGCGGCCAGCAGCTCACCGTCGCCCTCCGCGAGCCGGCCCAGCAGCCGGGTGAGGGTCGGGGCGCCGGGGCGGGCCTGCGGGGCGAGCCGGTCCAGGGCGGTCTGCAGGGCGGCGGCGCCCGCCCGCCAGCCGGCGTCCACCACCTCGGCCGGGTAGTCGGTCCACTCCAGTTCGTGCCAGGCGCCGGCCGCCGGACGGCCGAAGAACAGTTCGGCGGCGAGCCGGGAGACCGCCCGGTCGACGGTGCCGGGCTCCTCCAGCAGGTCGCAGGCGGGGCGGTCGCCGAGCCTGCTGCCGTAGCCGTCGGCCAGCCGGTCGCGCCGGGACAGCTCGGTGAGCGCGGAGACCACGCCGGCGTTGAGGTGCGCCGGATGGCGGCCGAGCCGCCAGGCGGGCAGCGCCACCCTGGTGAGCAGCCGGTCCCAGCCCGCGTAGGCCAGGCCGACCTGTTCCTGGGCGGCGATCCGCAGGCCGTAGTCGACCGTCCTGGCGTGCTCGGAGGCCCAGCTCGCGACCGAGCGCTCCAGCTCGGCGGAGTGGCCCCGGCAGGCACCGAGCAGGCGGCGGACGATCCGGCGGACGACCCGGTCCGCGAGCGCGGCCGGACCGCGCCGCGGCGGCCGGGGCGGGGCGGCCAGGGTGCCGCCGCCGAGGCCGGGGGCCGCGCCGCCGCCGGAGTCCAGGCAGGCGTCCAGGCTGCGCAGGAAGCGCCGGGCTGCGGCGATCTCCGGGTCGGCGGAGGCGGCGGTGCCGGCCACCACGGGGGCGAGCAGGGCGCGCAGTTCGCCGGCCCGCATCCACCACAGGAAGGGCGAGCCGATCACCAGGACGGGAGCGGGCGCCCCGGGGGCGCCCTTCGGCGGACGCGATGCGGCCTGCGGGAGGTCCTCCAGCCAGCTGTCGCAGTCCGGGGTGAGGGCGACGGCCGAGGGCGCCGGCACGGCCAGCCGGTCCGCCAGCTCGTCGATCAGCCGGTACAGCTCGGGGGCCTCGGCCCGGTCCAGCGGGACGGCCGGGGTGCGCGGCGGGACGGCCCGGCGCAGGGCGCGGGCGGTGAGCCCGGCCACCAGGAGGGTCAGCGCGGCGATCGCGCAGACCGCCCAGCGTGCGGCGTCCCAGCCCGCCGCGTCGGCGGCCCCCGGCGCACCGATCCGGCCGGTGAACCGGCCCGCGAGCAGGACCACCGCGACGGCGGCGGGCAGGGCGGCGGCGGCCCGGGCGAGGCCTCGGACCCGCAGGACCGCCTGGGCGTGAGCGCGCGCGGTGTCGACTGCGGCCATACGGTGCGGCACCCCCTTCGGAGCCCTCGGGCGCCCGGCTTCGGGCCCTGAGCCGACTCGAAACGATCAGTTCCGACCGGGAAGCGGAGGTGTCCGATCCCCGGTAGTGCATGCTGCGTGGCGCTACTGACATTTTCGACGCCCCGGTCCGGGTGGATGTTCCGGATCACCCCGGTTTCCACTCGTCCCGGTGACACCGCCCGGTTGCTCCGGTGACGCCGCCCGGCTGCCGGCGACCGGTCCGGTGCGAAGCACCCGGACGACCGCCCGGCCGGACGCCGTCCAGCATCCCCCCGTGGGAGCACCGCTACCCGGCGGCGACCCCGGCGCGCGGGCCCCGCGCACCGCGATCCAGCGCACCATACGGCCGGGCGGCCGGTTGCGTCAGCCGGATGCGGGTGCTGTCACCCGATGGGCTGGAATCCGTCGGCCGAACAGTACGTCCGCCCCCGCGGCCGCTCCGGCCGCGAAACGCCCGGGACGCTGCGCCCTTGGGGTTGACCGGCGGACCCGCTCGTCCGGAGCCGGCCCGCCCCCGCCGGGCCGCCCCGCGCACCGCCGGCTCCCACGCACCGCGGCCCCCGTGCGAGCGGTTCGCACGGGGGCCGCGGAGGGCGTGGACGGGCCCGCCTCAGGCGGTGGCCGCCTTCAGCGCGATGTCGGTACGGTGCTGGCCGCCCTTGAGGGAGATCCGGTCCACCGCGGCGTACGCGCGCTCGCGCGCCTCGGCCAGGTCGGCGCCGGTCGCGGTGACCGACAGGACGCGGCCGCCGGCGCTGAGCACCCGGCCGTCCTCGTCCGCCTTCGTCCCGGCGTGCAGCACGAACGCGGTGCCGTCCGCCTCGGCCTCGGCCAGTCCCTCGATCGGGTCTCCGGTGCGCGGGGCGGCCGGGTAGCCCTCGGAGGCGACGACCACGGTGACGGCCGCGCCCTCGTCCCAGCGCAGCGGCTCCAGCTGGTCCAGGGTCCCGTCGGCGGAGGCCAGCAGCACGCCCGCCAGCGGGGTGCGCAGCCGGGCCAGCACGACCTGGGTCTCCGGGTCGCCGAAGCGGGCGTTGAACTCGATCACCCGGGTGCCGCGCGAGGTGAGCGCCAGGCCCGCGTACAGCAGGCCGGAGAACTCGGTGCCGCGGCGGCGCAGCTCGTCCACGGTCGGCTGGAGGACGGTCTCCAGGACCTCCTCGACCAGCCCGGCCGGCGCCCACGGCAGCGGCGAGTAGGCGCCCATGCCGCCGGTGTTGGGGCCCTCGTCGCCGTCCAGCGCGCGCTTGAAGTCCTGGGCGGGCTGGAGCGGGACGACGGTGGTGCCGTCGGTGATCGCGAACAGCGAGACCTCGGGGCCGTCCAGGTACTCCTCGATGACCACGCGCTCGCAGGCGGCGGCGTGCGCCAGCGCGGCCTCGCGGTCGGAGGTGACCACGACGCCCTTGCCGGCGGCCAGGCCGTCGTCCTTCACCACGTACGGGGCGCCGAAGGCGTCCAGCGCCTCGGCGGCCTCGGCGGCGGTGGTGCAGACGTAGGAGCGCGCGGTGGGGACGCCGGCCGCGGCCATCACGTCCTTGGCGAAGGCCTTCGAGCCCTCCAGCTGCGCGGCCGCGGCGGACGGGCCGAACACCGGGATGCCGGCGGCGCGCACGGCGTCCGCGACGCCGGCCACCAGCGGGGCCTCCGGACCGACCACGACCAGGGCGGCGCCGAGCCGGCCGGCCAGCGCGGCGACCTGCGCGCCGTCCAGCTGGTCGACCGGGTGGACCGTCGCGATCTGCGCGATCCCGGCGTTGCCCGGGGCACAGTGCAGTTCGGTCACTGCGGGATCTTGGGACAGGGAGCGGCACAGGGCGTGTTCGCGGGCGCCGCCGCCGATGACGAGGACCTTCACGCCTGGCAGCGTAGTCGGTGGCCTGTTCCGGCCGCTCTCCGGTCCCGTCGGATCGTCCAGGCGGAGGGCTCCGCACGCCGGGCGCGTCGGAGGATCCTCCAAGTCCGGCGGAGGTGGTTCGGCGGTGGGTGGCCGGGTCACGACGGCGGGTCACCGGACCCTCGCTCGGACGGGTGAAATCTCGCCGCCTCCCGCAACCGGCCCACCTCGGGTTCCGTTGGCCGAAACCGGTAACGATCACCGGAGAAGCGCCCCCACGGTCAGCCATTTGGCGGTAAGAAGTGCTGTTGGAGAACCACCGGCGGACACCACGTCAGCCGTTGCGCCGACAGAACCAGCAGTCCGCCCGCCACAGGGAGCCCCACAGGTGAGCCAGCCGGAAATGCAGCCCGAGGAGAGTGCCTGGGGCAAGGAGATCGGTGAGGAGGACCAGCCCGTCGCCGCCGTCGTCCGACCCGCCTCCACCCGCCACCGAGCCGATCTGAGCACCCGCCAGTTCCCGCTCGGGGACTGGGGCGAGCCCGCCGAACGGCTGGAGGAGCTCTACCGGTGGTCCGAGGAGCGGGCGGTCGAGGCGATCGAGTGGTACCGCCGGGACCGGGTCTGGAAGCGCCGCTGGGCGCGCCTGCTGCGGTTCGCCGCGGCCGGCTTCGCGGTGGGCGGGGTGACGGCCCCGCTGCTCGACCTGGCCGGGGCCTTCCCGCACGGCACCGGCTGGGGCTACGTCGGCTTCGCGCTCTCCGCAGCGAGCCTGGCCGCCGACCGGGTCTTCGGGCTCACCTCCGGCTGGATGCGGGACGTCTCCACCGGGCAGGCGCTGCAACGCCGTCTGGAGGCCTTCCAGTTCGACTGGGCGTCGGAGTGCGTGCGCGAGGTGCTCGGTCCGACCGAGGGCACCGCGGGCGAGGCCGCCGAGCGCTGCCTGGGCGTGCTGCGCCGGTTCTGCGAGGACGTCTCGGACATGGTCCGCTCCGAGACCTCGGAGTGGATGCTGGAGTTCCGCGCCTCGATGACCCAGCTGCCCACTCAGTCCGGCGGGGCCTGGGGCGGGCGCAGCGAGCCCGGGGTGGGTGCCCAGGTGCGGGTGCTGCCGCCGCCGGGCACCCGGCCCACCATGCCGCGCCAGCGGCCGCCGGAGGGGCCGCTGCGGTAGTGATCGGGGATACGGAGGGTCAAGTGCCCGGACGGGGGCAGGGTCCCGGACGGGGGCCGGATCGGAGTCAGGGGCGGGGTCGGGCTCAGGCGAAGACGATCATCGAGCCCTGGGAGACGCTCCTGGTCGCCGCCGCGTACAGGCCCGACCAGGCGTGCCGCTCCCTGGCGAAGGGGTGGACGTCGTCGATCGGCGGCCCGAACGGCTGCTCCAGGCCGGTCGGGCCGAGCGGCCGGGTCGGGCCCGGCGGGTTGAACGGGTCGATGCCCAGCGCCGGTGCGACGGCCTGGAGTTCGCGCAGCAGCCCGTGGCTGGAGCCGAGCGGTCCGCCGGAGGCGAGCAGCGTGTCGTCCACCAGCGGCGCCGCGAACTCGACCGGCACGTACGCCCCGGCGTGGTCGAAGTGCCAGACCAGGTGCGACTGTTCGGCGCTGCTCTCGAACATCTCCAGCAGCTGCTCGTAGTCGCCGCCGAGCGCGTCGACCGGGGTGATGTCCAGGCCGGTGAGGCCCAACAGGTAGGCGCGGCGCAGGAAGTGCAGCGAGTCGTAGTCGAAGGCGGCTATCGGCTCGACCGCACCGCTGATGCCCGGGACGAAACGGTAGACCGGCACCTCGGGCAGTCCGCGCGAGGCCAGCACCGAGTTGTAGAGCGCGAGGTCGTCCCGGAAGGGGTTGTCGGGGCTGTGGCTCAGCACGTCCACCAGCGGGACGAGCCAGAGGTCGCAGGCCATGGCCGGCAGTTCCTCTCCGGAGGCGTGGATCGCCCGCGGAGACGGGGCGACGACGGGGTTGGGTCGGTACCCGGACGGCCCTTTCACCAGGCGCCCGAACCGATGACCGCCCACCCTACCGGCCCGGCGCCGCGTGCGACTCGGGCCCTCCTCGCGTGCCGCCCTACGGGAGTCGTCGGCCGAACCGGCCGTAGGGGACCGTGCGCGGCTGCGGCACCAGTCCGAGGCCTAGGCCCAGCTCACGGCCGAGTTCCCGGCCCGCCTCGTCGCCGCGGCGGCTCCGCTCGGCACCGGGGTCGGCGCCGGGCCCGGTGGCCGGCTCCGGCGGCGCGTCCGGTTCCGGCGGCGCGGGCGGCGGCTCGACCGGCACCGGCGGCGGGTCCTCCCCGGTGAACTCGGTGAGCAGCTCCAGGACGGTCACCGACTCCAGCGGCTGCCCGGCCAGCCCGGCGAGCAGCCGGACGGTGTACAGGTTGTACTCGCAGATGATCCGGTGCGCGCCGAGCGAGTCGCGGGCCTCGATCGCCTCGACCAGGTCGGAGTGGCGCTCCCAGCAGATCCCGCCCAGCGCGGGCAGCTCCCGCAGGTAGCGCGCGGCGAACATCCAGGACTGCACCCGCAGCCAGTCCAGGTAGTCGGCGATCCGGCGGTTGCCGAGCAGCCCGCCGACCTCCTGCCAGAACCTGCGGTCGCAGCCCACCATCACGTCCAGGTTCCCGGCCCGGGCGGCCCGCACCGCGGCGTCGGCCCGGCGGTGCAGCGAGGGCAGCCGGCTGAGGTCGGGCAGCGCCCGGCGGGTGGCGTACTGGCGGTGGAAGCTGTCGGTGATCAGCACCCGGGACTCGAAGATCTCCAGGAAGTCGTCCCACCCCAGCTCGGGCACGGTGAAGCCACGGTGGTGCTCGGCCCGCAGCAGTCCCTGCGCCCCGAGGTCGACCAGGGCCTCGCGGGCCGGGGTCGCGGAGACGCCGTACAGCTCGGCGATCTCCTTGACCGTGAAGTTGCGGCCGGCCGCGAGTCGGCCGGCCATCATCTCCTCGCGCAGCGCGCCGGCGATCTGCTCACGCAGGCTGTTGCGGTGGATGACGGGGCGGGGGGTGTCGCCTGCGCCGTTGTCAGGCATGGGCGCGATCTCCTCGGGCGGCCTACCGTGCCGGCCCTCGTGCGGGCCGGCGGGGAACACGACGAGTGCTCATCTTCTCAAACCCGACCGACCCAGGTACGAACCAACCCTCCCGGAACGCCCTCCACCGCGCCCCGGCCCCGCCACAGCTCAGCGCTGGACCGGTGCCGGGATCCCCAGCAGGCGGTCCCGCAGCACCGGGAACTCCTCGCGCGCCTTCGCCACCTCGGCCGGGTCGAACTCGACCGTCAGGACCTCCTCGTCCGCCCCCGCCTCGGCCAGCACCCGGCCCCACGGGTCCACCACGATGCTGTGCCCGGCCTGCTCGACCCCGGCGTGCGTCCCCGCGGTGTTGCAGGCCAGCACGAAGGCCTGCTCCTCCACCGCCCGGGCCCGGGCCAGCAGCGTCCAGTGCTCGCGCCGCCGCGCCGGCCAGGCCGCCGGGACCACCAGCAGCTGCGCGCCGGCGTCCAGCAGCGCCCGGAACAGCTCGGGGAAGCGCAGGTCGTAGCAGGTGGCCAGGCCCAGCGTGGCGAAGTCGGTGGGCGCGGTGACGATCTCCTGCCCGGCGCCCATCACCACCGCCTCGCCGCTGTCGAAGCCGAAGCGGTGGATCTTGCGGTACGTGTGCACCAGCTCGCCGTCCGGGGAGAACAGCAGCGAGGTGTTGTAGATCGGCCCGTCCGGATCGCGTTCGACGATCGAACCGGCGTGCAGCCAGACCCCGGCGGCCCGGGCGGCGGCCGACATCGCGTCCGAGGTGGGCCCGTCCAGGGTCTCCGCGCCGTCCGACCAGAGGTCGTGGGCGAAGCCGCCGAGCGGCCACAGCTCGGGGAGCACCACCAGATCGGCGCCCTGCTGCGCCCGCACCAGGGCCGCCGCCCGAGCCCTCCGCTCGGCGGGCGGCTCCGCGTCGGAGACCGCGATTTGGATCAATGAAGCGCGCACAGTACCACCGTCCACGGCAAGAGACCTACGATCGTCACCCGAAAGCGCTGCCCAGCTGTCATCCGGCAGCGTAACGTGCGGTTAGCGTGTGCGCCCGGAAAGCCGGACCATCCCGGTCGGCCGTGACGGCGGGGCACAGGCGGCAAGGAAGCTGACGGAGGGCCGGAGATTCCCGTGACGGACAACCAGACCGTGCAGGCTTACACCGAAGCGTGGACCCAGAGCATCGAGTCCATATCGGAGCTGGTCGCCCCCCTTCCCGAGGGCTCCTGGAACCGGGCCACCGAGTGCCCCGGCTGGTCCGTCCGGGACATCGTCTCGCACGTGATCGCGGTCGAGTCCGACCTGCTCGGCGACCCCCGCCCGATCCATTCGCTGCCGCGTGACCTCCGTCACGTGACCACCGAGTTCGCCCGTTACATCGAACTGCCGGTCGACAAGCGCCGCTGCCACACCGCGCTGGAGATGACCAGCGAGCTGGAGTACACGATCATCCGCCGCTCCCGGGCGCTGCGGAACGCCAAGCAGACGCCCGAGGAGCCGGTGCGCTGGCCGGCCGGGCCGCTGGCCAGGGACTTCCCGTACCACGAGCTGCTCCGGATGCGGGTCTTCGACGTCTGGGTGCACGAGCAGGACCTGCGCCGGGCCCTGGAGGCCCCGGGCAACCTGGACGCCCCGGCCGCCCTGATCACCCGGGACCTGCTGCTGGAGCTGCTGCCCAAGGCCGTCACCGACAAGGCCGGGGCCCCGGCCGGGACGGTGCTGGTGCTGGACGTCACCGGTCCGGTGGAGTTCCTGCGCACCGTCCGGGTGGACGCCACCGGCCGCTGCACCGTGGACGAGTCGATCAGCCTGGCCCCGGACGTCCAGCTCACCATGGGCTGGGAGACCTACCTGCGGCTCGCCTGCGGCCGCGGCCGCCCCGGCCCGGTCACCGTCGACGGCGACCGGGAGCTGGCCGAGCGGGTGCTGGCCAACTTCTCGGTCACCATCTGAGGCCCGAAGCCCAGGCCCGAGGCCCGAAGCCTGCGATCCGGGCTGAGCCCGGGGCCCGGGCTCAGCCCGGCTGCGCCGCGACCCTGCGGCGCAGCCGCAGGATCATCGCCGTGCCCACCGCCAGCGGGACGAACTGCCAGCAGAACGCCCAGCGGAAGGCGGCGGCCGAGTACGCGCCGGCGCCGGCCGGGGAGAGCGCGTCCAGCAGCACGCCGATCCCGAACAGGGTGATCATCGTCCCGATGAAGCCGCCCATGTTCACGATCCCGGAGGCGGTGCCGAGCCGCTCGACGGGGTTGCGGGCGCGCGCGTAGTCGAGGCCGACCAGAGAGGCCGGGCCGTTGCTGCCCATCACCAGGATGATCCCGACCAGCAGCCAGGTCGGCGGGTGGCCGCCGGGCCAGGCCAGCACCAGCGCCCAGCCGAGCGCAGTGCTCCCGACGACGGTCAGCACGATCGGCATCCGGGCCCGCGCCGAGGCGGAGAGCAGCCGGCCGAAGACGAAGCCGAAGGTCATGTTGCTGAGCACCAGCAGGGTCAGCAGCCCGCCGGCCCCGGCCCGGGACATCCCCTGCGCCTGCACCAGGTAGGGCAGGCCCCAGAGCAGGCCGAAGGCGTTGCCGGGGAACTGGGTGGTGAAGTGGATCCAGAGCCCGAGCCGGGTGCCCGGCTCCCGCCAGCAGGCGAGCACCTGCCGGCCGACCTTCGGCCGCGCCCCGGGCGCCCCGGGCCGGACGGCGGCCTGCGGCGGCGCGTCCCGGAGGAGGAGCGCGACCAGCGCGAACACCGCCACGCCCAGCAGCGCGATCGCGGTGAAGGTCGGCGTCCAGCCCTCGCTGTGCAGCGCCCGGGCGAGCACCACGGTGGTGACCAGGTTGCCGCCCATCCCGGCCAGGCCGGTCAGCTGGGCCACGAACGGGTTCCGGGCCGCCGGGAACCACCGGGCGGCGATCCGCAGCACGCTGATGAAGGTCATCGCGTCGCCGCAGCCGAGCACCGCGCGGGAGGCCAGCGCGGGGCCGAACGCCGAGCTGAAGGCGAAGGCCAGCTGGCCGGCGCTCAGCAGCACGACGCCGAGCATCAGCACCCGGCGCGGCCCGAACCGGTCGACCAGCAGGCCGACCGGGATCTGCATGGCCGCGTAGACCAGCACCTGGAGGATCGAGAAGGTGGAGAGCGCCGAGGCGCCGATGCCGAAGCGGTCGGCGGCGTCCAGTCCGGCCACGCCGAGGCTGGTGCGGTGGATGACGGCCAGGATGTAGACGCTGACGCCGACGGACCAGGCCAGCCAGGCCGCCCGGCCGCCGGGCGGTACGAGCGCGGGCGCGGAGCCGAACGCGGATGCGGACGCGGCCGGGGGCTCGGCGATGGGCCGGGGAGCGGGGACGGTCGGGGACGGGGCTGAACGAACGGGCTCCACGGTCATAGTCCGACCAGACTAGTCATCCCATGATCGGATGCTCGGACCAGGGGCCCGTGCGCCCCGGCCTCAGCCTCGGCCCCGCCTCAGCCGGTCAGCGTCCAGGACACCGAGCGGGTCATGTAGCGCTCCCGGAAGGCCTCGTCCCGCACCCAGTCGGTGGCGTCCCGGACGGTCGCCGTCACGGTGACCGTCCGGCCCGGGGCCAGCTCCAGCCGGGCGGTGTCCAGCCGGGCGCCGTCGGCGGACTGCGGCGCCACCGGGACGCCGTCCACCTTCCACTCCACCTTCAGCTGCCGCGGGCCGTTCAGCGGCAGCGGCCGGACGTCGAGCCGGGGCCGCCCGGACACCTCGCCGGGGGGCGGCACCGGGGTGTCGGTCGGCCGGACCCTGCGGTACAGCTCCTCGATGATCGCCTCGCGCGAGGGGAGGTTGTACGCGCTGCCCAGGGTGCGCATCACCGAGTCCTGGGTCGGCCGGTAGAGGCCGTTGGCGCTGCGGTACGCCCCGATCACGCCGGCCCCGTCCGGGGACTCGGCGCCCAGCCAGCGCCACCACTTGGTCTGCTTCCTGCGCATGTCGTCGGCGTTGAGGGTGGCGAGGTTCGGGTAGTCGGCGTCGTCCGGGGCGGTGTCGTACTCGTCGCCGAGGTCGCCCACGGTGTGCCCGATCTCGTGCTGGATGATCCGCCCGGCGTCCGGGCTGCCGCCCGCCAGGGTGGTCACCCCGGTGCCGCCGGCGCCGCCGTACTCGGTGGAGTTGGCCAGCGCTATCAGGTACTGCGGCCCGGCGCCGTCCCCCGCGTACCGGGCGGTGGCGGCCTCGTCGGCGCAGAGCAGCCGGGCGGTGCCCTCGCACCAGAAGTGCATGCCGAGCGGGGTGGCGGTCTTGCGGCCGCGGCTCTCGGACTCGGCGATCCCGGAGACCGGGGAGACCACCTCGACCCGCCGGATGTTGAAGAAGCCCTGGTAGGTACGGAAGGGCTCGATGTCCATCAGCGCGTGCCAGGCCTTGTCGGCCTGCTGCCGGAAGAGGTCCTGCTCGCCGGCCGTGTAGCCGTCGCCGAGCAGCACCAGGGTGATCCGGTTGGCCGGGTCGCCGGTGCGGCGTATCTCGACGGTCGGGGCGGCCGCGAATATCCGCCGGTCGGCCTGGAGGGCCGTGTGCGGGGGCACCGCGCGGTCGGCCGGGGCCCCCGGGCCGATCACGCCGAACGGCGAGGGGCCGGCCAGCTCCAGGGCGCTCGGGAGGGCGGCGGCGGACAGCAGCACGAGGGCGGCCAGACTCCGGACGAGACGGCCAGGGTTGCCAGGCGCCATACGGGTGCGTCCTCCCGGATCCGGTCACCCGGCGTCGCCCGGGTGGTGGAGCGGAGACGTACCCGGGCGGCCGGGACTCCCCTATCCGGCCGCGAGAAAGTCACCGACCTGGCCGAACGATCCGCACTTTCCGGACCATTCTGGTCATACCAACCTTCACGCGAGAGGCTTAGAAGGCCCGCCGGACAGAACCCGAGATTTCTCGGAACCCGTCTGCAACCCCCCGTGGGGATGCGCGTCCATACAGGTGAAGGCACGGAGAGCGAGACCGGCAGAGCCGGGGGCGCTTCCGCTCGGGAGGAGCGGGGCCGGTCGTCTTCACCCACTCACACCGTCAGCACCATGACCCTGGGGAGTCACGTCATGCGCCTGTCCGTTATCACCCGTTTCGCGAAGAACGAGCGCGCGCTCTCCGGCCGCCGCCGCATCGCCGTCCTCGCCGCCACCACCATCCTCGCCGGCGGCGTCCAGTTCCTCGCCACCGACACCGCCTGGGCCTGCGACGGCCCGTACTCCGCGAACAACTCGGTCGTCTCCGAGGCGGCCATGGCCCGACACCACAGCGGGACCCCGGTCAGCGCCTTCATCGCCCCGGTCGCGACCTCGCTGACCGCCGGCGAGAAGACCGAGTTCGGCGTGGAGTTCGCCAACTTCACCGGGGCCGCGTTCGACGAGGTGGCCCCGGACCTCACCCTGAAGGCGACCGGCGGCAAGAACCACCTCCTCCCCGAGGACGTGACGGTCGAGGTCATGCGCGGCGGCTCCTGGACGAAGCTCGGCACCGACAACGGCTGCGCCGGCGAGGCCGTCCGCGTCGACACCTCCCCGCTGCTCCAGCCGCTGGCGGACGGCCACGCCGGCCGCGCGCTGTTCCGGATCACCCTGGCGGCCGGGGCCCCGAAGGACCTCGCCTCGCTGACGCTCACCACCGACGCGTGGAGCGGGGAGGCCGCCACCGGCAAGTCGGCGAGCACCACCGTCAAGGTCGTCCACCCGGGCGCCCAGCCCGCCCGGACCGCCAAGCCGACCACCCCGGCCAAGCCCGCGCCCACCACGGCCGTCGAACCGGCCGCGGACCGGACCAAGGACGCCGCCCCGGCCGCCACCGCGCCGGCCGGCACCGCCGAGCTGGCCCGGACCGGCTCCTCCGCCACCGACACCTTCCTCGCCCTCAGCTCCGCCCTCTTCCTCACCCTCGGCGCCGGCGTCCTGATCGCCGTCCGCCGGCTCCACCACCAGCGCTGACCGGCCGCCCGGTGGGGCCGAGCGGCCCTCGGCCCCACCGGCGAAAATTTCTCGAAACCCACCTGCAACCCCCGACGGGGATGCGCGTCCATACAAGTGAAGGCACGGAGAGCGAGACCGGCAGAGCCGGGGGGCGCTTCCGCCCAGGAGGAGCGGAGCCGGTCGTCTTCACCCACTCACACCGTCAGCACCACGACCCTGGGGATCCACGCCATGCGCATGTCCGTTATCACCCGTTTCGCGAAGAACGACCGCACGCTCTCCGGCCGCCGCCGCATCGCCGTCCTCGCCGCCACCACCGTCCTCGCCGGCGGCGTCCAGTTCCTCGCCACCGACACCGCCTGGGCCTGCGGGGACAGCGCCGACGACGCCCCCGCCGTCTCCGCCCCCGCGAAGGCCGCGCCGAAGACCACCGCGAGCGTCACCGAGGCGCCCGCCGCCGACCACCAGGGCTCCTACGAGGCCGGGTTCCACATGACCCCGGCCAACCAGACCATCACCGCGGGCGGCCCCAAGGTCGAGATCGGCATCAGCGTCACCAACTTCACCGGCGCCCCGTACCAGAACATCTCCGGGCTGCTCGGGATGTACAACCCGGCCTCCGGCGGCCTGGACACCAAGGACGTCACCGTCGAGGTCGCCTCCGCGGGCGGCTGGAAGCCGGTCAAGCTGGTCCACGGCGGCTGCGACCCGTCGGTGTACGCCGTCCCGTCCGCGGCGAACACCGCCCCGCGCCTGGAGAACGGCCGGGCCGTGAACTTCCTGTACCGGGTGGGGCTCTCCGCGAACGCGTCCAAGGACACGACCAGCCTCGTGTTCGTCGCCTCCGCGAAGGCCGCCGGGTTCCCCGAGAAGGGCGGCGAGTCGCTCACCTTCCACGTGGCGCACACCGCCGCCCCCGCCCCCACCGCGAAGCCGACCACCCCCGCCAAGCCCAAGCCCACCGCCACCAAGAGCGCCAAGCCGGTCCCCGCCGAGCCCGCCGCCGACCGGACCGAGGGCACCGCCCCGGCCACGCCCCAGGCCCCGGCCACCACCCCGGCCGCCCCCGCCCCGGCAACCTCCGCTCCGGCCACCACGGCCCCGGCCGGCACCCCCGAGCTGGCGCACACCGGCTCCTCCGCCGGCAACACCTTCCTCGCCGTCGGCTCCGCCGCGTTCCTCGCCCTCGGAGCGGGCGTCCTGATCGCCGTCCGTCGACTCCGTCCCCAGCGGTAGTCGAACCGGCGGTACGACGAAGGGGCCCTCCTGCGCACGGCGGTGCGCAGGAGGGCCCCTTCTGCGGTCCTACGAGGGCGTCAGCCCCAGGTGATCAGGCGCTTCGGACGCTCCAGCAGGCCGGCCACGTCGGCCAGCACCTTGGAGCCCAGCTCCCCGTCCACCAGGCGGTGGTCGAAGGAGAGCGCGAGCGTGGTCACCTGACGCGGGACCACCTTGCCCTTGTGCACCCACGGCAGCTCCCGGACCGCCCCGAAGGCCAGGATGGCGGCCTCGCCGGGGTTGAGGATCGGGGTACCGGTGTCGACGCCGAAGACGCCGACGTTGGTGATGGTGACCGTCCCGCCCTGCATGTCGGCCGGCGAGGTCTTGCCCTGACGGGCCGTCTCGACCAGCTCGCCGAGCGAAGTGGCCAGGCCCGCGAGGGTCTTGGACCCGGCGTCCTTGATGTTCGGGACGATCAGGCCGCGCGGGGTGGCCGCGGCGATGCCGAGGTTCACCTGTCCCTTGAGGACGATCTCCTGGGCGGCCTCGTCCCACTGCGCGTTGATCTCGGGGTGCCGCTTGATCGCGGTGAGCAGCGCCTTGGCGACGATCAGCAGCGGGCTGACCCGGACGTCCCGGCCCAGCTCGCCGCTCTCCTTGAGCCGACGGACGAACTTCATCGTGCGGGTCACGTCGACCTGCACGAACTCGGTGACGTGCGGGGCGGTGAAGGCCGAGGCCACCATCGCCTGCGCGGTCGCCTTGCGGACGCCCTTGATCGGCACCCGGACGTCGCCCGCGGTGGACACGGGCACCTGCGGCGCGGCCGGCTCGGCCACGACGGCCTCGGCCACCGGGGCCGCGGCGGCCGCCGGGACGGCCGGAGCGGCCTGGGCCGCGGCGAAGGCGTGCACGTCCTCGCGGGTGATCACGCCGTCCCGGCCGGTCGGGGTGACCGCGCGCAGGTCGACGCCGAGGTCCTTGGCCAGCTTGCGCACCGGCGGCTTGGCCAACGGCCGCTCTCCGCCCGGCACTTCGGCGACCGTGGCGACCGGGGCCACGGGCGCCGGAGCGGCCGCGGGCGCCGGAGCCGCGGGCACGGCCGGCACGGTCGCGGAGACCTTCGTGGTGGTCGTCCGCCGCGCCCGGCGCTGGGCGGCGCCGGTGCGGGGGCCGTACCCGACCAGCACCTCGCGCCGCTCGGGCTCGGTCTCCTCGGCGGGAGCCGGAGCCGGGGCCTGAGCCGGCGTCGCGGTGGGGGCGGCCGGAGCCGCGGCCCCCGCCTCCCCGGCGACGGCGACGGCGACGGCGACGGCGACGGCGACCGAGATGATCACGGTGCCGACGTCGACCGTCGCGCCCTCGGGGAAGTGCAGCTGCTCGACCACCCCGTTGAACGGGATGGGCAGCTCCACGGCCGCCTTGGCGGTCTCCACCTCGCAGACGACCTGCCCGTCGGTGACGGTGTCACCGGGCTTGACGTACCAGCTGAGGATCTCGGCCTCGGTGAGGCCCTCGCCCACGTCGGGCATCTTGAACTCGCGGAGCGAGCGAACTTCGGTGGTCATCTTCGCTCCCCGGAATCAGTACGCGAGCGCGCGGTCGACGGCGTCGAGCACGCGGTCCAGGTCGGGCAGGAACGCCTCCTCGACCCGGGACGGCGGATACGGCGCGTGGTAGCCGCCGACCCGCAGGACCGGCGCCTCCAGGTGGTAGAAGCACTTCTCGGTGAGCCGGGCGGCCAGCTCGGCGCCCATGCCCATGAAGACCGGCGCCTCGTGCACCACCACGGCCCGACCGGTGCGCTTGACCGAGGCCTCCAGGGTGGCGAAGTCCACCGGGGAGAGCGAGCGCAGGTCGACGACCTCCAGCCGGCGGCCGTCCTCCTCGGCGGCCGCGGCGGCCTCCAGGCAGACCTTGACCATCGGGCCGTACGCGATCAGCGTCGCGTCGGTGCCGGAACGGACGATCCGGGCGTCGTGCAGGCCCAGGTCGGCGGCGTCGCCGACCTCGCCCTTGTCCCAGTAACGGCGCTTGGGCTCCAGGAAGATGACCGGGTCGTCGGACTCGATCGACTGCCGCAGCATCCAGTGCGCGTCGTGGGCGCTGGCCGGGGTGACCACCCGCAGACCGGCGGTGTGCGCGAAGTACGCCTCGTGCGACTCGCTGTGGTGCTCGACCGCGCCGATGCCACCCGCGTAGGGGATGCGCACGGTGACCGGCAGCTTGACGTGGCCCAGCGCACGGGCGTGCATCTTGGCCAGCTGGGAGACGATCTGGTCGAACGCCGGGTAGACGAAGCCGTCGAACTGGATCTCCACGACGGGGCGGTAGCCGCGCAGGGCCAGGCCGATCGCGGTGCCCATGATGCCGGACTCGGCGAGCGGGGTGTCGATCACCCGGTCCTCGCCGAAGTCCTTCTGGAGGCCGTCGGTGATCCGGAAGACGCCGCCGAGCTTGCCGATGTCCTCGCCCATCAGGACGGTCTTCGGGTCGTTCTCCAGCGACTTGCGCAGCGCTCCGTTCAGCGCCTTGGCGATGCTCAGCTGACCGGCCATCAGTGGGTCTCCCCCGCCTCGAAGGAGGCCGCGTACTCGACGTACTCGGCCCGTTCCTCATCGACCAGCGCGTGCGGCTCGCTGTACACGTGGTCGAAGATCAGGGTCGGGTCCGGGTCCGGCATGCCGCGCACGCCCTCGCGCACCCGCAGCCCCAGCTGCTCGCTCTCGGCGTCGACGGCGGTGAAGAACTCCTCGTCGGCCAGGCCCTCCTTGTCCAGGTGGGCGCGGAGCCGGGTGATCGGGTCCTTGGCCTTCCAGGCCTCGGTCTCCTCGGCGTGCCGGTAGCGGGTGGGGTCGTCGGAGGTGGTGTGGGCGCCCATCCGGTAGGTGAACGCCTCGATCAGCACCGGTCCGTTGCCGCTGCGGGCGTGGTCGAGCGCCCAGCGGGTGACCGCCAGGCAGGCCAGCACGTCGTTGCCGTCGACCCGGACGCCCGGGAAGCCGAAGCCGGAGGCGCGGCGGTACAGCGGGATCCTGGTCTGGGTGGTGGTGGGCTCGGAGATCGCCCACTGGTTGTTCTGGCAGAAGAAGACCACCGGCGCGTTGTAGACCGAGGCGAAGGTGAAGGCCTCGTTGACGTCGCCCTGGCTGGAGGCGCCGTCGCCGAAGTACGCGATCACCGCGTCGTCGGCGCCGTCCTTGGTGATGCCCATCGCGTAACCGGTGGCGTGCAGGGCCTGCGCGCCGATCACGATGGTGTACAGGTGGAAGTTCTTCTCGTTCGGGTCCCAGCCACCGTGGTTCACACCGCGGAACATGCCGAGCAGGTTCAGCGGGTCGACGTCGCGGCACCAGGCCACGCCGTGCTCGCGGTACGTGGGGAAGGCGTAGTCGCCGGGGCGCATCGCGCGGCCGGAGCCGACCTGGGCGGCCTCCTGGCCGAGCAGCGAGGCCCACAGGCCCAGCTCGCCCTGGCGCTGGAGCGCGGTGGCCTCCGCGTCGAACCGGCGCACCAGCACCAGGTCGCGGTAGAGGGCGCGCAGCTCCTCGGGAGTGGTGGTGAGGGGATAGTCCGGGTTCTCGACCCGCTCGCCTTCCGGCGTGAGCAGCTGGACGAGCTCCGGCTGGGCGTCCTTGCCCTTGCCACGGAGGGTGTCAGGGACGCCGGGGGCCGCCTTCTTGCGAGCCCTCGCCGTGCTTTTGACGGTCACGTTCACTCCTCGGTCTGTCCAGCCGCCCGGGGTCGCCGGTGACCGGTCCGGTCACCGCCTCGCGGGGCGCGCGTGGGTGTGCGCTCCCACTGCGGGGCAGGTGGTGATCCTGTTCCGACGGCGTCCCGCACGAGAACGTTACCCAGCGTCCGCCCTCGGCGCGCTTGCGCTAGGACGTCCTACTTGTTCAGGGTCTACAACCCCGAGGGTGCCGCGGTCGGCTCGCCGTCGGAAGGGTGGGGGTGACGGTCGGCGTGACGCAGCTCTCAATTCGAGCGCCTTCAGGACACCAGCGCACGTTATCCGGGCAGACGCCCGTGCGTAAGGGGGTTCTCGGTATCGGTTTTGGACGGCCCTGGCCGGATCGCGTCGGTACGGGGATCCGGACGATAGGTCTTTCGTACGGTGATATGGGAGGCTTTGGACGTGACTGATAACGGACAAATCAGGGTATTCCTGCTCGACGATCACGAGGTCGTCCGGCGGGGCGTGCACGATCTGCTCTCGGTCGAGGACGACATCGAGGTGGTCGGCGAGGCCGGCACGGCCGCCGAGGCGCTCACCCGGATCCCGGCGGTCCACCCGGACGTGGCGGTGCTCGACGTCCGGCTGCCGGACGGCAACGGGGTCGAGGTCTGCCGCGAGATCCGGTCCAAGTTGCCGGAGATCAAGTGCCTGATGCTGACCTCGTTCTCGGACGACGAGGCGCTGTTCGACTCGATCATGGCCGGCGCCTCCGGCTACGTGCTGAAGGCGATCCGCGGCACCGACCTGATCACCGCCGTCCGGGACGTCGCGGCCGGCCGCTCGCTGCTCGACCCGGTCGCCACCAGCAGGGTGCTCGCCCGGCTGCGCGACGGCGGGGAGAAGGAGGACGAGCGGCTCTCCCAACTCACCAAGCAGGAACGGCGGATCCTCGATCTGATCGGCGAAGGTATGACAAATCGTCAGATCGGCAACGAGTTGCACCTGGCCGAGAAGACGGTGAAGAACTACGTCTCGAGTCTGCTCGCCAAGATGGGCATGGAGCGGCGCACCCAGGCGGCCGCCTTCGTGGCGCGGCACCAGGCCGACCACCAGTACTGACCGGACGGCTGCACAGAGTTGACGGTTTGTCAAGGGCCCCCGCAAGGGGGCCATAACCTCTGCACGTGACTTTCAGCCAGACCCTCGCCTGCGCACCGGCCCGCCCCGACATCTCCGCACCGCCGATGGGAACCCTCAGTCCACCCGTCCCGCCGGACGCGCTCGCCGAGGTCCTGGCCCGCTACCGGGTGGGCCGGCTGCTGACCGCCGAACCCGTCGCCGAGGGCCTGCTGAACCGGGGGTACCTGGTCACCACCGAGGCCGGTCCGTACTTCCTGAAGTGCTACGTCGACTCCGCCACCGCCGGCCGCCCGAAGATCCTCGCCCACCACCGCGCGATGGCCGCGCTGAACACCCTCGGACTGCCCGTCGCACCCCCGCTGGCCTGCGCCGGACGGTCCGGCACGGTGGCCTCCTGCGGCGGCCGGCTGTTCGCGCTGTTCCCCTGGGTCGACGGCCGGCACCGGCACGGCGACGAGCTCGACCCGTCGCAGTGCGACGCGCTCGGCGCGCTGCTCGGCCGGCTGCACGGCGCGCTCGACGACGTCTGCGCCCCCATCGAACAACCCGCCGGCTACCGCAGCGCCGACCCCGTCGACAGCGCCGAGCTCGCCCGCGACCTGCGCTCCCGCGCCCGGGAGCACCACCCGGCCGGGGAGTTGGACGCCCTGGTGGTGGAACGGCTCACGGAACGGCTGGATCTGCTCGCCGAGCACGCCCACCGCCGCCCCGCCCCGGAGGCCGCACCGCCCACCGGCTGGACCCACGGCGACTTCCACGGCCTCAACCTGCTCTACGACGACGGCCCGCGGGGCGGCCGGGTGGCGGCCGTCCTGGACTGGGACAAGCTCGGCCCGCAGCCACGCGCCGAGGAGGCCGTCCGGGCCGCCACGCTGCTCTTCAACGACCGCTCGTCCGGCGTCCTCGACCTGGTCCGGGTCCGCCGCTACTCACAGGCCTACCGGGCCTCCGGCGCCGCCACCGCCGAGCAGCTGGCCGCCGCCGTCCACCGGGTCTGGTGGGAGCGGCTGAACGACTTCTGGATGCTGCAGTGGCGCTACCAGCGGGCCGACCACCGGGCCGACCCGCTCTACCCCGCCTCCGCGGGACAGCTGGCGTGGTGGTGCCAGGAGTACGAGCAGGTCCTGGACGCCTTCGCCAACTGACCGCGTCAGGGGGTCGTCGGCTTCGGGTCCACCGGCGGCTTCGGGTCCACGGGCGGCTTCGCCGTCCCCGTGCCGGCGCCCGAGGTCGCCGGCGGCGTCGTCGCCGGCGGCGCCGTCGTGGCCGGCGCGCTCCCGGTCGCGCTGTGGCTGGGGGGCGTGGTCTGCGTCGGGGTCGGCGTGCCGTGCTTGCCGGTGCTCGGCGACGGCGACATGTTGTTGCCGTTGTTGCCGGTGTTGTTCCCGTTGTTGTTGCCGGGGTCGGTCGGGGCCTGCGGCTTCTTGCTGCCGGAGACCGAGGCCGGCGGGGTGGTCAGGCCGCTCTGGGCGGGCGCGCTCGGCTCCGTGCTGGTGACCGCCGGGGGCTGCGTCGGGGACACCTCGTGGTCGGTCTTGTCGCCGCTGATCGCGAACGCGATGCCCGCACCGGCCGCGACCAGCACGGCGATCGCGCCGGCCACCCAGGCCCACGGCCCGCGCCGCCGGACGGGGCCGTCCCCGGCCTCGTCCGCGCCGCCACGGTACGGGGCGCCGCCGTACGGGGCGCCGGCCGCCGGGTAGGGCGAGGAGGGGGTGTGCGGGCCGCCCGTGGAGTACGGCAGCACGGAGGTCTGGTCGCCCGGGCGCACCGCGCCGAAGGCCGCGGTGGCCGCGGTCTGGTCCGGCCGCAGCACCTGGGTCGCGCCGGTGTCGCCCGAGGTGGCGCCGACCCAGCCGTCCCCGGCCGCGCCGTGCATCTCGCGCAGGGCGTGCTGCAGGTGGGCGCGGAACTCGTCGGCGTCCTGGAAGCGGTCGTCCGGGTTCTTGGCGAGCGAGCGCAGCACCAGCGGGTCGAGCCCGGTCGGCACCCGGCCGTTGGCCTGCGAGGGCGGCATCGGCGGGTCCTGGACGTGCTGGTAGACCACCGACAGCGGCGTGTCGCCGGTGAACGGCGGGCGCAGCGTGAGCAGCTCGTACAGCATGCAGCCGGCCGCGTACAGGTCCGAGCGGTGGTCGACCGGCTTGCCGAGCGCCTGCTCGGGCGAGAGGTACTGCGGGGTGCCCATGACCATGCCGGTCTGGGTCATCGTGGTGGCCCCGCCGGTCAGCGCCCGGGCGATGCCGAAGTCCATCACCTTGACCGCGCCGGTGTTGGTGATGATCACGTTGGCGGGCTTGATGTCCCGGTGGACGATGCCGTTGCGGTGGCTGTAGGCGAGCGCCTCCAGCACCCCGGCGATGATGATCAGCGCCTGGTCGACCGGCGGCGCCTCCTCGTCCGCCAGCAGCTCGCGGACGGTGCGGCCCTCGACCAGCTCCATCACGATGTACGGCGTGGACTCGTCCCCGACGTACTCCTCGCCGGTGTCGTAGACCGAGACGATCGAGTGGTGGTTGAGCGCCGCGACGGCGTGTGCCTCACGGGTGAAGCGCAGCCGGGCGACGTCGTCCTGGGCCAGTTCGCCACGCAGCAACTTGACCGCGACGGTGCGGCCGAGCCGCACGTCCTCGGCGGCGAACACCTCGGCCATGCCGCCGCGTCCGAGCCGGTAGGTCAGCCGGTAGCGGCCGTCGCCGACGGTGCTCAGCGGCACGGCTGTCCCGCGGCCCGGGGTCTGCGGGCCGCCCGCGGTGACCGGCGGCAGCGCCGAGGTCGGCGCCTCGGCGCCGGGCTCGGGAATCCTCGGGGTTCCGCCGGTCCGGCCGACCGCTCGGACACCCGCGTCGTCGTCCGGCTGCTGCGTCTGTGCCATCGCTCCTCGCCCCGGGCGTTCGCTCGGATCGCGGTGCCCTGTCGCTTTCGTATCCCCGAACGCTACCGCCTCCGGCGGGCGGACGCGGCACCCCCCAACCGGCCGTAAACCGTCAGAGCAGGCCAATCCGGTCGGCGGGGAGGTCGAGGACCAGCACGTCGGCGGGGCGGTCCGCGTGGCCGAGCTTGCCGCCGGACCTCTCGTTCGCCTTGTTGACCACGATCGCGATGATGATGCCCGCGAGCACCAGCACGCCGACGATGATCCCGATCACGACCACGGCCGTCGAGCAGCCACCGCCGCCGCTGGGCGCCTTCGGCTGCTGGTACGGCGGCATCGGCTGCGGCGGCGGGGTGTGCGCCTGCGGCGGCTGCTGGAGGAACTGCGGGTGCGGCGTCCGGTACGCCGGCGGCGGGGTCTGGTACTGCGGCTGCGGCGGCTGCTGGAGGAACTGCGGGTGCGGGGCCTGCGGGGCCTGCGGAGCCTGCGGGTGCGGCGTCCGGTAGGCCGGCGGCGGGGTCTGGTACTGCGGCTGCGGCGGCTGCTGGAGGAACTGCGGGTGCGGCGTCTGCGGAGCCTGCGGGGCGGCGTGCACCGAGCGCGGGCCCTCGTTGATCACCAGCGGGGTGCTGGCCTGCAGCCTGTGCCCGTTGTCGCCGCCCTTGGCGGACGCGATCAGCCGCTCCGCCTCGTCCCGCATCGCCGCCGCGCTCTGGAACCGGTGCGCCGGGTCCTTGCGCAGCGCCTGGGCGACGAACGCGTCCACCTCGGGGGTGACCGAGCGGTTGAGGGTGGAGGGGGCCGGCGGCTCCTCCTGAACGTGCTTGTAGGCGATCGAGAACGCCGAGTCGCCGTCGAAGACCAGCTGCCCGGTGATCATCTCGAAGAGCATCACGCCGACCGAGTACAGGTCGGAGCGGGCGTCCACCGGCTTGCCGAGCGCCTGCTCGGGCGAGAGGTACTGCGGGGTGCCGACCACCATGCCGGTCTGGGTCATCGACGTGACGCCGGATTCCAGCGCGCGGGCGATGCCGAAGTCCATGACCTTGACGTTGCCCTTGCGGTCGAACATGACGTTGCCGGGCTTGATGTCGCGGTGCACCAGGCCCATGTCGTGCGAGGCCTCCAGCGCGTTCAGCACGCCGACGGTGACCTTCAGGGCCTGCTCGGCCGGCATCGCGCCGTACTGGCCGATCGCCTCGTTGATCGCGTCGCGCAGGCCCATGCCGTCGATCAGCTGCATGACGATGTACGGCGTGCTGGAACCGTCCGGGGCGACGTCCTCGCCGCTGTCGTACACCGTGACGATGTTCGGGTGCTCCAGCCGCGCCACGGCCTGGGCCTCGCGGCGGAACCGCTCCTTGAACGAGTCGTCCCGGCCCAGCTCGCTGTGCATGCTCTTCAGCGCGACCTGCCGGTCCAGCACGCGGTCGTGGGCGAGGTGCACGGAGGCCATGCCGCCCTCGCCCAGCAGCCGCTGCAGCACATAGCGGCCGTTGCCCAGGGAGAAGCCCTCGACCGCCGCGTTGCCGTGCTCGCTCATGGTCCTCTGCTCCCCCTCGGCGCGGCCGTGCTCGCCGCAGCCTGACGTTCGGTCTCGTCCGTGCGTGGTGGCCCTGCCCGCTGACCTGGCGGGCCCCTGCCGCGGCGGTTCCACCGGCCGGCGACAGGGGCCAGGGTATCGGCTCGCGCCGACGGTGATCGGTCCAGGGCCGGGCCCGCTGCCCGGCCGCCGGCCCCCGGTCCCGACGGCCGGGACCGGGGGCGGACCGTCGCGGTACGTCCGGTCCGGACGCGGACCGGAGGCACCTGTCGCCGGGGGTGGGGCCGGATGCGACTACAGGTAGGGACCGGAGCGGATGCCGCGGCCCTGGCCCGGCTCGTCCTCGTCCGGCTCGCCGCTGTGCAGGCCGGGCGGCAGCGCCCGCCGCATCTGCTCCAGCTGGGCCCGCGCCGCCATCTGCTGCGCGAACAGCGCGGTCTGGATGCCGTGGAACAGGCCCTCCAGCCAGCCGACCAGCTGGGCCTGGGCGATCCGCAGCTCGGCCTCGGTCGGGATGGAGTCCTCGGTGAAGGGCAGCGACAGCCGCTCCAGCTCGGCGACCAGCTCCGGGGCCAGACCGAGTTCGAGTTCCTTGATCGAACTCGCGTGGATGTCCTTCAGCCGGGCCCGGCTCGCCTCGTCCAGAGGCGCCGCCCGGACCTCCTCCAGCAGCTGCTTGATCATGCTGCCGATGCGCATGACCTTGGCGGGCTGCTCGACCATCTCGGTCACCGGGAGCTCGCGCGGCATGTCGCCCTCGTGCTCCCCCTCCCCCACCGGGCCGCCGAACCCCTGGCCCACGGGCATCCCGTCCGGTCCGACGATCAGCACCTTCTGGCCGTCCTGCGACTGCCCGCCGGCGGCCCGCAAGGGCTCCTGCGACGGGCGCTCGTTCATCGGATTCGTCATGAACAACATTCTCTCTCACTGGGGTTGGCCGGGCGGAAGCCCCCGGTCGTCCCGGCGTCCTGCGCCACCCCTGACGACGGTACGCCGCCGGGCGCCGCGCGGGTATCCGTACGGATACTCAGTTCCCGCACCGCGTCCGCCGACCGTCCACCCGCCGACCGCCGACGGCGCCCGGCCCGGCCGGCCCCCGCCCGCCGAACCGCAGCCGCCGACAACCCGGCCCCGCGCCGGGCGTGCCGCACCCGGCGCGGGGCCGTCCCGGGCCTCAGCCCTTGCGCAGCCGCAGGCCGACCAGTCCCAGGCCGCAGCCGATCAGGCCCAGGCCGACGCCCAGCGGGAGCTGGGTGGTGGAGGCGTCCTGCCAGTGGGCCGGGAAGATCGCGGGCACGGCGGCGACGGCGGCGACCGGCTGCCCCGTGGCCGCCGCGCCGGCGTCCGGAGCGGCCGGGACCGGGACGGCGGCGGTGTCGCCGGGTGTCCCGGTCTCCGCGGCGCCCCCGTCGGCCTCCGGCTGCTCCGCCTCGGCGACCAGCTCCGGGGCCTGCTCGGGGACCTGCTCGGGGACCTGCTCCGGGGCCTGCTCGGGGACCTGCTCGGGAGCCTGTTCGACGCCCTGCTCGACGCTCTGCTCCGGCCCCAGCTCGACGGCTTGGTCCGGCGCCTGCTCCGGCACCCGCTCGGGGGCTTGCTCCCTGGCCTGTCCCCTGGCCCGTTCCACGGCGGCGTCGGAGCGCTCGGGCAGCGAGGCCGGGTGGTGCCGGCGGACCCACCCGCGGGCGCCGTGCGGGTGCGGATGCGGCACCGGCCGCCGCGGCGGCGCGGCCGCCGGCCCGGGGGCGTCCGGCTCGGCGTCCGTCCCCGTCCCCGCCTCCGGCGAGGGCAGGACCGTCGGCAGCGTCAGGGCCGCCG
Source organism: Kitasatospora sp. NPDC048286 (assembly GCF_043201735.1). Lineage (NCBI taxonomy): Bacteria > Bacillati > Actinomycetota > Actinomycetes > Kitasatosporales > Streptomycetaceae > Kitasatospora > Kitasatospora sp. NPDC048286. The sequence continues at coordinate 839,241 of NZ_JBICZE010000001.1, forward strand.
GCGAAGGCAGCGCGACGGCCGCGGAGGCGGCGGCCAGCGGGAGGATGAGCCCCAGCACGGCCGCCGCGAACAGCCGCTGGGCGCGGCCGGGGGAGCGGCGGGAAGTACGACGGTGGTGCGGCGCCACGGGCAGTGGCCCGAGCGGTGCGTGCGGTGATGCGGCCACGGTCGGAGTCCTTCCGACGGCCGACGGCGCCCGGGGGCGGGATCGGCGGCGGGACTGCTCCGGACCAGACTCGCACGCCCCGATCGTTACGGCATTTCGGGCAATTCACGCCCTTTCCGCCGCTGTCCGCGCCGCCCCCGGACCTCCCCCGAACCTCCCCTGGACCTCCCCCGGACCTCCCCCGCTCAGGCCCGCAGCACGACCTTCCCGACCTGCTCCCCGCGCTCCAGCACCCGGTGCGCCTCGGCCACCTCCGCCAGCGGGAGCACCCGGTCCAGGACCGGCCGCACCACCCCGGACTCGACCAGCGGCCACACGTGCTCCCGCACGGCCGCCACGATCGCCGCCTTCTCCGCCAGCGGGCGCCCGCGCAGGTTGGTGGCGATCACCGCCCCGCGCTTGCGCAGCAGCGCGTTGAGGTCGAGTTCGCCCTTCACCCCGCCCTGGAGGCCGATGACCACCAGCCGCCCGTTGACCGCCAGCGCCTCCACGTTCCGCTGGAGGTATCTGGCGCCCATGATGTCCAGGATCACGTCCGCCCCGGCGCCGCCGGTGGCCTCCCGGAGCGCCTCGACGAAGTCCTGCTCGCGGTAGTCGATCAGGATGTCCGCGCCCAGCTCGGCGCACCGCGCCAGCTTCTCCCGGCTGCCCGCGGTGACCGCGACCCGCGCGCCGACCGCCTTGGCCAGCTGGATCGCCATGGTCCCGATCCCGCTCGCGCCACCGTGCAGCAGCACCGTCTCGCCGGGCCGCAGGTGCGCGGTGAGGAAGACGTTGGACCACACCGTGCAGGCCACCTCGGGCAGCGCCGCGGCCTCCTCGACGGACAGCCCCGCGGGCAGCGGCAGCAGCTGCCCGGTCGGCACCGCGACCCGCTGCGCGTAGCCGCCGCCGGCCAGCAGCGCGCACACCTCGTCGCCGACCGCCCAGCCGGACACCCCGGGCCCGAGCGCGACGATCCGCCCGGCGCACTCCAGCCCCGGGTAGGGCGAGGCGCCGGGCGGCGGGTTGTAGAAGCCCTGCCGCTGGAGGAGGTCGGCACGGTTGACGGCGGTGGCCGCCACCTCGACCAGGACCTCGCCCTCGGCGGGCACCGGGTCGGGCACCTCGGCCCAGACCAGTGCCTCGGGACCACCGGGTACGGGAATCGTCATCGCATGCATGCCCCGAACCTACTGCGGTCCGGGGCGGTTGCACGGCGCGGCTCAGCCGGTCGGCGCGACTCCGCTGGACTTGATGACGATGACCCGGTCGGTGAGCTGGAGCACGGCGGCCTCCGGCTCGGTGTAGTTGAGCACCCGTCGGCCCCGGACCACCGCGACCACCAGGTCGTCGCACGCGCGCGGGCTGTGCCCGGCCTCGGCCCGGGTGACCGGACGCTCCACCACGTCCAGCCCGTTGCCGTACGTCAGCAGGTCCTCCATCACCGCCCCGGCGTGCGGGCTGAGCATCGACAGCCCGAGCAGGCGGCCGGCCGAACTGGAGCTGGTCACCACGACGTCGGCGCCGCTCTGCCGCAGCAGCGGCGCGTTCTCGTCCTCCCGGACGGCGGCGACCACGGTGGCGGCCTTGTTCAACTGCCGGGCCGTCAGCGTGATCAGTACGGCGGTGTCGTCCCGCTCCGGTGCGACCACCACCCGCGCGGCGGTGGGCAGCGCGGCCCGCACCAGGGTGTCGGTGCGGGTGGCGTCGCCGACCACCCCGACCAGGCCGTGCTGGGCGGCCTGGTCGATCACCTTGCGCTGCGGGTCGACGACGACGATGTCCTCCTTCTTCACCCCCTGTCCGAGCAGGGTGTCGACGGCGCTGCGACCCTTCGTCCCGTAGCCGATGACGACGGTGTGCTCGCGCACGGTGGACCTCCAGCGGTTCAACCGCCATTGCAGGCGGGTCCGTTCGGTGAGCACCTCCAGGGTGGTGCCGACCAGGATGATCAGGAACACCACGCGCAGCGGGGTGATCACGAAGATGTTGGTGAGCCGGGCGCTGTCGCTGAACGGGGTGATGTCGCCGTACCCGGTGGTGGAGAGCGTCACCGTGGCGTAGTAGGCCGCGTCCAGGAAGCTGAGTTCGCCACCGGCGTTGTCGTTGTAGCCGTCCCGGTCGAGGTAGACGATGAACGAGGTGGCGACCAGGACGGCGAGCGCCAGCAGCAGCCGGGAGCCGACCTGCCGGACGGCGGGCGCGGCCCGTCGGACGGGCAGCACGATCCCGGCGTCCGCCCACGGCTCGGTGCCGGGCGCCATCGTGCGTCGAAGTCGGCTCATGCGCCCACCTCGCGCTGCCCGGCCGCCGCTTCTCCCGACGCGTACCTCGTGATGGTCCCCTCTCCCCCGGCCTCCGGCCGGGGGTACCCCCACCGCTCGCTCACGGCACCTCCAGCAGTTCGACCGTCTGCCCCGCGCCCGCCCCGCCGGGCGGCACCACGGCCAGCGCCTCCGCCCGGGCGAGCCCGCGCAGCATCGCCGGCCCGTCGAAGTCCAGCGGCAGGACGCCCTCGGCGGTCCGCCGGACCGGCTGGAGCCGGGTGTCCGTACGGTGCCCGTGCAGGTCGGCCGCGACCGGTGCGAGGACGGGGGCGCCGGCCGGCCGCCCGCCGCGGGCGTGCAGCAGCGGCAGGACGAGGGTCACCATCCCGGCGACGGCGGCCAGCGGGTTGCCCGGCAGGCCCACCAGGTGACGGCCGCCGGGGAGTTCGGCCAGCAGCATCGGGTGCCCCGGCCGGACGGCGACACCGTCCACCAGCAGTCGGCCACCGGCCTCGGCGAGCGCCCGGTGCAGGAAGTCGACCGGCCCGGCGGCCGTCCCGCCGGTGGTGACCACGAGGTCGGCGGTGGAGTGCCGCAGCGCGTCCCGGAGCAGCCCGAAGTCGTCCCGGACGTAGCCGACTTCGGCCGGCTCGGCGCCGACGGCCCGCAGCCAGGGCGGCAGCAGCGGCCCGAGGGCGTCCCGGACCAGCCCGGGAGCGGGCACCCCGGCGGTGAGCAACTCGTCGCCCAGGACGAGCAGTTGGACCTCGGGACGGCGGTGCACGGACAGTCCGTCGTGGCCGCAGGCGGCGGCCAGGCCGAGCACGACCGGCCCGACCGTGGTGCCGGACGGCAGCAACTCCTCGCCCCGGCGGCACTCCTGGCCGCGCGGGCGGACGTCCTGGCCGGTGCCCAGCGGCCGCGGGCCGCTGTCGTGCAGCAGCGCGCCGTCCGTCCGCCCGTGCTCACGGCGCAGTACGGCGGTGGCGCCGGGCGGCAGTTGGGCACCGGTGGCGATCTCCACGGCGGTGCCGTCGGCCAACGGCGCCGGATCGGACCGTCCGGCCAGCACCCGGCCGGCGACCCGCCACGGGCCGGGACCGGCGACCGCCCAGCCGTCCATCGCGGAGGTGTCGAAGGCGGGCAGGTCGGTCAGCGCGCCGAGCGGCTCGGCGAGGGTGCGGCCGAGCGCCTCGGCCAGCGGGACCGCGACCCCGGGCAGCGGGTGCAGCCCGGCCCGGCGCGCGGTCTCGCGGGCCCGGGACCAGCTCAGCACGCCGGGGCCGGTGGACGGTGCGGTCACGGTGGCCTGGCCGACCGCGCTCACGACTCACCCGGCCGGCCGGCGGTGCCCCAGCCCTCGACGAGGGCCTCGGCCCGCCGGGCCGCCTCGGCGACGGCCTGCGCCCCGCCGCCCCGATGGGCGGCCGCGTAGCCGATCAGGAAGGCGGTCAGCGGCGCGGCCGGCCGGTCCACCCCGTGCGCGACCACCCGGGCCGTGTCGAGCAGACCACGGACGTCGACGTCCAGGTCGATGCCCAGGTCGGCCTTGACCTCGGCGATCCAGTCATCCAGCGTGCGCTCCATGCGCCCATGCTGCCCGATCGGCGGTTTCACCGAGGTGTTCGCCCCGTGTGCGGCGCACGTCGTTTCGCTCACACCCCGGCGGCACGACCGGTGAGCGCGACCGGTGAGGTTCAGCTCCGGTCGCGCTCGCGGGCCCGTTCCAGGTCCTCCCAGGTGTCGCAGTCGTGGGCGACACCGTCGGTGTCGGCCACCCGCGGCCCGCGCAGCCCGCCGACCAGCCGGCGCAGCGGCCTACCGGCCGGGTCGCCGAGATCGGCCAGCGCGGCGCGCAGTGCCGCGGTCCGGTAGGCGGCGGCGAGCGGCTGGTCCCGGCCGCCCGCGTCGACCAGCACCGCGCGGTCCGCGGGCGCACCGGCCTCGTCGAGCGCGGTGACCAGCCGTTCCGCCGTCCGCCGGTCCAGGAACGGCAGGTCGGCGGCGAGCAGCAGCACGACGTCCGCGGTGACCAGGTCGAGCCCGGCCGCGACGGCGGCCACCGGCCCGCCGCCGGGCGGCTGCTCCCTGGTCCAGCGGACGCCGGCCCGCCCGCTCGGCCGGGCCGGGCCGACCACCACGGTGGTGCGGGCGCCCGCGCAGGCGGCGAGCACCCGGTCGAGCAGGGTGGTCCCGCCCACCGTCAGCCCCGGCTTGTCGGCCCCGCCGAGGCGCCGGGCGGCCCCGCCCGCCGGGACGATCACGTCGTACGGCGTCATGCGGCCAGTATCCGCCCCTGGCCCTACCGCCCCGCGGCGTCCCGGCCCTCCTCGCCCTCCGGGCCCTCCTCGGGCTCGGCGACGAGTTCGGCCTCGACGGTGTCCTCGGCCGTCCGCGCGGTGTTGGCCCGCGCGCCCAGCTCCAGGAAGGACGGCAGGGTCAGCTCCCCGTAGCGCTCGTTCATCGCCGTGACCAGCGCCTCCGGGTCGTCCGGGTGCGCGGCCAGCAGCCGGTCGAAGTCCTGGAGGTACTCGCCGGTGAAGGCGAGCACCCGGGCGGCGTCGTCGCCCTGGTCCGGGGCCCGGTGGCCGGCGATCACCCGCTCCGCGCCGAGGTCGGCGATCCGGCCGAGGTTGTGCCCCCAGGTGGTGCGCTGGGCCGGGGTGGTGTCGGCGGTCCAGACGTGGGTGCCGTTGTGGACGAAGTCCCCGGCGATCACGGTGCGGATGCTCGGCACGTGGACGACCGTGGAGTCCCCGCAGTCGGCCTGGCCGAGCAGCAGCACCGGGATCACCTGGCGGTCCAGCATCAGCGGCTGCGGCAGCAGCGGGGCGGGGATCAGCGGGTGGTCCGGGACGTCGTCGCCGTACACCGGCTTCCACTGCGCGACCTTCGCGGCGACGGTCCGCCGGATGCCCTCGACCACGGCCGGGGCGGCCAGCAGCTGCGCCTCGGGGAAGAGCCGCAGCACCTCCTCGGCGCCGAAGTAGTGGTCCGGGTGCTGGTGGGTGACCACGACGGCGAGCAGCCGTCTGCCCTTGCCGGCGACCCACTCGGCCAGCTCGCGACCGGCGCTGCGGGTGAGCTGGGCGTCCACCAGGATCGCCGTCCGCTCGCCGAGGATCAGCGTGGAGGTGGCGAAGAAGGCCGACTCGGGACCGGTGAAGACGGCGACCTCCAGCGGCCGGACCGGCTGCCCGGACTCCGGCGGCTCGGCACCCGCGCCGGCGCTCTCCTCGGGCGGGGACGTCGTCACGGGCTGCTCCCTCTGGTCGGCGGTCGGATTTCCTGCGCCCTACAGCATGGGAGCACGGGCGGCCGAATGCGCGGAAGGCGCGCCCGGCGGGGCGCGCCTTCCGGTGCACGTCACACCGTGCGTGGAAGTTCGGTCGTCAGCGCGTGGTGGCGGCGCCGCGCAGTCGCGCCAGCCGGTCGGTGACGCCCCAGGTGGTCACCCGCCACAGCGCCTCGACCACGATGTTGCGGCTCATCTTGGACGCCCCGAGTTCGCGCTCGACGAAGGTGATCGGCACCTCGGCGACCTTGAAGCCGGCCTTCACCGTGCGCCAGGCCAGGTCGACCTGGAAGCAGTACCCGGCCGAGGCGACCTCGTCCATGCCCAGGCCCAGCAGGGTCTCCTTGCGGAACGCCCGGTAGCCGCCGGTGACGTCCCGGATCGGCACGCCCAGCATCAGCCGCGAGTAGGTCGAGCCGCCGCGCGAGAGCAGCAGCCGCGACTTCGGCCAGTTGACCACCCGGCCGCCCGGCACCCAGCGCGAGCCCAGCACCAGGTCGGCGCCGCGCAGCGCGGCCAGCAGCCGGTCCAGTTCCTCGGGCTGGTGCGAGCCGTCCGCGTCCATCTCGACCAGGACGTCGTAGCCGTTGTCGATGCCCCAGCGGAAGCCCGCGAGGTAGGCGGCGCCCAGGCCCTCCTTGCCCTTGCGGTGCATGACGTGGACGTGCTCGTCCTCGACCGCCAGCTTGTCCGCCAGCTCGCCGGTGCCGTCGGGGCTGTTGTCGTCGGCGACCAGCACGTGCGCCTCGGGCACGGCGGCACGGACCCGGCCGACGATCCGCTCGACGTTCTCCGCCTCGTTGTAGGTCGGGATGATCACCAGGACCTTGCCGAGATCAGCAAAACTCTGCTGGTTCACGGTCACGTACAAACCTCTCGGCCGATGGCGGGGGTGTCCGGGACACCGGCGCCCGCACTCTGGAACGCGGCTCCGCCGGCACCACCCGGCCGGGGTGGACCTCGGTGGCGAATCGCACGCAGGGCGGAGGCTACTGCGTCCTGGCATCCTACTACCGCGCCGGGAACCGCCGGTCCGACCGCGGCACTCCCACCGGACGCCCGCCGTTTCCCTGTGGGTGACACCGGTCGGCTAGGGTCGTTTCCCTTGCCCGTGCCCGGACAGCCCGCTCCACCGGGCCCGCCCCGGCGATCCGGACTCGGGACGTCCGGGGCCGCCCAGACAGCGAAGGAGTAGGACCGCGCGCATGGACAGGCTCGTCAACACCGTCCGCCCGTACGCCTGGGGGTCGCTCACCGCCCTGCCCGAGCTGCTCGGGCAGCGGCCGACCGGTGAGCCGCAGGCCGAGCTGTGGATGGGCGCCCACCCCGGTGCCCCGTCGCACGCCGACCGCGGCGAGGGTCCGCGCCGACTGGACGAGCTGATCGCGGCCGACCCCGAGGGCGAGCTGGGCGCGGCGAGCGTGGCCAGGTTCGGCCCGGCCCTGCCGTTCCTCTTCAAGGTGCTGGCCGCGGGCATCCCGCTGTCCATCCAGGCCCACCCCACGCTCGACCAGGCCCGGGCCGGCTTCGCCGCCGAGAACGCCCTCGGCATCCCCCAGGACGCCCCCGAGCGCAACTACCGGGACGCCAACCACAAGCCCGAAATGGTCTGCGCCCTGGGCGAGTTCGAGGGCCTGTGCGGCTTCCGCCGGCCCGCCGACGCGGCCCGGCTGCTGGCCGGACTCGCGGTGCCCGGGCTCGCCCCGGTGATCGATCGGCTGGCCGCCGGTGGGGGCACCTCCCAGCCGAAGGCCGGGGGAGAGTCCGAGGCGCTGCGCGGCGCCCTGACCGCCGCCCTCGCGCTGGACGGGGAGACCGTCCGGCAAACCGTCGAGGTGCTGGCGGCGACCGACCCCGACGAGGAGTACGCCCCGTACGCCCGGATTGCCGAGGACTTCCCGGACGACCGCGGCGTGATCGCCGGCATGCTGCTCAACCACGTCCGGCTGCGGGCCGGCCAGGCGCTCTACCTGGGCGCCGGGGTGCCGCACGCCTACCTGTCCGGCGTCTGCGTCGAGCTCCAGGCCAACTCCGACAACGTGCTGCGGGCCGGCCTCACTCCGAAGCACATCGACGTGCCGGAGCTGCTGGAGGTCATGGTCTTCGCGGCCGGCGCCCCCGAGCTGCTGGAACCGGCCCCGGTCGAGGGCACCCCGGGCGAGGAGCTCTACCCCGTCCCGATCGACGAGTTCCGGCTGTCCCGCTTCGTGCTGGACGGCGCCGCGCGCGAGATCGACGGCCGCACCCCGCAGATCCTGCTCTGCACCGAGGGCGGCGCCCGTCTGACCGCCGCCGACGGCACCGTGCTGGACCTGGCCCGCGGCCAGTCCGCCTTCCTCCCCGCCACCGGCGCCCCGACCCGGCTCTCCGGCTCCGGCAGCACGCTCTTCCGCGCCACCGTCACCGTCTGACTCCCCCGGCCCCGCTCCCGACGCCGGGGCCGGGGCCGGGCTCAGTCCCGGGTCATGTCGACGAAGCGCGAGTAGTGGCCCTGGAAGGCCACCGTGATGGTCGCGGTCGGACCGTTACGGTGCTTGGCGACGATCAGGTCGGCCTCGCCCGCGCGCGGCGACTCCTTCTCGTAGGCGTCCTCGCGGTGCAGCAGGATGACCATGTCGGCGTCCTGCTCGATCGAGCCGGACTCGCGGAGGTCCGAGACCATCGGCCGCTTGTCGGTGCGCTGCTCGGGGCCACGGTTCAGCTGGGAGAGCGCGATGACCGGGACTTCCAGCTCCTTGGCCAGCAGCTTGAGGTTTCGGGACATGTCCGAGACCTCCTGCTGACGGTTCTCGGCCCGCCGGGAGCCGCCGGACTGCATCAGCTGGAGGTAGTCGATGACGATCAGCTTGATGTCGTTGCGCTGCTTCAGCCGGCGGCACTTGGCGCGGATCTCCATCATCGACAGGTTCGGCGAGTCGTCGATGAACAGCGGCGCCTCGCTGACGTCCGGCATCCGGCGGGCGACCCGGGTCCAGTCGTCGTCCGTCATGTTCCCGGAGCGCATGTGGTGCAGCGCCACCCGGGCCTCGGCGGAGAGCAGGCGCATGGCGATCTCGTTGCGGCCCATTTCGAGCGAGAAGATCACGCTCGGCAGCTTGTGGTGGATCGAACAGGCCCGCGCGAAGTCCAGCGCGAGCGTGGACTTGCCCATCGCGGGGCGGGCCGCGATGACGATCATCTGGCCCGGGTGCAGCCCGTTGGTGAGCTGGTCGAAGTCGGCGAAGCCGGTCGGCACGCCGGACATCTGGCCCTGCCGGGAGCCGATCGCCTCGATCTCGTCGAGGGCGCCCTCCATGATGTCGGCGAGCGGCGCGTAGTCCTCGTTGGTGCGCTGCTCGGTGACGGCGTAGATCTCCGCCTGCGCGGCGTTGACGATCTCGTCCACGTCACCCTCGGCCGCGTAGCCCATGCCGGCGATCCGGGTGCCCGCCTCGACCAGTCGGCGCAGCACCGCGCGCTCGTGCACGATCTGGGCGTAGTACTCGGCGTTGGCCGCCGTCGGGACGGAGTTGACCAGGGTGTGCAGGTACGCGGCGCCGCCGACCCGCTGGAGCTCGCCGCGCTTGGTCAGCTCGCCGGCCACGGTGATCGGGTCGGCCGGCTCGCCGCGGGCGTAGAGGTCGAGGATCGCGCCGTGGACCATCTCGTGCGCGGGCCGGTAGTAGTCGGCCGGCTTGAGCACCTCGACCACGTCGGCGATGGCGTCCTTGGAGAGCAGCATGCCGCCGAGGACGGACTTCTCGGCGTCCAGGTCCTGCGGCGGGACGCGCTCGAAGCCGTCCACCCCGCCCGCGCCGTCGCCCTCGTCCCGGCGCTGCCAGCCGCCCTCGGGGCGGCCGCCCTTGCCACCCTTCTGGAAGCCGCCCTTGCCGCCCTTCTGGAAGCCGTCGCGGCCACCGCCCTGACGGCCCTCGCCGCGGTTGTGGGAGACCGGCAGCCGGTCGCCGGGGCCGTCCGGGAAGGGGGCGTCGTCGTAGGCGCCGACCGGGAAGGGATCCTCGGCGGTCTGCCAGTCGTCCTCCGGCGGCGGGGCGTCGTGGTCGTCGTACTGGGGTCCGGTCACGCGTGTTCCCCGATCAGCGAGTGGTGCGAAGTTGGAGCGGGCTTGCCGGTGGCTGGGTGGAGCGGATCCGACCCTCTTTGTACGCCACGGCTCCGACAAATCGGACGCCGGGGGCGGCGGGAGTGTCGGGCGGAGGGCCCACGCTAAGGCGCCGGACGCCCTTGCGCCAAGGCGGTTATCCACAGGGGGTGTGGATGAACGGCCCCGTCCTGTGGAGAACTGCCGCAAAGCTGTGGACACCCCTGTGGACGTCCCTGTGGATAACCGGACGATCGATCCACCGTCAACCTGTTGACCTGGGATTACCTCATCCCGGGCCTGTGTATGAGAAATTCTTCACACACCTCCGAACGGCTGTGGGCACAGAGCGTGCGAACCGCGTCGCTCAGGATTTCGAGTAATAGGCATATGGCACTTACATCCATTACCTGTGGATGAGTAGCCTGGTGCCCATGACCGCCTCGCCCCCGACCCCGGCCCCCTCGCGCCGCCGGCACGACCGGGAGATCCTCGCCCTGGCCGTCCCGGCCTTCGGCGCGCTCGTCGCCGAACCGCTCTTCCTGATGGCCGACTCGGCGATCGTCGGCCACCTCGGCACCCCCCAGCTGGCCGGGGTGGGCGTCGCCTCCGCCGCGCTCTCCACCGCGACCGGCGTGTTCGTCTTCCTCGCCTACGCCACCACCGCGGCGGTCGCCCGCCGGATCGGCGCCGGGGACCGCCGGGGCGCCGTGCAGCAGGGCGTCGACGGCATCTGGCTGGCGCTGGGCCTGGCCGTCCCGGTGGTCCTCGTCACCCTGCTGCTGGCCCCCTGGGCGGCCGACGCGCTGGGCGCCTCGGCGACCGCCGCGCCGCACGCGGTGACGTACCTGCGGATCAGCTCCCTGGGCATCCCCGCGATGCTCATGGTGCTCGCCGCCACCGGGGTGCTGCGCGGCCTCCAGGACACCCGCACACCGCTGGTGGTGGCGGTCGCGGGCTTCGCCGCCAACATCGGTCTGAACGCCGGCCTGGTGTACGGCGCCGGGCTCGGGGTGGCCGGCTCGGCCTGGGGCACCGTGATCGCCCAGACCGGGATGGCCGCCGCCTACCTGGTCGTGGTGGTCCGCGGCGCCCGCCGGGAGGGGGCCTCGCTGCGGCCGGACCCGGCGGGCATCCGGGCCGGTGCCAGGGCTGGCGGCCCGCTGCTGGTCCGGACGATCAGCCTGCGCGCGGTACTGATGACCGCCACCGCGGTGGCCGCCCGGCTCGGCGACGACCAGGTGGCCGCCCACCAGATCACCATGGCGCTGTTCAACTTCCTGGCCTTCGCGCTGGACGCCATCGCGATCGCCGGCCAGGCCATCATCGGCCGCTACCTGGGCGCCTCGGACGCCCCCGGCGCCCGGGCCGCCACCCGGCGGATGGTCGAGTGGGGCATCGTCTCCGGGCTGGTCCTCGGCCTGCTGGTGGTGCTCGCCCGCCCGCTGTACGTCCCGCTGTTCACGCCCGACCCGGTCGTCCGGGCCCAGTTGGACACCGCCCTGCTGCTGCTCGCGCTCACCCAACCGGTGGCCGGCCTGGTCTTCGTGCTGGACGGCGTGCTGATGGGGGCCGGCGACGGCCCCTACCTGGCCTGGGCCGGGCTCGCCACCCTGGCGGTGTTCGTCCCGGTGGCCCTGGCGGTGCCGGCCACCGGCACCGGACTGGCCGGGCTCTGGTGGGCGATGAACCTGTTCATGCTGCTGCGGGCCGGCTTCCTGGTCTGGCGCGCCCGCGGCGGCAAGTGGCTGGTCACCGGAGCGGTCCGCGGCTGAGGGCGGGCCCCGCCGGAAAAGACCGAGGGCCGGACTCCCGGAGGAGTCCGGCCCTCAGGCCTTCGCTACGGAACTCAGGCAGCAGCCACGACGGCGACGTCGAGGTTGGCCACGACGTCCGAGTGCAGCTTGACCGAGACCTTGTGGGAGCCCACGGTCTTGATCGGCGAGGCGATCGCGACGGCGCGCTTGTCCACCGCCGGGCCGCCGGCGGCCTTGATGGCCTCGACGACGTCGGCCTGGGTCACCGAGCCGAACAGACGGCCGGCGTCGCCCGAGCGGACGGCCAGCTTGACCTGGACGCCCTCGAGCTGACCCTTGACCTCGTTGGCGGCCTCGAGGGTCTGGATCGCGTGGATCTTCCGGGCGCGACGGATGGCGTCGACGTCCTTCTGACCACCCTTGGTCCAGCGGATGGCGTAGCCACGCGGGACCAGGTAGTTGCGGGCGTAGCCGTCCTTGACCTCGACGACCTCGCCGGCGGAGCCGAGACCCGGCACCTCGTGCGTGAGGATGATCTTCATTACTCGGTCACCCTCTCTTAGCGCGCGGTGCTGGTGTAGGGCAGCAGCGCCATCTCACGGCTGTTCTTCACGGCCGTGGCGACGTCACGCTGGTGCTGGGTGCAGTTGCCGGTTACCCGACGGGCACGGATCTTGCCGCGGTCGGAGATGTACTTCCGCAGCAGGTTCGTGTCCTTGTAGTCAACGTAGTTGACCTTGTCCTTGCAGAAGACGCAAACCTTCTTCTTCGGCTTGCGAGCAGGCGGCTTCGCCATTGTGTGCTCCATTTGGGGTTCACGGTCCGGCGGGCGTCCGGGGACGCCGGCTGCCGGGCCGCACGAAATCTGTCAGCTCTTAGAACGGGGGCTCTTCCGAGTAGCCGCTGCCACCGGACGGGGCACCCCAGCCGCCGCCCTGGTTTCCACCGGACGGGGCGCTGGAGGCCCAGGGGTCGTCGGAGGGGCCGGACTGGCCGCCGCCGGAGTTTCCACCCCAGCTGCCGCCGCCCTGCTGGCCGCCACCGCCGCCGCCCCAGTTGCCACCGCCCTGGCCGCCACCCTGCTGGCCGCCGAAGCCGCCACCGGGGCCGCCGGACCGGTTGGCCCGGGTGACCTTGGCGGTCGCCGAGCGCAGGCTCGGGCCGACCTCGTCGACCTCGACCTCGAAGACCGTCCGCTTCTCGCCTTCCTTGGTCTCGTAAGACCGCTGGCGCAGTCGGCCCTGCACGATGACGCGCATGCCGCGCTGCAGCGACTCGGCCACGTTCTCCGCCGGCTGCCGCCAGACGTTGCACGTGAGGAAGAGGCTCTCGCCGTCCTTCCACTCGTTCGTCTGACGGTCGAAGGTGCGGGGGGTGGACGCGATGCGGAACTTCGCGACCGCCGCACCCGACGGGGTGAAGCGCAGCTCGGGGTCGTCGACGAGATTGCCGACGAGGGTGATGACGGTCTCGCCTGCCATGGTGGTGATGACCTCTCGGGAAGATGTCCGTTCACCGCTGTTTCACGTGAAACAGCGGACGCGAGCTACCCGAGACCCGAAGGCCTCAGAGGTGGCTCAGTGGGTGTCCGGGCGCAGGACCTTGGTCCGCAGAACCGACTCGCTCAGGCCCAGCTGGCGGTCGAGCTCCTTGACGACCTCAGGCGTGGCCTTGAGGTCGATGACCGAGTAGATGCCCTCGGACTGCTTGTTGATCTCGTAAGCCAGACGGCGGCGACCCCAGGTGTCGACCTTCTCCACCTTGCCGCCGGCGTTGCGGACGACAGCGAGGAAGCTCTCGATCAGGGGGGAGACAGCGCGCTCCTCGACCGAGGGGTCGAGGATGACCATCAGCTCGTAGTGACGCATGAGTAACCCACCTCCTTTGGACTCAGCGGCCACGGTCTCTCCGTGGCAGGAGGGTTGTGCGTAGCGTCGGCACCGGAGCAGTGACGACTCCGACCCACCGTAACGGCAGGGTCGGACAGTCGGCCCCGCCCCACCCGGAACGGGTGTCACCCGGAAGAGGGTGCAAAGGGGGCACAACTACACCAGTGCAGACGGCACAGCCTACCCGCACCCGGACGGCCGAACAAAACGCATAGGGGTTGTGAGAGCGACCCAAGCACCGCAATCTGGACGGAACGGGATCCCTGCCCGTTCGTCTCCACGCCAGGAGGTGGGACCCATGGCCCAGTCCGTCCACCGCATGCCCGCCCTCACGCTGAACACCGACGGCCACCCGCACCCCCGCGAGAACGCCCTGGTGGGCATCACCGCCCTGCTGGGCGTGATCGCCTTCACCACCTCGTTCTTCCACAACCTGCACCTGCTGACCTCGTGGACCGGCCTGTTCGGCATCATCACGGGCCTGTGGGGCATGTTCGTCTCGGTCACCACCGCCGAGCGCTTCGTCCTGATGATCACACTCGGCGCCGCCGCCATCGGCTTCTACCTCGGCATCGCCCGCGGCGGCCTCTGGGGCTGACCCGCCCCCGGACCGCCCCCGCGCCGGCGCCCCCGCCCGAACCCCGTCCGCCCCGTCCGCCCCGTCGCCCCACTGGGACCGAGCCCACAGGGCCCGCCCGGAACCCTCGCCGCCCCCGTCGCGTATCTGCAAGAGGAGACAGGTACCCGACGGGGGCGGCGCCGTGCCCGCAGCGGCGGGCGCCCGAGCCCCGGACGATAAGGTCAGCCCAGAACCTGGGGCCACCGCAGCCCGACCGACGAGGAGCACCGAGCACATGAGCCTGCGCCTGAGGACGATCACCCGCGAGGAGCACCTCGCCTTCATCAGGAGCCGCGCCTCGGCCAGCCACATGCAGGTGCCGTCGTGGGGCGACGTGAAGGCCGAGTGGCGGTCCGAGTCGATCGGCTGGTTCGACGACGCCGACCAGCTCGTCGGCGCCGGCCTGGTCCTCTACCGCCAGCTGCCCAAGCTCAAGCGCTACCTCGCCTACCTGCCCGAGGGCCCGGTCATCGACTGGTTCGACCGCGACCTCGACCGCTGGCTCTCCCCGATGCTGGCGCACCTCAAGTCGCAGGGCGCGTTCTCGGTGAAGATGGGCCCGCCGGTGGTCATCCGCCGCTGGAACGCCCCCACCATCAAGGAGGCCATCGCCGCCAAGCAGGCCAAGCGGCTGCGCGACGTCGAGGCCGACTGGTACGAGGCCCGCGCCTTCGAGGTGGCCGACCGGCTGCGCAAGGCCGGCTGGCTCCAGGGCGAGGACGGCGGCGCCGGCTTCGGTGACGTCCAGCCCCGCTACGTCTTCCAGGTGCCGCTGGCCAACCGCTCGCTGGACGACATCCACAAGAACTTCAACCAGCTCTGGCGCCGCAACATCAAGAAGGCCGAGAAGAGCGGCGTCGAGGTGATCCAGGGCGGCTACGACGACCTGCCGATCTTCCACCAGCTCTACCTGGTCACCGCCGAGCGCGACAAGTTCACCCCCCGCCCGCTGGCCTACTTCCAGCGGATGTGGAAGGCCCTCGTGGCCGAGGACCCGAACCGCATGCGGCTCTACATCGCCTACCACGAGGGCGAGCCGCTGGCCGCCACCACGATGCTGGTGGTCGGCGAGCACGTCTGGTACTCCTACGGCGCCTCGGCCAACCACAAGCGCGAGGTCAAGCCGTCCAACGCCATCCAGTGGCGGATGATGCGCGACTCCTACGCCCTGGGCGGCGGGGTGTACGACCTGCGCGGCATCAGTGACACCCTGGACGAGAACGACCACCTGTTCGGCCTGATCCAGTTCAAGGTCGGCACCGGCGGCCAGGCTGCCGAGTACCTCGGCGAATGGGACTTCCCGCTCAACAAGCTGCTGCACAAGGCCCTCGACCTCTACATGTCCCGCCGCTGAGGAGGCTGCCCCGATGACGCTGTCGCTCTACCTCGAGACCGAACGCTGGCGCACCCACCAGCGTTCCGTCCTCGCCGAGTTCCCCGGCCTGGTGCCGGTCGCCAAGGGGAACGGCTACGGCCTGGGCAACCACCGGCTGGCCGAGGAGGCGACGCTGCTGGGCACCGGGGTGCTCGCCGTCGGTACCGCGTACGAGGCGGCCGACGCCGCCGAGTGGTACGGCGGCGAGCTGCTGGTGCTCACCCCGTACCGGGTCGGCGAGGAGGTGCTCCCGCTGCCGCACGCCCGGGTGATCCGGACGGTGGCCTCGGTGGACGCCCTCCGCACGCTGCACGGCGCCCGGGTGGTGGTGGAGTGCATGACCACCATGCGCCGGCACGGCGTGAGCGCGGCCGATCTGAGCACCGTCGCCGCCGAGCTGGAGGGCGTCAGCTTCGAGGGTCTGGCGCTGCACCTGCCGATGGACCGGCCGGACGGCTCCAGCCCGGTCGAGGAGGTCGCGTACTGGGTGGACACCGCCCAGGCGGCCGGCCTCCCGGTGCACACCGTGTTCGTCAGCCACCTCGGCGCCGCGGGCATGGACCAGCTCGCCCAGCGCTACCCGCAGACGGTCTTCCGGGCCCGGATCGGCACCCGGCTCTGGCTGGGCGACCACGCCGCGCTGGAGGTCCGGGCCACCGTCCTGGACGTCACCCCGCTGCAGAAGGGCGACCGCTACGGCTACCGCCAGCACCCGGCGCCCGCCGACGGCCACATCCTGGTGGTCGCCGGTGGCACCGCGCACGGCATCGGCCTGGAGGCGCCCAAGTACGTGGCGAGCATGGGGGCCCGGGCCAAGGGCATCGCCCGGGCCGGCCTGGCGACGGTCAACAAGACCAAGTCGCCGTTCCACTGGGCCGGCAAGCAGCTGTGGTTCGCCGAGCCGCCGCACATGCAGGTCTCGCTGCTGTTCCTGGACGGGGACACCAAGCCCCCGGCGATCGGCGAGGAGCTCGGCCTCCAGGTCCGTCACACCACCACGCACTTCGACCGCGTGGTGGACCGCTGAGCACCGCTGTCGGCGCTCGGCTCGCTCGCGACAGCGCCTAGGCCTTCTCGGCCGGCTCCGGCGGTTCGGGCTCGTCGAGCCACTGCTCGGGGCCGGCCGGCGCGTACGCGGCGTAGCTCTCCTCCTCGCGCAGCCGGCGGGCGGTGCCCAGCACGGCCACGTCCGGAGCCTGGTCCAGCACCCCGCCGGAGGGATCGTCGCTGCCGTCCCAGCGGACCGGGTCGCGGTCCGGGTGGAGGATGTCGCGGACCACCAGGGCGACCAGGTAGAGCGTGCCCAGCAGGTGCAGCCCGATCGCGAAGTGGTACCAGCCCTCGCTGATCCCGTGCTGCTTGGAGCCGGTGACCAGGCCCAGGTGGGACCAGATGCCCAGGGTGTAGAGCACCTCGCAGGCCTGCCAGATCAGGAAGTCCCGCCAGCGCGGCCGGGCCAGCACCGCGAGCGGCAGCAGCCAGAGCGCGTACTGCGGCGAGTACACCTTGTTGACCAGCACGAACAGCGCGACCACCAGGAAGGCCAGCTGGGCGAGGCGCGGCCGGCGCGGGGCCGAGAAGCCGAGCCACGCTATGGCCAGGCAGCCCAGCACCATCAGCACGCCGATGTAGACGTCGAGGTCGGCCAGCCCGGAGCCGCGGCGCTGCATCAGGATCAGCCAGAACGAGCCGTAGTCCTCGCCGCGGTGCTTGCTGAACACGTAGAAGGTCGACCAGCCCCGCCAGTTGGCCAGCATGATCGGCAGGTTGACCACCAGCCAGGAGCCGACCGCGCCGCCCAGCATCACCCGGAACTCGCGCCACTTGCCGGCCCGCCAGCAGAGCACCAGCAGCGGGCCGATCAGCAGCAGCGGGTAGAGCTTGGCCGCGGTGGCCAGGCCGATGAAGACGCCGGCCCAGCCCGGCCGGGCGCCGGCCCACCAGGCCATCGCCACGGCGGCCAGGGCGACCGCGAGCAGGTCCCAGTTGACGGTGCCGTTGAGCAGCAGGACGGGGGCGAGCGCGAACAGCAGCGCGTCCCACGGGCGGCGCCGGTGGGTGCGCGAGAGCGCCACCACGGCGACCACCGCGCAGGCCATCAGCAGCCCGGCGTTGATCGCCCAGAACCACTGCTCCTGGCTCTGCTGGTCCCCGCCGCCGGGCGTCAGCCAGGCCGCGACCTGCATGAACAGGCCGGTCAGCACCGGGTACTCCAGGTACTGGAGGTCCCCCGAGGAGCCCGGGATGCGGTCCACGTACGGGTGCAGCCCGGCCGCGAAGCCGCGTCCGGAGAACAGGTGCGGGATGTCGCTGTAGCAGGCGTGGATGTACTGCGGCGAGCCCGGCTGGAACCAGGCCTGCTCGTAGCAGGGCAGCTTCTGCACCATGCCGAGCACCGAGACCACGATCACCGCGAGCGCCAGGAAGCGCGCCGGGATCCACCAGGAGACGCCGAGCAGCGCCCGGCGGCCGGGGGGCCCGCCGAACACCTCGCTGCCGGCCGCCGCCACCGGGTCCTCGTCGGCCGGGACGACGACGGTGTTGGCCGCCGGCGCGGCCGTGGCGACGGCAGCCGGGAGGGGCCCTGCGGCGGCGCCGGACCCGACCGGGCCGGCGGTTTCGTCACGATCGCTCGACGTCATGCCGGACATCCTGCCGCACCGATCCCGCCGGGACGAGGAGGCCCCCGCAACGGTCCGCGCCCCGGTACGGCGGGCGGGCGTGCCAATCGTGACGAATCCGGCAGCGGTCCCGTCGGCGGCGGCCCCCGACGGAAAGGCCGCTGACGACGGCGGCCCCGACGGAAAGGCGACGGCCCCCGACGGAAAACGGCGGTGGCGGCCCTCCGGGGAGGACCGCCACCGCCGTTCCGGGTTCCGCCCGGCCCGGGCTACTGCCCGGCCGGGCCGCCCTGGAGGCCACCGGTGTTGCTCGGCGTCGGCTTGCCGCCGCCTCCGCCGTTGTGGCCGCCGCCGTTGCCACCGCCCGGCGTGGTGCTGTCCGTCGGCGCCGGCGGCGTCGGGCAGCCGACCACCGGCAGGCAGGTGTTGCTCGGGTGCGGGTCCTTGGTCGGCTTGGTGCTCGGCTGGTCACCGGGGCAGTCCACGCCGGGCACGCAGGTCTGGGTGGGCTGCGGCTGTACCGGCGGCGCCGGTGCCTGGGTCTGCGCCGGGGCCGACGGGGTGTCGGTCGCGCTCGGGGTCATCGTCGGGCTGTTCGTGGACGGCGCGCCGGAGGAGTCCACCTCGGTGCCGACCGGCTGCGGCGTCGGGAAGTCCATCTTCTTCTCGTTGGCCAGCGCGGCCCTCATGTACCGGGTGAAGACGTCGGTCGGGATGTCACCACCGTGGATGGACTCCTTGCCGCCGGTGCCGTTCAGCGACTGCCGCTCGTGCTTGGCCGGGTCCTCGCGCCACATGGCGACGCTGGTCACCAGCTGCGGGGTGTAGCCGACCCACCAGGCCGACTTGTTCTGGTCGGTGGTACCGGTCTTGCCGGCCACCGGGCGGCCCAGGTCCTTCGTCTTCTTGCCGGTGCCGTTCACGGCCACGTTCACCAGCACGTCGGTGACGTTGTCGGCGACGGCCGGCTCCAGCGCGACCTTGGGGTCCTTCTTGCCGAAGCCCGGGCGCTCCACGCCGCTCACCTCGACCTTGGTGACCGAGTACGGCTCGGACTCCTTGCCGCTGGCCGCCAGGGTGCCGTACGCGGTGGCCATCCGGATCGGGCTGATGGTGGAGGTGCCGAGCGGGAAGGTCGCCGTCTTCGGGTCGGCGAGGCTCTCCTTCTTAATGCCCATCTGTACCGCGATGTCGGCCACGTTCTGGCCGCCGACGTCCTGGTTGAGCTGGACGAAGGGCACGTTGTACGAGAACTGCATGGCCTGCCGCAGCGAGACGTAGCCGCGCTTGCCGGCGTCCTCGTTCTTCTGCCGGTACGGCTTGCCGTCGTCGCCGATCACCAGCGAGCCGTCCGGCTTGCGGATCTCGGACATGTCGTCGGCCAGGTAGCGGCTGTCGGCGTTGATCCGCTTCGGCTTGCCCTTGTCGTCCTTCGCGGTGAGCACGCCGGTCTGCATCGCGGTGGCCAGCACGAAGGGCTTGAAGGTCGAGCCGACCTGGACGCCGGTGGCGTCGGCGTTGTTGTCGAAGTGGCCGTTCTCCACGCCGTCGCCGCCGTAGAGGGCGACGATCGCGCCGTCGCCGGGGCGGATGCTGGCGGAGCCGAACTGGATGTTGGTGTCGTTGTCCGGCCGCTTCTGCGGGTTGAGGTTCTCCGCCTTGACCTGGTCGACGGCCGTCTTCAGGGCGTCGACCTTGTCCTTCTCGAAGGTGGTGTAGATCTTCAGGCCGCCCCGGTCGATCATCTGCTGGGTGATCGTCTTGTCGGTGGCCATCACGTACTTGTTGGCGGTGTCGACCAGGTAGCTGATCTCACCGTTCATGTTGGAGCTGGGCTTCTGCGGGATCGGGTCCGGGAACACGTTGCACTTGGCGCGCTCGTCCGGGGTGATGGCCTTGGTGTCCACCATCTGGTCCAGGATCCAGTTCCACCGGCCCTGGGCGCGTTCCTTGTTGTTCGGGTTGGTGGGGTCGTAGTACGTCGCGCCCTTGAGCAGGCCGGCCAGCATGGCGCTCTGGCAGACGTTGAGGTCCTTGGCGTTGACCCCGTAGTACGCCTCGGCGGCAGCCTGGGCACCGTTCGCACCGCGGCCGAACCAGCTGGTGTTCAGGTAGCCCTTGAGGATCTCGTTCTTGTCCTTGTCCTGGTTGATCTTCAGCGTGATGAAGAACTCCCGCACCTTGCGGGTGAGGGTCTGCTCCTGGCTCAGGTAGGCGTTCTTCACGTACTGCTGGGTGATCGTCGAGGCGCCCTGGGTCTCGCCGCCCTTCGCCATGTTGTACACGGCGCGGAGCATGCCCTTGGGGTCGATGCCGCTGTCGGTCCGGAAGCTCTTGTTCTCCGCGGCGATAACGGCGTTCTGGAGGTTCGGGCTGATGTCGTTGAGCTCGACGATCTGACGGTTGGTCTGGCCCTTGCGGGTCATCTCCGTGTTGTCGGCCCAGTAGTAGATGGTGTTCTGGTTGTTCACCAGGGCGTTCAGCTCCGGCACCTGGGTGGTCTGGTACAGGTAGAACACCAGGCCCACGAAGCAGCCGAAGACCAGCAGGAAGCCGCTCAGCCACTGCTTCCAGGACGGCAGCCAGCGCCGGACGCCGGTCTTGCCGAACCGCGGGTAGTCGATGAAGCGCTTCTTGCCGGGGCCGGCGGCCGCGGCCGCGGAGGCCGCGGCCGGACCGCGCTTGCCGCCCCCCTTGCCCTGCTTCTGGGCAGCCTTGCGCATCTCCGCACGGGTCATCCGGGGCTGCTGTGCGGTCTCCCTGCCCCCCGAGGGGCGTCGCCGGCCGACACCGTCCGAGCCCAGCTCGTCGGGCCCCTGGCCACCGCCCCGACGGCCGCCGCCTCCCGGGGGCTGCTGCCCGTCACCGCCCGGGTTGGGCGTCCTTCGCCGTCGCTCGCTCATCTTCCAGCTACTCCTCGCCAGGCGTTTCCAGCCTGAAGGCAGGGTTCACGTCCGATGCCCGCAAACCGCCCTGATCCCGGAGGTGGTCCTCGTGCACACGCGACAGCGTACGCAGCACTGAATTACAACTAATCGGACATCAGTTGCCAATGGGCACAAAACAACGACAGATCATTACACGCCCGTTGCCAACCCCACCCGCGCGTCGGCTTGTGATCACATTCACGCGTGCCCCTCTTGCCCCCGTCGGGGGCCGGGTTTACTGTTCTCGATATATCGAGCCGATACATCGAAGCGGAATACCGCCGAATGCGACGGCCGGACGGACGTCGAGCGGGAGGAGGGGGACGGCAATGGGCAGGCGCTCGGGAGTGCTGGAGTTCGCCGTCCTCGGACTGCTCCATGACGCCCCGATGCACGGCTACGAGCTGCGCAAGCGGCTGAACATCCTGCTCGGGACGTTCCGCGCGCTCTCCTACGGGACGCTCTACCCCTGCCTGAAGAACCTGGTCGCCCAGGGCTTCCTGGTCGAGGACAACCCGGACGTCGAGTACGTCCCGGCCACCGCGCTCAACGGCAAGCGGTCCAAGATCGTCTACCGGCTCTCCGCCGAGGGCAAGCAGCGCTTCGAGGAGCTGCTCGCCGACTCCGGCCCGGACGCCTGGGAGGACGAACACTTCGGCGTGCACTTCGCCTTCTTCGGCCAGACCGACCGGGCCGTGCGGATGCGCGTCCTGGAGGGCCGCCGCAGCCGGCTGGAGGAGCGGCTGGAGCGGATGCGCAGCTCGCTGGCCCGCGCCCGCGAGCGGTTCGACGACTACACCGTCGAACTCCAGCGGCACGGACTGGAGTCGGTGGAGCGTGAGGTCCGCTGGCTCAACGAGCTGATCGAGACCGAGCGGTCCAACCGCACCGGCCGGCCCGGCCCCGATGCCGCCGGCCCCCACAAGACTTCGGACGGCCGTGGCCAGGAGGGCGGGTCCCAGGACCCGTCCGGTCCACCGTACGACCGCCCGGGGCGCTCCGCCCAGGAGCGCTGACACCGCGCCAGCCCTGTGCCGCGCGGCAGGATCGGGCGCCTCGCGCCCGTACATGCAGTCATCGAAGAAGCAGGACGAGTTCCGCCGACCCCGGCGGGCCTCATGAGATCACAGGGAGCAACCGGAATGGGTTCGGTTCGCGTAGCCATCGTGGGCGTGGGCAACTGCGCCGCGTCGCTGGTGCAGGGTGTCGAGTACTACAAGGACGCCGACCCGGCCGGCAAGGTCCCCGGGCTGATGCACGTCCAGTTCGGCGACTACCACGTCGGTGACGTGGAGTTCGTCGCCGCCTTCGACGTCGACGCCAAGAAGGTCGGCTTCGACCTGGCCGACGCCATCGGCAACAGCGAGAACAACACCATCAAGATCTGCGACGTGCCGCCGACCGGCGTGACCGTCCAGCGCGGCCACACCCTCGACGGCCTGGGCAAGTACTACCTGGAGACCATCGAGGAGTCGGACGAGGCGCCGGTCGACGTCGTCCAGGTCCTCAAGGACCGCCAGGTCGACGTCCTGGTCTGCTACCTGCCCGTCGGTTCCGAGGCCGCGGCCAAGTTCTACGCCCAGTGCGCCATCGACGCCAAGGTCGCCTTCGTGAACGCCCTGCCGGTGTTCATCGCGGGCACCAAGGAGTGGGCGGACAAGTTCACCGAGGCCGGCGTGCCGATCGTCGGTGACGACATCAAGTCCCAGGTCGGCGCGACCATCACGCACCGCGTGATGGCCAAGCTGTTCGAGGACCGCGGTGTCATCCTCGAGCGCACCATGCAGCTGAACGTCGGCGGCAACATGGACTTCAAGAACATGCTCGAGCGCGAGCGCCTGGAGTCCAAGAAGATCTCCAAGACCCAGGCCGTCACCTCGCAGATCCGTGACCGCGAGCTGGGCGCCAAGAACGTCCACATCGGTCCCTCGGACTACGTGGCCTGGCTGGACGACCGCAAGTGGGCGTACGTCCGCCTCGAGGGCAAGGCCTTCGGCGACGTCCCGCTGAACCTGGAGTACAAGCTGGAGGTCTGGGACTCCCCGAACTCCGCCGGTGTCATCATCGACGCCGTCCGCGCCGCGAAGATCGCCAAGGACCGCGGCATCGGCGGCCCGATCCTCTCGGCCTCCTCGTACTTCATGAAGTCCCCGCCGGTGCAGTACTTCGACGACGAGGCCAAGGAGAACGTCGAGAAGTTCATCCGCGGCGAGGTCGAGCGCTGAGCGCTCGAGCACTGAGGGGCGGTCCGACGTCTGAGGTTTGAGATCTGAGCTGCCCCGTAGCTCGCAGGAAGGGCCCACGGTCTGCCGACCGTGGGCCCTTCACGTTCTCGCAGCCAATGTTTCACGTGAAACGGCGACCGGTTCCGTGGCACCCTGGGCAGGTGGCGATCACCGAGAACGGCAGCACCCACCGGTCCGCGCACCGGGCCACGCTCCTCGACCTGTTGAAGGGCCGCGACTTCCGGCGGCTGCTGACCGCCCGGGTGCTCTCCCAGCTCTCGGACGGCGTCTTCCAGGTCTCGCTCGCCGCGTACGTGGTCTTCTCCCCCGAGAAGCAGTCCTCCCCCACCGACATCGCCTCGGTGCTGGCCGTGATGCTGCTGCCGTTCTCGGTGATCGGCCCGTTCGCCGGCGTGCTGCTGGACCGCTGGCGCCGCCGCCAGGTGCTCTACTTCGGCAACCTGGCCCGCTTCGGGCTGGGCCTGGGCACCGGCGCGCTGCTGCTGGCCGAGGCGCCGACCTGGCTGTTCTTCGCCTCGGCCCTGCTGGTCACCGCGCTCAACCGGTTCATCCTGGCCGGCCTGTCCGCCGCCCTGCCCCGGGTGGTGGAGCAGGACCAGCTGGTCACCGCCAACGCCCTCTCCCCCACCCTCGGGACGGTCGCGGCCGCCTCGGGCGGGGGCATCGGCTTCCTGCTGCACCAGCTGATGGCCCCCGGGCCGAAGGCCGACGCCGCACTGGTCTCGGTGGCCGCGCTGCTCTACCTGTCGGCCGCGCTGGCCGCCCGGCGGATGGACCGCGACCTGCTCGGACCGGACCGGCACGAGGACCGCCCCGGGCTCGGCCAGGCACTGGTCCGGGCCGCCGTCGAACTCGGCGCCGCGGTGCGCCACCTGGTCCGGGACTGCCGGCCCGCCGTGCACGCGCTGGCCGCCGTCACCGCGGCCCGGTTCTGCTACGGCGTGCTGATCGTGGTCGTGGTGATGCTCGCCCGCTACACCTTCAACGACCCGACCGACAGCGCGGCCGGGCTGGTCACCCTCGGCCAGGCGGTCGGCCTGTCCGCCGCCGGGTTCTTCGTCGCCGCTCTGGTCAGCCCCTGGTGCACCCGTCGGCTGGGCCTGGCCGGGTGGATGACGGCCTGTCTGGTCGCCCCGGTGGTCTTCGTCCCGGCGCTGGGCCTGAGCTTCACGCTGGTGCCCTGCCTGATCGCCGCCCTGCTGCTCGGGGTGGTCACCCAGGGCACCAAGATCTGCGCCGACACGGTGGTGCAGGAGTCGGTCGAGGACGAGTACCGCGGCCGGGTCTTCGCCATCTACGACGTGCTGTTCAACGTCGCCTTCGTGGCCGCCGCCCTGGTCACGGCGCTGGTGCTGCCGCTGTCCGGCCGCTCGGTCGGGGTGGTGATCGGGGTCGCCGGGGTATACGCACTGACGGCGGTGCTCTACCTTCGCTCCGCCCGCCGGCACCCGCTCCCCCACTGACCAGGTCTCCTGCGGAGCCCTCGGGGGTTCGCGGCCGAAGGCGCCCCACCGACTCGCTAAGGTATCGGACCTGTCGGATCGACAGAACTCTGTCTCGGGGGACGAACTGATGAGCACACCACCCAATCCGTACGGGCCGGCCCCGGTGGGACCGCCCGCGGCACCACCGTACGGGGCACCCGTTCCCCCGCCGGCCGCGCCGTACGGACCGCCGCCGGCCTACGGGCAGCCCACGCCGCCGGCCCCGCCCGGCTACGGCCCGCCGCCGGCCTACGGACAGCCGCCGCACGGCCAACAGCCCTACGGGCAGCAGCCGTACGGGCAGCCGGGCCCCAATCCGTACGCACAGCAGCCGGGCCCCAACCCGTACGGCCCCCCGCAGCCCGCCCCCGCGATGCCGCCCACGGCGCCCGCACCGGCCGCCAAGCGCGGCATCCGCTCCAAGCTGCGGATCGTCGGGCTGGTCGGCGGCGGCGTCGCACTGGCGGTGGGCTACTTCGTGGCCGGGCCGAGCGTCAGCAGCGCCAAGCCCGGCGACTGCGTGCGGGCGAGCGGCTCGCGCGACGTCGAGATCGTCAAGTGCACTGACAGCAAAGCGAATTACCGCGTCCTGGCGAAGTTCGAAGGCACCACGGACGTGACCCGCTGCAAGCAGACGCCGCAGACCACGAGCGCGGTCTCGGGCAAGAGCGGCCGCCGCTGGAACAAGAAGCGGTACGTGCTCTGCCTCGGCCCACTGGCGCCCGCCACCACCGGTGTCCCGCCGGTGAAGAAGTCCTGAAGCGACTCGAACGGCCCCGCACGGACGAGGGGTGGCCCCGGCGTTCGGCCGGTGCCACCCCTTTGTCGTGTCGGGCTCCTGGCTCAGCCCTGCTGCTCGGCCCACCAGGCCCGCAGCGCCGAGACCGCCTCCTCGTGCTCCATCGGGCCGTGCTCCAGCCGGAGTTCGAGCATGTGCTTGTACGCCTTGCCGATCTGCGGGCCGGGCGCCAGGCCGAGCAGCTCCATGATCTGGTTGCCGTCCAGCGCCGGGCGGATGGCGTCCAGTTCCTCCCGCGCCTTCAGCTCGTCGATCCGGGTCTCCAGACCGTCGTAGGTGCGGGAGAGCACGGCGGCCTTCTTCTTGTTGCGGGTGGTGCAGTCGGAGCGGGTCAGCTTGTGCAGGCGCTCCAGCAGCGGCCCGGCGTCGGTGACGTAGCGGCGCACCGCGGAGTCGGTCCACTCGCCGCCGCCGTAGCCGTGGAAGCGCAGGTGCAGCTCGACCAGGCGCGAGACGTCCTCGGTCAGCTCCTTGGAGTACTTGAGCTCGCGCATCCGCTTGCGGGTCATCTTGGCGCCGACCACCTCGTGGTGGTGGAAGGAGACCCGGCCGTCCAGCTCGAAGCGGCGGGTGCGCGGCTTGCCGATGTCGTGCAGCAGCGAGGCCAGCCGCAGGGTGAGGTCCGGACCGTCCTGTTCCAGGTCGATGGCCTGCTCCAGGACGGTCAGCGAGTGCTCGTAGACGTCCTTGTGCCGGTGGTGCTCGTCGCGCTCCAGCCGCAGCGCGGGCAGTTCGGGCAGCACGTACCCGGCCAGGCCGGTGTCGACCAGCAGCCGCAGGCCCTTCACCGGGTGCTTGGCCAGCAGCAGCTTGTTCAGCTCGGCCTGGATCCGCTCGGCGGAGACGATGGTGAGCCGCTCGGCCATCGCGGTCATCGCGGCGACCACCTCGGGCGCCGGGTCGAAGTCCAGCTGGGCCGCGAAGCGGGCGGCCCGCATCATCCGCAGCGGGTCGTCGGAGAAGGACTCCTCGGGGGTGGCGGGGGTGCGCAGCACCCGGGCCTCGAGGTCCTCCAGGCCGTGGTGCGGGTCGACGAAGCCGCGGCCGGGCAGGTCGACGGCCATCGCGTTGACCGTGAAGTCCCGGCGGACCAGGTCCTCCTCGATGGTGTCGCCGTAGCTGACCTCGGGCTTGCGCGAGGTGCGGTCGTACGCCTCGGAGCGGTAGGTGGTGATCTCGATCAGGAAGGATCCCTCGGGGGTGTCCTTGCGGGCGCCGACCGTGCCGAAGGCGATGCCGACGTCCCAGACCGCGTCCGCCCAGCCCTTGACCAGCTTGAGCACCTGCTGCGGGCGGGCGTCGGTGGTGAAGTCCAGGTCGTTGCCGAGCCGGCCGAGCAGCGCGTCCCGGACGGAGCCACCGACCAGCGCCAGCCGGTGACCGGCCGCCTGGAACCGGCGGGCGATCTCGTCGGCGACCGGCGACACCCGCAGCAGCTCTTGGAGGCCGAGGGTCTGGGCCTCGCTCAGGCCTGGTACGACCTGGACGGCGGTGCTGGAACGGTCGGTGCGCGCGGTGGGCTCATTGGCAGTGGACACGGCTCACAAGGGTACGTGGCCGGACAGGTCAACCGCCCGCGCGTTCTGAGCGTCTCACCCCACAGCCCGCAACACTGCACCACGGGCTGCATCGTTACCATGCCGGTGGACGAGTCTCGGGCACCGGACAGGGGATGCGGTGTCGCGCGCCGCGACCACCGCGGAACCTACCCGCGGCAACGGTGCGGCGACGGCGTGGGGCGAAGGGTTCCAGACGTCGGGCGAAGAGTTCCAAGAGGGTCAGGCGAAGACCATCGGGCGGACCGCGCCGGACGGACAGCATCAGCAGCGAACGATCGAGAACGGCGAGGGCGAAGCGAGTGAGTGAGCCGGCACGGCACTCGGGCCTGGGGGCGCACCGACAGCCTGGACGGGCCGAACGCCCGGCCGAGGGGCGTCATCCGGCCCGGCGGGCACGCCGTGCGGGCCTGCGCCTGGCCGCGGCCTGCGCGGCCGTCCTGACCCTCTTCACGGCCTCCCCGGCCGGTGCGCTGCCGGCCGGCGGCAACGTCCGGCCGGCCGGCGACTCCACCGCCACGGCCGAGTACCCGGTGGTGGTGACGATCGACACGCTGAACCCGCAGGTGGCCGTCCCGAACGGCACCGTGACGATCAGCGGGCACGTCACCAACGCCGGCAAGTCGGCGGTCAAGGGCGCCCACGCGGCCGTCCGCAAGCCGAACACCGGCAGGCCGCTGGACCGGCGCAGCGACCTGGCCAACGTGGCCGACCGCTCCACGCCGGACGGCAGGGACGGCGTCGAGCTGGACAGCCCGCAGTACGCCCTGCCGGAGCTGGGCCCGGGGCAGAGCCAGCCGTACACCCTGAGCGTCGCGGTGGGCGACCTCGGGCTCTCCGCGAGCGGCGCGTACGAGCTCGCGGTGGACGCCTGGGGCGGCACGGCCGACAACCCGCGCGACCGCGCCCTGGGCATCGCCCGGACGTTCCTGCCGTACAACGCGGGCGCCGAGGCGCAGCCGACGAAGGTCGCCACGATCTGGCCGCTGGTGCACGCGCCGGTGGTGGCCGCCCAGACCAGCACCGACGGCAACGACCAGACGATCGCGGTGCTGCGCGACGACAGCCTGTCCGCCGAGTTCGCCCCGGGCGGCCGGCTGTACGAGCTGGTCGACACCGGTGCCAAGCTGAACGGCCTGACCTGGGTGATCGACCCGGACCTGCTGGACGCCGCGCTCGCGATGACCAGGCCCTACCGGGTGCAGAAGCCGGGCACCGAGGCGTCGGGCAAGTCGGCCAAGGACGACAACACCGTCCAGCTGCAGCCCTCGGCCGCCGCCGTCGCCTGGCTGGACAAGCTGCGGGCCGCCGTGGCCAAGCCGGGCAGCCAGGTGGTCTCGCTGCCGTACGCCGACCCGGACCTCGCCTCGATCGCCCACAACGGCTCCGACCTGACCGGGATGACCACCGCGCTGAGCAAGGCGGCCACGGCCGGCCGGCTGACCGTCGAGGGCCGGCTCTCGGTGGACACCCGCTCGGACGTCGCCTGGCCGTACCAGGGCTACCTCGACCAGCAGATCGCCGCCCTCGCCCAGCAGGCGGGCAGCGGGACGGTGCTGGTCAACGGCGGGAGCATGCCGGAGGCGGACTCGCTCAACTACACCCCGAGCGCGGCCCGCCCGATCGGCAACGGGCAGAACGCCGTGGTCGCCGACGAGACCGTCTCCGCGCTCTTCGACCGGGACCTGAGCAGCCCGCAGGCGCAGACCGAGTCCACCCAGCGCTTCCTCGCCGAGACCTTCGCGATCACCCACGAGCAGCCGCAGAACCAGCGCGGGCTGCTGGTCATGCCCCCGCGCGAGCTGAGCGCCACCGGCGCCAAGGCGCTGGCGAGCGCCCTCCAGACGGCGGACGGCAAGTGGATCTCCTCGGTCAAGCTGGACGCGGTGGCCCAGTCCGCGGCCGACCCGAAGGCCAACACCGCCGTCCCGGCGCCCACCGACTACCCGACCCAGGCCCGTGCCTCGGAGCTGCCGGCCGACGACCTGAGCAGCACCGACGGGATCCAGCACGACCTGGACACCCTGATGCGGGTGCTCACCCTGCCGCAGCGGGTGCGCGGCCCGTTCAGCGCCGCGATGGTCCGCTCGCTGTCCACCGAGTGGCGCAGCCAGCCGGCGGCCGGGAGCACCTACCGCACCGGCGTCCAGAAGTACCTGAAGGAACTGACCGGCGCCGTCCAGGTGCCGAAGAAGAACGTGGTCACCCTGTCCGGCGACACCGGTCTGCTCCAGGTCAGCGTCCGCAACGACCTGACCCAGACGGTCACCAACCTGAAGCTGGTGCTCACCTCGGCCCAGCCGAACAGGCTGCGGGTGAGCAAGGAGGAGGAACTGGTCCTCCCGGCCTCGCAGAGCGTGACGCTCCGCTTCAACGCCGAGGCGCACAACAACGGGTCGGTCCTGATGACCGCCCAGCTGTGGACCACCGGCCCCGACTCCCGGCCGTACGGCGAGCCGCAGCAGTTCCGGGTGGAGGTCACCTCGGTGACCAACGGGGTGCTGTACATCTTCGCGGGTGCCGGCGTCCTGCTGCTGCTGGCCGCCCTGCGCTTCATGCGCCAGCGCAAGCGGCGCGGCGGGCAGCCGCACGAGGACGGCGACCAGCCGGTCGGGGACGGCCCGGCGACGGACGGCGGCGACGCGGAGCAGGACGCGCCGCGGGACCCGGAGCAGGACGCGACGGAGGCCTCCTCGAAGGACGGGCCGGCGGACCCCGCCGGGCCCCCGGCACCGGACCGGACCGACGGCCCGGACGGCGCCCCCGATGACGGTCCCGCGCAGACACCGCGTGGCAGCAGCCCGGATGGCCGGGATCGGGCCGCCAGTGATGAGAAGGTTGGTCCTTGATACCGCCGATCCCCCGCACCGCCGGGCCGGCCTCCCCCACGACAGCGAAGAGGTGACATGACCGGGCGCAGCGAGGAGCGGCCGCCGGGCCGCGGTGAGAGCCGGCCGGGCGCCGAGTCGCCGTCCGGCGACTGGTACGTGGCCGACACCTACGCCCAGGACCCGTACGCGGCGGACGCGTACGGGCACCCACAGGACGGCCAGGACCCGTACGGTCTGCGGGCCGGTCGGCCCGCCGCGCCCCAGCCGCCGGCCGCCGCGTACGACGTGCCGCCGCAGCTGCCGCCGCAGGGCGGCGGCTACCCGACGCCGGTGCCGCCGACCCCGTACCAGGCCGCGGAGCAGTTCGCGGCCCCGGTGCCGCCGGTGCAGCCCGGCTGGGACACCCCGGCCCAGGCCGCCTGGCCGCAGGAGTCCGCCCCCGCGCAGGCCGCCGGCGGCCACTGGGGCGGCGCCGAGCAGCCCCGGCCGCAGTGGGAGCCGGGCCCGGCGCACTCCGCCTGGGACACCGAGACCACCGAGTACGTCGGGGTGGACGCGCTGTTCGGCGGCCGCCCGGCACAGGCCGCGGCCCAGCCGCCGGTCCCCCAGCCCGCTCCAGCACCCCAGCCGACCGCCCCCGCGGGCGGCCCCGCGCCGTACCCCCCGGCGACCGGCTACCAGGGACCGCCGCCGCACGGCGGCGCCCCGGGCGGACAGCACCACTTCGTGCCGCCGATCGAGTTCGACCCGCCGCTCTCCGAGGAGGAGGCCACCATGCAGGTGGCCGCCGTCGCGGTGCCCCCGGCGGTCGAGCCGCTCGCGGACATCGTCGCCGAGGAGCAGGCCGCCCAGCAGGCGCCCGCGCCCGCCGCCGAACCCGCCGAGCCCGCCAGGGCGGCCGGCGGCGGCAAGGTCTCCAGCCTGCTGAACTCCAGCGCGATCATGGCGGCCGGAACGCTGGTCTCCCGCGGCACCGGCTTCGTCCGGACCATGGTGATCACCGCGGCCATCGGCGTCGGCGTGATGGGTGACTCGTACAACGCCGCGAACACCCTGCCGACCCTGCTGTACATCCTGATCGGCGGCGGCGCGCTGAACGCGGTCTTCGTGCCGCAGCTGGTGCGCAGCATGAAGAACGACGAGGACGGCGGCACGGCGTACGCCAGCCGGCTGCTCACCCTGGTGCTGGTCGGACTCGGCGGCGTGGTCTTCCTGGCCGTGCTCGGGGCACCCGTGCTGGTGCAGATGATCGCCCACTCCACGATGGCGACCCCGGAGAGCGCCGAGACCACGGTGGCGATGGCCCGCTACTGCCTGCCGACCATCTTCTTCATGGGCATCCACGTGGTGATGGGGCAGATCCTCAACGCCCGCGGCCGCTTCGGCGCGATGATGTGGACCCCGGTCCTGAACAACATCGTGGTGATCTTCACCTTCTCCGCCTACATCTGGGTCTACGGCGGGTTCGGCACCACCCACGTCACCCCGGAGGGCATCTCCCCCGAGGGCGTGCGGCTGCTCGGCCTCGGCACCCTGATCGGTCTGGCCGTCCAGTCGCTGGCGATGATCCCGTACCTGCGGGCCGCCGAGTTCCGCTTCCGGCCGCGCTTCGACTGGCGCGGCCACGGCCTGGGCAAGGCCGCCCGGCTGGCCAAGTGGACGTTCTTCTTCGTGCTCGCCAACCAGGCCGGCTACCTGGTGATCACCCAGCTGTCCACCAAGGCGGGCGCCGCCGCGGCGGCGGCCGGCCACAACGGTGTCGGTCTGGCGGCGTTCTCCAACGCGCTGCTGATCTGGCAGCTCCCGCAGGCCGTGATCACCGTGTCGATCATGAGCGCGGTGCTCCCCCGGCTCTCCCGGGCGGCGGCCGACGAGGACGCCGGAGCCGTGCGCGACGACATCTCCTACGGTCTGCGCACCACCGCGGTGGCGGTCGTCCCGGCGGCCTTCCTGTTCCTGTCCCTCGGCCCGGTGATCGGCCGGGCGATCTACGCGGTCGGCGGCAACGACACCGTCCTGAACGACGCCACCAACGTCGGCCTGATGCTCTCCGCGTTCGCGCTGGGCCTGATCCCGTACTCCGCCCAGTACGTGATGCTGCGCGGCTTCTACGCCTACGAGGACACCCGCACCCCGTTCTCCAACACCGTCTGGGTGGCGGCCTGCCAGGCCGGCTTCGCGCTGCTGTGCTGGCTGGTGCTGCCCGCCGAGTGGACGGTGACCGGCCTCGCCTTCGGCTACGGCCTGGCCTACGCCATCGGAGTGGCGGTCGCGATGCCGAAGCTGAAGAAGCGGATCGGCGGGCTGGACACCAAGCGGATCGGCCGGACGTACAGCCGGCTGGCCGCCGCCGGCGTCCCGGCCGCCCTGGTCGGCCTCGGCGCCAGCCTGGGCGTCCAGCAGGTGCTCGGCGGCTGGGCGGGCAGCGTGGCGGCCCTGGTCGTGGCCGGCGGCCTCCAGCTGGCGGTCTTCGTGCTCATCGCGAAGCGCCTGCGGATCGAGGAACTGAACTCCATGCTGGGCATGGTCCGCGGCCGACTGGGCCGCTGACCGTCCGACCACCGGCCGGACGAGCGGGCGCCCTGACCGGGCGTCAACGGGAGCGGCACGCTCCTCCGCTCGTCCGGCCGAGTGCTGCGTCACCCGTCGGTCGGGGTCCTTCCGACCGCCGGATGGCGAGCCGGTGTCGGATCTGCACCACATCTCTCCACCCGCGTGCAACCGCGCGGACGTCTCAGCGGTCGTACCCGGTGGAGAAGAGTGGGCACAATTGTCCTGGAGCACAGGGCCGCCGACCCTCGGGCTCCAGCGACTCTCTCAGGCCGGGGCGACACAAGGGGAGGCAGGACCACGGTGGCTGATGGCACCAAGGCCGTCGTCGACACGTCAGCAGCTGACGCGGCGACGGACGAGGCCGCGCTGGCCGCGGCGATCGACGAGCTCGCGGGCTCGGAGGACGCCGGCGAGGGCGCCTCCGCTGACGCCCGCCGCAAGGGCGCCACCACCGCTGCCGCCGCCGCGCGCACCGAGCCGGACGAGGCCGTGGACGGGGCCTCGGACGACGCGCCGGAGCCCGGACCGGAGGCCGCCTCCGGCGAGGAGACCTCGGAGATCACCGCCCCGCTCTCGGTCCAGGAGCTGCGCGCCGAACTGGCCGCCGGCTCCCCCCGGAAGAAGCCCGCCCCCGAACCCGCCCGACCCGCGCGCCGCCCCACCGACCCGCAGCCCACGGTCGACCCGCGCGACACCGCCACCCTCCCGCGCACCCTCCCCGCCCCGCAGCGCCGCAGCGGCGACATGATCGGCCACCGGTACCGGCTGGAGGAGTGCATCTCCCAGACCGAGACCTTCAGCAGCTGGCGCGCCGTCGACGAGAAGCTGCGCCGGGCCGTCGGCGTCCACCTGATGGCCTCCGGCCACCAGCGGGCCCGCAAGGTTCTCGCCGCGGCCAAGTCCGCCGCACTGCTCGGCGACCCGCGCTTCGTCCAGGTGCTGGACGCCGTCCACGAGGGCGAGCTGGTCTACGTCGTGCGGGAGTGGCTGCCGCACTCCTCCGACCTGGCCAAGCTGCTCGCGAACGGACCGATGGAGCCGCACGAGGCGTACCAGATGGTCCGCCAGGTCGCCGACGCCGTCGCGGCCGCCCACCGGCGCGGGCAGGCCCACCTGCGGCTCACCCCGCGCTGCGTGCTGCGCACCGACAGCGGCCAGTACCGGATCAACGGCATCGCGGTGGACGCCGCGCTGCGCGGGCTGCCCGAGGAGGGGGCCGAGGACGCCCAGCGGGCCGACACCCGTGCGATCGGCGCGCTGCTGTTCGCCGCGCTCACCCACCGCTGGCCGTACCCGGAGGACCGCTACGACCTCCAGGGCCTGCCCAAGGGCCTCCAGAACGCCGCGCCCGACCAGGTCCGCGCCGGGGTCCACAAGGGCCTGTCCGAGCTCGCCGCGCGGGCGCTGTTCGACCAGCCGCCGCACCACGCCCGGCCGATCAGCACACCGGAGGAGCTGGTCCGGGCGATCGCCCAGATGCCCCGGATCCGCCAGCCCGAGCCGGAGCTGCCCGCCTTCCCCACCCCGCCCCGGCACAACACCCACGCGCTGCCCACCGCCCCCAACCCGACCCGGGTCGCCGACACCACCGTCGCCCCGCTGCCGGCCTCCTCCCGCCCCGTCTCCTCCCGGCGCGCCCGGCGGCGGCTGCGCCGGGTGATCAAGGCCACCGCCTGGACGGTCGCGCTGGGCGCGATCGGCGTCGCCTCCTGGCAGTTCGTCGACACCCTGCGGCACACCGGGGGGGCCACCGCGTCCCCGGCCCCGTCGGTCAGCAGCACCGCGCCGAGCCCGCAGGCCAGCACCCACAACCCGGTGCAGCTCACCGTCAAGGGCGCGCAGTCGTACACCCAGCCGGGCGACGGGACCGAGGGCAGCGACAACCCGGCGAAGGCCGTGGACGGCGACTCGAACACCGCCTGGAACACCCAGTGGTACAACGACCAGTTCGGCCTCAAGGCCCCCGCCCTCAAGTCGGGCACCGGCCTGTTGATCGACCTCGGCTCGTCGCAGGCGGTCTCCTCGGTGAGCGTCCAGTTCGGCGGCGAGCACACCGCGGAACTGCGGGTGCCCACGGCGGCGGCCGCCGCCAACCCGATGTCGGCCAGGCTCGACGGCTTCACGGTCGTCGGCAAGAAGAACGGGAGCAACGTCGAGTACACCCTCGACACCCCGGTCACCACGCGCTACCTCTTGCTCTGGCTGACCGCTCTGCCGAAGGATGCCGCCGGGAGGTTCGCCGGCCAGGTCGCCGAGGTCAAGGTCTTCGGCTGACCGCGGTTCGGTGGATCCGGCACGAGGGCAGGGGGTCGAGGCGTGACGGTGGCGGACGACGACGCGGCACTGCTCGCCCGGCACGTCGCCGGCGACCCGGCGGCCTTCGGCCTGCTGGTGGACCGCCACCGCGACCGGCTCTGGGCGGTCGCCCTGCGCACCCTGGGCGACCGCGAGGAGGCCGCCGACGCCCTCCAGGACGCCCTGGTCTCCGCCTTCCGCGCCGCCGCCGGCTTCCAGGGCCGCTCGGCGGTCACCACCTGGTTGCACCGGATCGTGGTCAACGCCTGCCTGGACCGCGCCCGGCGCAGCGCCACCCGCCGCACCACCCCGCTCGACGAGGACCCGCAGCGGCTGGACGCCCTGGTCGGCGCCGCCGAGCCGGCCGACTCCCCGGTGGTCCGGGCCGAGCTGCACCGCGAGCTGACCGCGGCGCTCGCCGAGCTGCCCGCGGAGCAGCGGGCCGCGCTGGTGCTGGTCGACATGCAGGGCTACCCGGTGGCGGAGGCCGCCGAGCTGCTGGGCGTCCCGGTGGGCACCGTGAAGAGCCGCTGCGCGCGCGGCCGGGCCCGGCTCCTCCCCCTCGTCCGGCACCTGCGCGAGCCGGATGTTTCACGTGAAACAGCGCCCACGCCCGGCTCGGCCCCGCCGCGCCGGGACACCGCAGGGAACCCGAAGCGCCCCGGAGCCGTCACAGGGACGGGCCCGGGCGCCGGCCGGACGGTCCTGGAAGGAGACGCGAGCACCCGATGAACGCCCACCCCTCCTTCCCCGACCCCGCCGACGGCCACCCCCCGGTCGAGCAGCTGGCCGACCACGCCGAGGGGCTGATCGACTCCCCGGACACCGCCGCGGCGCTGCGGCGGCACCTGGACGGCTGCGCCGAGTGCCGGGAGACCGTCGACGCGCTCGCCGAGGTCCAGGCCCTGCTGGGCGACGTCGAGACCCCGCCGATGCCGGCCGACGTCGCCGCCCGGCTGGACGCGGCGCTGGCCGGGGCCGCCGCGGAAGCGGCCGCCGGGACCGGACCCGAAGCCGGCGAGCGGCCGCAGGAGGCCTCCGCGGCGGACCGCCGGGCCGAGGCCCCGGCCCGGCCCCCGCGCGCCGCCACGGCGCCCGTCACGCCCTCCTCCGCCGCCTCCCGGCCCGCGGCGAGGCCCGGGGATCGCCCCTCCGGACGGCCCGGACCGGCCACCGGCCCCGGTCGTGCCCGCCCCCGGCGGCGGCGCTTCGCCCTGCTGCTCGGCACGGCCGCCGCCCTGGCCGCCCTCGGGCTCGGCGGGGCACTGCTGCTGCACCCCGACGACCGGTCCGACCCGGTGACGGCCACCGCGGGCGCCGCCCCGAACACCACCGCCGACGGCCACGGCACCCCGCACCTGGCGGGAGCCGGCACCGACTACCGCGAGGACGAACTCGCCACCCAGGTCCAGCAGTTGCTCGCCCGTTCGGAGAACCTCCCGGGGCTGCGGGCCACGGGGCCCGCCAAGTCCGGGACCGCCCTGCCCGCCGACGGCGCCCGCCCGCAGCCCGACTCGCCCCCGCCCACCGCCTCCCCCACCGGTTCGGGCTGCCCGGCCCCCGCCGACGGCACCCCGCTCGCCACCGACCGCGGCAGCCACCACGGTGCCCCGGTCGACGTCCTGGTCTACCCGCTGCCCGGCCGACCCGGCTTCGTCGACGTCTACCTGCGCTCCCCCGACTGCGGTCCGGTCGTCCTCCACCAGGCCGTTCCCAGCCGCTGACCGGCGGTTCCCATGCGATCCACGCCGACGGCGCCACGCCGCTTCCGGACCCCGGGCGCCTGGTACTGATCCGCCTGGGAATGCGAGACACTGGTCAGTCGTTGTCCCGGGCGGCGGAGCAGGACCGCCCTCCCCGCAGCAAACGCGGGTCGCGATGCGAACCAGGAGAAGCAGTGAGCGACGTCCGTAACGTGATCATCATCGGTTCCGGCCCGGCCGGGTACACGGCTGCGCTCTACACGGCCCGTGCCTCCCTCAAGCCGCTGGTCTTCGAGGGGGCCGTCACCGCCGGTGGTGCGCTCATGAACACCACCGAGGTCGAGAACTTCCCGGGCTTCCGGGACGGCATCATGGGCCCCGAGCTGATGGACAACATGCGGGCCCAGGCCGAGCGCTTCGGCGCCGAGCTGATCCCCGACGACATCGTCGCGGTCGACCTCACCGGTGACATCAAGACCGTCACCGACTCCGAGGGCAACGTCCACAGGGCGCGCGCCGTGATCGTCACCACCGGCTCCCAGCACCGCAAGCTCGGCCTGCCGAACGAGGACAAGCTCTCCGGCCGCGGCGTCTCCTGGTGCGCCACCTGCGACGGCTTCTTCTTCCGCGACCAGGACATCGCGGTGGTCGGCGGCGGCGACACCGCCCTGGAGGAGGCGACCTTCCTCTCCCGCTTCGCCAGGAGCGTCACGATCATCCACCGCCGGGACACCCTGCGCGCCTCCAAGGCGATGCAGGAGCGCGCCTTCGCCGACCCGAAGATCCGCTTCGAGTGGGACAGCGCGGTCGAGGCCATCCACGGCGACCCGAAGCTGAGCGGCGTCACCCTGCGCGACACCACCACCGGCGAGACCCGCGAGCTGGCCGTCACCGGTCTGTTCATCGCGATCGGCCACGACCCGCGCACCGAGCTCTTCAAGGGCCAGCTGGACCTGGACGCCGAGGGCTACCTCAAGGTCGAGGCCCCCTCCACCCGGACCAACATCCCGGGCGTGTTCGGCGCCGGCGACGTCGTGGACCACACCTACCGCCAGGCCATCACGGCCGCCGGCACCGGCTGCTCCTCCGCCCTGGACGCCGAGCGCTACCTGGCCGCGCTGGACGACCTGGAGTCCAAGGCCGCCGCCGTCGCGGTCTGAGCCCTCCCCGATCCACCCCCGCGGGGGTGTTCCACGTGAAACACCCCCGCCCCGGCCGGGCAGAAACAGAACGGGCCCATCCGTTGTTCTTCCGGCAGCAGCCCCCTCCGTCCTAACCCGAGGAGTTCCCGTGGCCGGCGCCACCACCACCGTCACCGATGCGACGTTCGAGAACGACGTCCTGAAGAGCGAGAAGCCCGTACTGGTCGACTTCTGGGCCACCTGGTGCGGCCCGTGCCGCCAGGTCGCCCCGGTCCTGGACGACATCGCGGCCGAGCACGGCGACAAGCTGACCATCGCCAAGCTCGACGTGGACGCCAACCAGGCGACCGCCGCCAAGTACGGCGTCATCTCGATCCCGACCCTGATCGTCTACAAGGACGGCGAGCCGGTGAAGTCCATCACCGGTGCCCGTCCGAAGGCCGCGCTGCTGCGCGAGCTGGCCGAGTTCATCTAGGCCTTCCGGTCGTCGACCGCACGGCGGCGGGGCTCCCCTCGGTGGGGAGCCCCGCCGCCGTCGTTCTGTCGGGACCCGCCGGACGGGTTTCAGAACGGCCGCAGTGCCGGCTCCTTGCGCCCGCCGCCGAGCAGCCGCTCCAGCGCCCCCTCCACGTCCCCCCGCCAGGAGAGCGTCGTCCGCGCCTCCAGCCGCAGCCGCGGGTAGCGCGGGTGCGGGCGGACGGTCTTGAAGCCGACCGCGAGCAGGTGGTCGGCCGGCAGCACGCAGCTGGTCGGCACCCGCCCGGCCGAGCCAAAGGCCTCGATCGCCCGCACCCCGCGCCCGATCAGGTCCTTGGCCACGGTCTGCACCAGCACCCGGCCGAGCCCCTGGCGCTGGTAGCCCGGCAGCACCCGGCTGACCATCAGCTGAACGGCGTCCGGCGAGACCGGACTGGTCGGGAAGGACTGCGAGCGGGGGACGTAGGCGGGTGGCGCGTACAGCACGAACCCCGCCGGCTGGTCGTCCACATAGACGATCCGGCCGCAGGATCCCCACTCCAGCAGCACCGTGGAGATCCACCCCTCCTTCTCCAGCTCCGGCTTGCCCGCCTCCACCGCCTCCCTCGCGCTGACCGGGTCCAGCTCCCAGAACACGCAGGAGCGGCAGCCGGTCGGCAGGTCCCCGAGGTTGTCCAGCGTCAGCGGAGCGATCCGCCGTCCCATGGCCCCACCTCCTCCTCCCTCTCACGGTCGAGCATTCCCCCACGAACGCCGATGGGTGCATGTTTCACGTGAAACAGCGCTCACGTGGAACACACACCCATCGGGTCGTTGCCCTCGGCCGGCCGGTCCGGCTCAGCCCTGCGACAGCCGCAGACCGTCCTCGCCGGGGGCCATGCTGTCCAGGATCCGGTTCAGGTCCTCCACCGAGCCGAACTCCAGCACCACCTTGCCCTTGCCCAGCTTGCCGCCGCGCTGCGACACCTCGACCTTGACCCGGGTGTCGAAGCGGTCCGACAGCCGGCTCGCCAGGTCGTTGAACGCCGGGGAGTTCAGCTTGCCCGCCTTCGGCGCCTGGCGCTTCGGCTTCTGCTCCAGCTTCATCACCTTGACGATCTCCTCGATGTTGCGCACCGTGAGACCCTCCGCGATGATCCGCTTGGCCAGCCGCTCCTGCTCCTCGGAGTCCGGCACACCGAGCAGCGCCCGGGCGTGCCCGGCCATCAGCGTTCCGGCCACCAGCCGGCGCTGGACGGACGGCGTGAGCTTCATCAGCCGCAGGGTGTTGGTGACGTGCTCGCGCGAGCGGCCGATCCGGTCGGCCAGCTCCTCGTGGGTGCAGGAGAAGTCCCGCAGCAGCTGGTCGTAGGCGGCCGCCTCCTCCAGCGGGTTCAGCTCGGCCCGGTGCAGGTTCTCCAGGAGGGCGTCCAGCAGCAGCTTGTCGTCCTCGGTGGCCCGGACGATCGCCGGGATCCGCTCCAGCCCGGCCTCCCGGGAGGCGCGCCAGCGGCGCTCGCCCATGATCAGCTCGAAGCCGTCGGCACCGACCTGGCGCACCACGATCGGCTGGAGCAGCCCGACCTCCTTGATG
Organism: Kitasatospora sp. NPDC048286; assembly: GCF_043201735.1. Lineage (NCBI taxonomy): Bacteria > Bacillati > Actinomycetota > Actinomycetes > Kitasatosporales > Streptomycetaceae > Kitasatospora > Kitasatospora sp. NPDC048286. The sequence goes on from NZ_JBICZE010000001.1 coordinate 878,879, forward strand.
GAGGTGACCAGCTCGGCCAGCTTGTCCTCGTCGAAGACCTCACGCGGCTGGCGGGGGTTGGGGGTGATCGCGTCCAGCGGCAGCTCGGCGAAGTAGGCACCAGCCGGCTGCACCTGCTCGGCCTGCTTCTCCGCGGCCACCCGGGCCGCCACCGTGCCGCGGCCGCCCGGCAGCGGCCGCACCGGGGCCGGTGCGGGTGCGACTGCCGCCCCGCCGTCCACCGGCGCGGCGGGGCGGATCAACGCCTCCAGCCCTCGACCCAGACCAACCTTGCGAGCACTCACTGATGACCCTCCGTCGTGCCGTGCTGTGCCACCGGGGCTCCGTGCCTCGGCTGGCCGTCCCGCTGCTGACCCACCAGCGAGCCGCCCCGGCCCACCGCACGCAGCGCGAGCTCGCGGGCGGACTCCAGGTAGGAGAGCGCCCCGGTCGAGCCCGGATCGTAGGTGAGCACCGTCTGCCCGTAGCTGGGCGCCTCCGAGATGCGCACCGAGCGCGGGATCGCCGTGCTCAGCACCTCTTGCGGGAAGTGGGTCCGGACCTCCTCGGCGACCTGGGCGGCCAGCCTGGTCCGGGCGTCGTACATGGTGAGCAGGATGGTCGACACGTGCAGTGCGGGGTTGAGGTGCGCGCGCACCAGCTCGACGTTGCGCAGCAGCTGGCCGAGGCCCTCCAACGCGTAGTACTCGCACTGGATCGGGATCATCACCTCCTGGCCGGCGACCAGGGCGTTGACCGTCAGCAGGCCCAGCGAGGGCGGACAGTCGATCAGGATGTAGTCGAGCGGCTGCTCGTAGGCGGCGATGGCGCGCTGGAGCCGGCTCTCCCGGGCCACCAGGGAGACCAGCTCGATCTCGGCGCCGGCCAGGTCGATGGTGGCGGGGACGCAGAACAGCCCCTCGACGTCGCGCACCGGCTGCACCACGTCGGCCAGCGGCTTGCCCTCCACCAGGACGTCGTAGACGGACGGCACCTCGGCGTGGTGGTCGATGCCGAGCGCCGTGGAGGCGTTGCCCTGCGGGTCGAGGTCGACGACCAGGACGCGTAGGCCGTGCATGGCGAGCGAGGCGGCCATGTTCACGGTGGTGGTGGTCTTGCCCACCCCACCCTTCTGGTTGGCGACCACGATCACCCGGGTGGCGGCGGGCCGGGGCAGTCCCGCACCCGCTCGGCCGATCGCCTGAACCGCAGCCTGGGCAGCCCGTGCGATGGGCGTGTCATCGATCTGGTCGACGGTCTCCGAGTCCTGCATGGGGGTCAGTGTTTCACGTGAAACCGGAGCGGCAACAGTCGCCGCCCGGTCACGGCGGAGGATGCCCGAGAGCAAGGAGCGACGTTTCACGTGAAACACCATGCCCGCTATGCCGGAATTCTGACGTTGCGACACTCCGGTGTTCCGGCGGCGGCCGGGCCGTCACCTGAACGACGACGGGCGGACGCTCCTCCCGTTCAGGAGGCCCGTCCGCCCGTCGTCGTCACGTGTCCGGAGTCACCCCGGATCAGCGGCCGCGGCGCCGCCCGCCCCGGCCGCGCTCACCGTTGCGGACGCTCGCGTTGCGGCCCGCCCGGGCCGCCTTGGCGCGCCGAGTGGCCGCCTTCACCCCGCCGGGGCTCTCCCCCGCCTTCACCTGGATCACCCGGGTGGAGGTCTCCAGGGTGCCCTCGCCGACCGCGATGACGCTCGACTCCACCGCGCCCAGCTTGGCGAGCCCGGCCCGCGACTCGGCCAGCTCCTGCTCCGCGCTGTCACCCTTGAGCGCCAGCATCTGCCCGTGCGGGCGCAGCAGCGGCATGCCCCAGCCGGCCAGCCGGTCCAGCGGCGCCACCGCCCGGGCGGTCACCACGTCCACCGCGAGCTTGCCGACCATCTCCTCGGCGCGGCCGCGCAGCACCGTGACGTTGTCCAGCCCCAGCTCCCGGACGACCTCCTCCAGGAAGGTGGTCCGGCGCAGCAGCGGCTCCAGCAGCGTCACCGAGACGTCCGGACGGGCCAGCGCCACCGGGATGCCCGGCAGACCGGCCCCGGACCCGACGTCGCACAGCGTGATGCCGGAAGGCAGCAGCTCGGCCAGCACCGCACAGTTCAGCACGTGGCGGTCCCAGAGCCGGGGCACCTCACGGGGCCCGATCAGCCCGCGCTGCACACCCGCCGTGGCCAGCAGCTCGGTATAGCGGACTGCGGCGTCGTAGCGCTCCCCGAAGACCTCCCGGGCGACGGCCGGCGCCTCGGTCAGTTGCTCCGCCTCGGTGGCCCGCCCCTCAGCGGCCGGGTCCACGTCCGCCCCCGGCCGGCCGGCGGCCGCGTTCTCCGTGTCCATCTCGACCTCTCCGATCCCCGGATCCACCGACCCGCTCAACGCACTGTTTCACGTGAAACATCCCAGAAGGGACGACGACCCCGCCCGCACGAGGCGGACGGGGTCGCGTCCGGTGAAGCTCTCCGGCCGCCGTGGCGGTCGGTCGTCGACCTGTCGGCCTCAGACCGGCAGCACGACCACGCACCGCTGGGGCTCTTCGCCCTCGGACTCGCTGCGCAGGCCCGCCGCGGCGACCGCGTCGTGGACGACCTTGCGCTCGAAGGGCGTCATCGGCCGCAGCTTGACCTGCTCGCCGGTGCTCTTGGCCTGCTCGGCGGCCTTGGCGCCGAGCGCCGCCAGCTCCTCGCGCTTGCGGGCCCGGAAGCCGGCAATGTCCAGCATGAGGCGGCTGCGCTCGCCGGTCTCCCGGTGGACAGCCAACCGGGTCAGCTCCTGGAGAGCCTCCAGCACCTCGCCGTCCTGGCCGACCAGGCGCTGCAGCGCGCGGTCGTTGCCGTCACTGACGATGGAGACCAGGGCGCGGTCGCCCTCGACGTCCATGTCGATGTCACCGTCGAGATCGGCGATGTCGAGCAGACCCTCCAGGTAGTCCGCCGCGATGTCGCCCTCCTGCTCCAGGCGGGAGATGAGGCTCTCGTCGGCGCTGGCGGCGGCCTCGGCCTCGACGGCGGAGGTGGTGCCTTCCGTCACTGATGGACTCCTTCGGAGATGGGCCCGTCTGTCGGGCCGGGGACGAAGCTCTTCGCGGCTGTCACAACGGGCTCGGGACCGGTCAGGACTTCTTCTTCGGCCGCTGGCCGCCACCGCGCTTCGGCTGCTGCCGGGTGCCCTGCTTGGTGCCGGCGGGCTTGGCCGCGGCCTGCTTGGCGGCCGCCGGCTTGCCCTCGGGCTCGGCGGGGGTGGAGTCGGCCGGCTCCTCGGCCGGGGTGTCCTTGTCCAGCTCGACGGTCGGCTGTCCGGCACCGCCCTGCTGGCGCTGGGACTTGCTCTGCCGACGGGGCTGCTGGCGGCGCACCTGCGCCGCCTCCTCGACCACCGCGGCGGCGCTGGCCGCCTCGCTGACGGCCGCCTTGGACGGGGGCAGCATGCCCCAGAGCGCGCCCTTGATCTCCGTACCGTCCGAACGCAGTCGGCCGGCCTTCTTCAGGCGCTCCTGGCGCTCCTGGAAGGCCTTGCTGCCCGGGGTCGGGTTGTTGTGGATGACGACCAGCTGCTGGCCCATCGACCAGACGTTGGTGGTCAGCCAGTAGACCAGGACACCGACGGGGAAGTTGATGCCCATCACGGCGAACATGATCGGGAAGACGTACATCAGCATCTTCTGCTGCTGCATGAACGGCGTCTTCACCGTGAGGTCGACGTTCTTCGTCATCAGCTGGCGCTGGGTGATGAACTGCGACAGCGACATCAGGATGATCATCACGGCGGTGACGATCTTGACGTTGGTCTCGGGGCTGCTGACGAAGGTCGCGGAGAGCGGGGCACCGAAGATGTGCGCCTTGCCGGCGCTCACCAGCAGGTCACCGTGGATGACGCCGATGTCCTGGCCCTTGGCGACCTTGGCGAGCACACCGTAGAGGGCGGTGAAGAACGGCGCCTGGACGATGATGGGAAGGCAGCTGGAGAACGGGTTGGTACCCGCCTCCTTGTACAGCTTCATCATCTCTTCGGACTGGCGCTGCCGGTCGTTCTTGTAGCGCTCCTGGATGGCCTTCATCTTCGGCTGGATCGCCTGCATGGCCCGGGTCGCCTTGATCTGCTTCACGAAGAGCGGGATCAGGCAGATCCGGATGACGACCACCATCGAGGCGATGGCGAGGCCCCAGGCCCAGCCACCGTCCGGATTGAAGATGTGGCTGTACAGCGAGTGGAACTGGACGATGATCCAGGACACCGCTGTGTACAGGGGATTCAGGAAGGAGAAGGTCACCGGTCAGGCTCCTTGGACAGGTGGATTGGCCGCACGGGGCCAATGGTCGCCGGGCCCTCGGGGTCCGGACCGGCGGGGGTGGTGGTCACCGGGTCTCCGGTGGCGGACCGGCTGTTCAACCAGTCTCGCAACCGCCGGTGCCACACCGGATGCTTGCGCGGCGGGACGTGATCGACCCCGCCGGGCGTCCACGGATTGCAGCGCAGGATTCGCCACGCGGTCAGCCCGCCGCCCTTGACCGCCCCGTGCACCTTCACGGCCTCGTAGCCGTAGTGCGAGCAGGAGGGGTAATAGCGGCAGACCGGACCGAGCAGTGGGCTGATGGTCCACTGGTAGACCCTGATCAGACCCATCAGCAGGTACTTCATCGACCTGCTCCCGTCGGCGCCGTGGCGGCGGGCTCCGTCCTCAGCAACCGCTTCAGTGCCGCGTCCAGGTCACGTTCGAGGTCCTGGTACGAGGCGGTCGCGGCCTGGGGCAGCGCACGCACCACTATCAGGCTACCGGCGGGCAGCCTGAAGAGACGATCACGAACGAGGTGGCGCAACCGGCGCTTGACCAGGTTGCGGACAACCGCCGGGCCGACGGCCTTGCTCACGACGAAACCCGCACGCGCCGAAGGAGTCCCCTCGGCGACGTGCGGGCGGGAGTCGCTGGTCCGGTCGGTCTGCCCCTGCGGGTCACCCTCTCTGCTGAGATGGACGACCAGAAGGGGCCGGCCGGCCCGGCGACCGCGTTTCACCGCGGTCGCGAAGTCCTGGCGCCGCCGCAGCCGATTCTCGGAGGGCAGCACAACAGACTCTGGCGCGGATCAGGCGGACAGGCTGGCGCGGCCCTTGCCACGGCGGGCGGCCAGGATGGCGCGGCCGGCGCGGGTACGCATACGCAGCCGGAAGCCGTGGGTCTTCGCGCGACGACGGTTGTTCGGCTGGAAGGTGCGCTTGCTCACTCGGGGGCTCCTGAGGTGAATCGTAGGATGACGGGGAGTCGCTTGGCCGTCACCGTGCGTCCGCGTGATCTCCCCTGATTTCGGAAATCCGGCCCATCGCCCCAGTTCGGCTGGGGTCTGAGGCAATCCACGGCGCCCGTGCTGCGCGCCTTATGGAGCGGGCGGACCCGCGGACATGCGGCAGCGGCCATCGACAACTCGACCTGGTTACGGTACGCGGGACGGGGCACGAGGGTCAAACCAGCCGCTCCCGACCCGTCTTACCCACAGCCTGTGGACAACGACTTGATCCTGCCCTGTTCGCTGACTACCGTTGCAGAACTTGTCTGGTTTGTTCTTGGAAAGCGTGCACCAGTGGCTGATGTCAACAGCGACCTCGTCCCGGTCTGGGCCAGGGTCGTCGAGCGGCTGGTCAGCGACCCCGATGTCGCGGAGATGGACAAGCAGTGGGTGCAGCGCACCCAGCCGATGTGGATGATGCACGACACCGCCCTGCTGGCGACCCCGAACGAGCGGGCCAAGCAGGTGCTGGAGGGCCGGCTGCTGCCGCAGCTGACCGAGGCCCTCAGCCGCGAGCTCAGCCGCCCGGTCCGGATCGCCGTGATGGTCGACGCCAACGCGGTGCCCACCACCCCCGCGCCCGCCCCCCAGGCCCCCGCCGAGCCCTACCCCGGCCCGGCCGAGGAGGACGACTCCGACTACGGCGGCCAGGGCTACCAGCAGCCGTACGAGCACGGCCAGCCCTACGAGCAGGCGCAGCCGTACGAGCAGGACTACGAGCGCCCCCGCTACGACACCGGCGGCTACGAGCAGCGCCAGGCCCCGTACGGCGGCCCCGGCGGCGGACCGGGCTGGCAGGGCTACCAGGAGCAGCCGCCGGCCTACCGCGACCCGGAGGAGCACGCGCCCCGGCCGCCGCGGCCCGTCCCCGGCCCGCCCGCGACCACCCAGGGCGACCTCTTCGGCGGCGCCTACGGCCCCGGCCCGAACGAGCAGCCGCGCACCGGCGCAGGACGCCGGGCCGGCGGCTCCCGCCCCACCGGCGGACGCCCGGCGGAGAAGTCCGCCCCGGAGCGCTCCGCCGAGCGGCCCGGCGTCCCCGGCGTGCCCGCCCCGCCCGGCGCTCCCCCGGCCGGCGGCTCCCGCAAGGACGAGCCGGCCGCCCGGCTGAACCCCAAGTACCTGTTCGACACCTTCGTCATCGGCGCCAGCAACCGCTTCGCGCACGCGGCGGCGGTGGCCGTCGCCGAGGCCCCGGCCAAGGCGTACAACCCGCTCTTCATCTACGGCGAGTCCGGGCTGGGCAAGACCCACCTGCTGCACGCCATCGGGCACTACTCGCGCAGCCTCTTCCCGGGCACCCGGGTGCGCTACGTGTCCTCGGAGGAGTTCACCAACGAGTTCATCAACTCGATCCGGGACGGCAAGGCGGACACCTTCCGCCGCCGCTACCGGGACATGGACATCCTGCTCGTGGACGACGTCCAGTTCCTCGCGAGCAAGGAGTCCACGCAGGAGGAGTTCTTCCACACCTTCAACACCCTGCACAACGCGAACAAGCAGATCGTCCTCTCCTCGGACCGGCCGCCCAAGCTGCTGACCACGCTGGAGGACCGGCTGCGCAACCGCTTCGAGTGGGGTCTGATCACCGACGTCACCCCGCCGGAGCTGGAGACCCGGATCGCGATCCTGCGCAAGAAGGCGATCCAGGAACAACTCAACGCTCCCGCCGACGTGTTGGAGTTCATCGCGTCCCGGATCACCCGGAACATCCGGGAGCTCGAGGGCGCGCTGATCCGGGTGACGGCCTTCGCCAACCTCAACCGGGCCCCGGTGGACCTGGAGCTGGCCGGGATCGTCCTCAAGGACCTGATCCCGGGCGGGGACGAGGACGCGGGACCGGAGATCACCGCACAGGTCATCATGCAGCAGACGGCCGCGTACTTCGGCCTGAGCGTGGACGACCTCTGCGGATCCTCGCGCAGCCGGGTGCTGGTGACGGCCCGGCAGATCGCGATGTACCTCTGCCGCGAGCTCACCGACCTCTCGCTGCCGAAGATCGGCGCGCAGTTCGGCGGCCGCGACCACACCACGGTGATGCACGCGGACCGCAAGATCCGCTCGCTGATGGCCGAGCGGCGCTCGATCTACAACCAGGTCACCGAACTCACCAACCGCATCAAGAGCTAGCCGGCACGGCACAGCACCGCCACGAGACGGGCCCCCGGGGCGTCAGGAGCGAATCCTGACGCCCCTTTCGCGCGTCCACAGGTGTGCGCCGCGCCCCGACTGGGCAGGGATGCGGTCGACGGACGATCCGCCAGTCCACAGCCCGCGCCGAACAACTGACCGGTGATTCGAAAACCGAGGGCGCGCAAGGCCGTTGTCCACAGGACCGGCCCCTTCTCCACCGTCCACAGGGTGGAGGGTGCGGAGTTATCCAGAATTCGTCCACAGGCCCGTCACCGCTACGCTCTTCCGCGCAGGTCAGGTGCCTGTGGACTTGTGCACAACGGTTATCCACAGGATGTGGACAGTTGACCGCCCGCCAGTGGGCCGTCCGGGTTATCCACCGGTTGTCCCCAGGGTCGGGTCGGTTATCCCCAGGTTGTCCACAGTGGCGTCCACAGTTCGACAACCGTGGACTGGCGTTCATACCCTGGTGTGAAAGGCGTCACGAAAAGTTGACCGGCGCCCGTGGATAACCGGGCCCGGATCTGGGGACAGCCCTGGGGATAACCTGTGGATACCGAGCGTGGCCTGTGGGTAACGCTCGGCTGTCCACAGCGCGGCCTGCCCGTCCACAGCCGCCGTCCACAGTCACTGTGGACAAAATTCGGGCTCTGACCTGCGGAAACGGGGTTATCCACGGTTTCCACAGGCCCTACTACTACCACTACACATTTAGACCCCGGACTTGCTTTCAAAGTGGGTGGGCCCCGAATCTGTGGACAACCGGCCTCCGACAACCGTTCGGGAAGCTTCCGCCCGTCTGCCCCGTCTGTCGGCGGAGTACGTCAGACTGTCCTTGCGACTGGAAGCGGAGTGACCGAGCTCGGCGGACAGCCGAACCGACGATCAAGATCAGACGAACCAGAGTGCGAGCGGGAGCGCTCGATCCAGGAGGCGGTTACCGGTGAAGTTCCGGGTGGAGCGCGACGTCCTCGCGGAGGCGGTGGCCTGGGCTGCCCGCAGCCTCCCGGCACGGCCGCCGGTGCCGGTGCTGGCCGGCCTGCTGCTGACCGCGCAGGAGGGCAGCCTGGCGCTGTCCGGCTTCGACTACGAGGTGTCGGCCCGGGTCGAGCTGGAGGCGGACGTCGAGGAGGCCGGCACCGTCCTGGTCTCCGGCCGGCTGCTGAACGACATCTCCCGCAACCTCCCCAACCGCCCGGTGGAGATCTCCACCGACGGCCAGCGGGTCAGCGTGGTCTGCGGCAGCTCCCGCTTCACCCTCCCCACCCTCCCGGTGGACGAGTACCCCGCGCTCCCCCAGATGCCGACCGCCACCGGCACCGTCTCCGGCGACGTGTTCGCCTCCGCCGTCAGCCAGGCCGCGGTCGCCGCCGGCCGGGACGACACCCTCCCGGTGCTCACCGGTGTCCGGGTCGAGATCGAGGGCGACCGGATCACCCTGGCCGCCACCGACCGATACCGCTTCGCCGTCCGCGAGCTGCTGTGGAAGCCCGAGCAGTCGGACATCTCCGCCGTCGCGCTGGTCCCGGCGAAGACGCTCCAGGACATCGCCAAGTCCCTGGGCAGCGGCGACAACGTCTCCATCGCGCTCTCCTCGGGCGGCGCGGGCGAGGGCCTGATCGGTTTCGAGGGCGCCGGCCGCCGGACCACCACCCGGCTGCTGGAGGGCGAGTTCCCCAAGTTCCGCAGCCTGTTCCCGACCGAGTTCAACGCGGTCGCCGCGATCCAGACCCAGCCCTTCCTGGAGGCGCTCAAGCGCGTCTCGCTGGTCGCCGAGCGCAACACCCCGGTCCGCCTGAACTTCGAGGAGGGCGTGCTGACGCTGGAGGCCGGCTCGGGCGACGACGCCCAGGCCACCGAGCGGATCGAGGCCTCCCTGGAGGGCGACGCCATCTCGATCGCCTTCAACCCGGGCTACCTGGAGGAGGGCCTCAAGGCCATCGACTCCCCCTTCGCCCAGCTCAGCTTCACCACCCCGACCAAGCCCGCGCTGCTCAGCGGCAAGGTCTCGGTGGACGCCGAGGAGGACAAGGCCTACCAGTACCTGATCATGCCGGTCCGCCTCTCCGGCTGATCCCGCCACGTCCGACCGTCCACAGGCTGTGCACACCCGCTGTGCACAGCCTGTGGACGTCTCCCCCGCCCGGCCCGACCGCAGACAGCCGGGTTCGCTCCAGCGCGTAGGCTCAAGGAGTGCGGCAACGGCGCCGCCGGCAGGCACGTCACCACAGGTAAGGACTTGGTCATGGAGCTCGGCCTCATCGGTCTCGGCAAGATGGGCGGCAACATGCGCGAGCGGATCCGCCGCGCCGGCCACACCGTCATCGGCTACGACCGCAACCCGGACATCTCCGACGTCGAGAGCCTCCAGGAGCTCGTCACCAAGCTCCAGGGCCCGCGCGTGGTCTGGGTCATGGTCCCGGCGGGCGCCGCCACCCAGGCGACCGTCGACGAGCTCGCCGAGCTGCTCTCCCCCGGCGACGTGGTGGTCGACGGCGGCAACTCCCGCTGGACCGACGACGTCAAGCACGCCGAGGCGCTGGCCGCCAAGGGCATCGGCTTCGTGGACTGCGGCGTCTCCGGCGGCGTCTGGGGCCTGGAGAACGGCTACGCGCTGATGTACGGCGGCGACGCCGAGCACGTCGCCAAGGTCCAGCCGGTCTTCGACGCCCTGAAGCCCGAGGGCGACTTCGGCTCGGTGCACGCGGGCGCGGTGGGCGCCGGCCACTTCGCCAAGATGGTCCACAACGGCATCGAGTACGCGATGATGCAGGCCTTCGCCGAGGGCTGGGAGCTGCTGGAGGCCGCCCCCGAGGTCACCGACGTGCGCGAGATCTTCCGCAGCTGGCAGGAGGGCACCGTCATCCGCTCCTGGCTGCTGGACCTGGCCGTCCGCGCCCTGGACGAGGACGAGCACCTCGACAAGCTGCGCGGCTGGGCCGCCGACTCCGGCGAGGGCCGCTGGACCGTCGAGGCCGCGATCGACCACGCCGTGCCGCTGCCGGCGATCACCGCCTCGCTGTTCGCCCGCTTCGCCTCCCGCCAGGAGGACTCGCCGCAGATGAAGATGATCGCCGCGCTGCGCAACCAGTTCGGCGGCCACGCGGTCGAGTCCAAGTAACCAGCAGGTCCTCCCCAAGAAGGCGGGCGCAGTCCACAGCCATGCACGTCGCGCATCTGTCGCTCGCCGACTTCCGGTCGTACGCCCGGGCCGAGGTTCCCCTCGACCCGGGCGTCACCGCCTTCGTCGGGCCCAACGGCCAGGGCAAGACCAACCTGGTCGAGGCGATCGGCTACGTCGCCACCCTGGGCAGCCACCGGGTCGCCACCGACGCCCCGCTGATCCGGCTGGGCGCGGAACGCGCGGTGGTCCGCACCTCGGTCGTGGACCGCGGCCGCTCCACCCTGATCGAGCTGGAGCTCACCCCGGGCAAGGCCAACCGGGCCCGGATCAACCGCTCCGACAACGTGCGCCCGCGGGACGTGCTGGGCCTGCTGCGCACCGTGCTGTTCGCCCCCGAGGACCTCAGCCTGGTCAAGGGCGACCCGGGGGAGCGGCGGCGCTTCCTGGACGAGCTGCTGACCGCCCGGGCCCCCCGGCTGGCCGGGGTCCGGCAGGACTACGAGCGGGTGCTCAAGCAGCGCAACGCCCTGTTGAAGACCGCCGCGATGGCCCGCCGGGCCGGCGGCGGCAAGGGCGCCGACCTGTCCACCCTGGAGGTCTGGGACGGCCATCTGGCCCGTGCCGGAGCCGAGTTGACGGCCTTCCGGATCCAGCTGGTGGCCGCCCTGCAGCCGCTGGTGGCGGCCGCGTACGGGCAGCTGGCCCCCGGCGGCGGCGAGACCGCCCTGGAGTACCGCAGCTCCTTCGAGGGCGAGCTGCCGAGCAGCCGCGAGCAGGCCGAGGAGCAGCTGCTGGACGCGCTGCGGGCGGTTCGCAAGCAGGAGGTCGAGCGCGGGGTGACCCTGGTCGGCCCGCACCGCGACGAGCTGGTGCTCAAGCTCGGCCCGCTGCCCGCCAAGGGCTACGCCAGCCACGGCGAGTCCTGGTCCTTCGCGCTGGCGCTGCGGCTGGCCTCGTACGAGCTGCTGCGCGCCGACGGCGGCGAGCCGGTGCTGATCCTGGACGACGTGTTCGCCGAGCTGGACGCCGCCCGCCGGGACCGGCTGGCCGAGCTGGTGGCCGACGGCGAGCAGGTACTGGTGACCGCGGCGGTCGCCGAGGACGTGCCCAAGGCGCTGGCCGGCGCCCGGTTCGCGGTCTCCGACGGCGCGGTGCGCCGGATCGACGCCTGACCGCGCCCCCCTCCGGCACCGCACCCACACCACCACACCACCGTCACCGCACCTCGGTGCACCCCGGCCCCGGCCCGCCGGGCCCGGCCGCTCCCGTAGGCTGGACGGCTCAATGGCGCGCGACCGCGACCGTTGTCCACAGGCTGGGGAAAGGAGATTGCCGTGAGCGAGCCGGCGGAGCGCTCCCCCAGGCCCGGTGCCCCTGAGCCCGGTGCCGCCGAGTCCGGCGCCCCCGCGCCGACCGGTGCCGACCTCGCCCGCTCAGCGCTGCGGGCGGCCCGTGCCCAGGCCCGCCAGCGCGGCGACCAGGTCCGGGAGAAGCGCGAGGCGAAGCGGCACGGCCTGCGCAGCGGCGCCCGCTCGGACGGCCGTGACCCGGTCCCGCTCGGCGCGGCGCTCAACCGGCTGCTGACCGAGCGCGGCTGGGAGTCCTCGGCCGCCGTCGGCGGGGTGATGGGCCGCTGGCCGCAGATCGTGGGCCCGGACATCGCCGCGCACTGCCACCCCTCCTCCTACGACGAGGCCGCCGCGGTGCTCACCGTGCAGTGCGACTCCACCGCCTGGGCCACCCAACTGCGCTGGCTGGCACGGCAGTTGGTGGCCCGCCTGAACCACGAGCTGGGGCACGGGACGGTCAGGACCATCAAGGTGCTCGGCCCGGCGGCGCCCGTCCGCGGTTACGGCCGGCTGCGGGCGCCGGGGAGCAAGGGGCCGGGCGACACCTGGGGCTGACCGGGAAGTCGGACGGCCGCCCGGGGCCCCGGAACGGATGGCGATCTTCCGGAACCCCTGACAGCCCTGCCAGGCGCCCTGGGCCCCCCGGTCGAGTATCGGGACATGTGCAGAGGGGATTCAGGGCGGCATATCTGCCCTCAAGGGCTGCCAAACGCCCATCTCTGTCAGTCGTACCGGTAGACTGAGAGCCAAACACTGTTGCTAGTGGCAACCGAGTCGAAACGCTGTGGTCGCACGCCCGCCCGCACGGGGTGGGCATGCGGCCCGTGCTGTGCCAGAGAGGGCGCTTCGTGGCCGATTCCGGCAACCCCAGCCAGACCCCAGACCAGTCCGACCAGTCTTCCTACACCGGTAGCAACATCCAGGTGCTGGAAGGCCTCGACGCCGTCCGCAAGCGCCCCGGCATGTACATCGGTTCGACGGGCGAGCGCGGCCTGCACCACCTGGTGCAGGAGGTCGTGGACAACTCCGTCGACGAGGCGATGGCCGGGTACGCCGACACCATCGACGTCACGATCATGGCCGACGGCGCGATCCGCGTCGTCGACAACGGCCGCGGCATCCCCGTGGACATCGTCCCCGGCCAGGACAAGCCCGCCGTCGAGGTCGTGCTCACCGTCCTGCACGCGGGCGGCAAGTTCGGCGGTGGCGGCTACGCAGTCTCCGGCGGTCTGCACGGTGTCGGCGTCTCGGTGGTGAACGCGCTGTCCACCCGGCTCTCCGTGGAGATCCACAAGGACGGCCACATCTGGACCCAGGACTACAAGATGGGCGCGCCGACCGCCGCCCTGGTCAAGGGTGCGGAGACCGACCGCACCGGCACCACGGTGACCTTCTGGGCCGACGGCGACATCTTCGAGACCACCGTCTACTCCTTCGAGACGCTCTCCCGCCGCTTCCAGGAGATGGCCTTCCTCAACAAGGGCCTGTCCATCTCGCTGACCGACGAGCGCCCCGAGCACGTGGACGAGGAGGGCAAGCCGCTCTCCGTCACGTACAAGTACGACGGCGGCATCGCCGACTTCGTCGCCCACCTCAACTCCCGCAAGGGCGAGGTCATCCACCCCTCGGTGATCGACTTCGAGGCGGAGGACAAGGACAAGGCGATCTCGGTGGAGGTCGCGATGCAGTGGAACTCCTCCTACACCGAGGGGGTCTACAGCTTCGCCAACACCATCCACACCCACGGCGGCGGCACCCACGAGGAGGGCTTCCGCGCCGCGCTGACCGGCCTGGTCAACCGCTACGCGCGGGACAAGAAGCTGCTCCGGGAGAAGGACGACAACCTCTCCGGCGAGGACATCCGCGAGGGCCTGACCGCGATCATCTCGGTCAAGCTCGGCGAGCCGCAGTTCGAGGGCCAGACCAAGGACAAGCTCGGCAACACCGAGGCCAAGACCTTCGTCCAGAAGGTCGTCCACGAGCAGCTCAACGACTGGCTGGACCGCAACCCCAACGAGGCCGCGGACATCATCCGCAAGTCCATCCAGGCCGCCACCGCGCGCGTCGCCGCCCGCAAGGCCCGCGACCTCACCCGCCGCAAGGGCCTGCTGGAGTCCGCCTCGCTGCCGGGCAAGCTCTCCGACTGCCAGTCCAAGGACCCGTCCGAGTGCGAGATCTTCATCGTCGAGGGTGACTCCGCGGGCGGCTCGGCCAAGCAGGGCCGCGACCCGCGCACCCAGGCCATCCTGCCGATCCGCGGCAAGATCCTGAACGTCGAGAAGGCCCGGATCGACAAGGTCCTCCAGAACACCGAGGTCCAGGCCCTCATCTCGGCCTTCGGCTGCGGCATCCAGGAGGACTACGACGAGTCCAAGCTGCGGTACCACAAGATCGTCCTGATGGCCGACGCCGACGTCGACGGACAGCACATCCGCACCCTGCTGCTCACCCTGCTGTTCCGCTTCATGCGGCCGCTGGTCGAGTCCGGGTACGTCTACCTCGCCATGCCCCCGCTGTACAAGATCAAGTGGGGCAAGGACGACTTCGAGTACGCCTACTCCGACCGCGAGCGCGACGCCGTGGTCGCCGCCGGGGTGGAGGCCGGGCGCCGGCTGCCCAAGGACGACGCGATCCAGCGCTTCAAGGGTCTCGGCGAGATGAACGCCGAGGAGCTCCGGGTCACCACCATGGACGCCGAGCACCGGCTGCTGCTCCAGGTCACCCTGGAGGACGCCGCCCGCGCCGACGAGCTGTTCTCCGTGCTGATGGGCGAGGACGTCGAGGCCCGCCGCTCCTTCATCCAGCGCAACGCCAAGGACGTCCGCTTCCTGGACGTGTGACGCCTGCACCCCAGGCCCCGCACGTACCAGTCCGCGTGAAAGGAAACTGACCACCAGTGGTCGACGACAACCGTCCCGAAGGCGACCAGCCCGAGACCCCCGACACCGCCGAGCCCACCGCCCAGGCGACGATGCGGATCGAGCCGGTCGAGCTCGAGACCGAGATGCAGCGCTCGTACCTCGACTACGCGATGAGCGTGATCGTCAGCCGTGCGCTGCCCGAGGTCCGCGACGGCCTCAAGCCGGTGCACCGCCGCGTGCTCTACGCGATGTACGACGGCGGGTACCGGCCCGAGAAGGGCTACTACAAGTGCGCCCGCGTCGTCGGCGACGTCATGGGCAACTACCACCCGCACGGTGACACCTCGATCTACGACACCGTGGTCCGCCTGGCCCAGCCGTGGTCGCTGCGGATGCCGCTGGTGGACGGCAACGGCAACTTCGGCTCCCCGGGCAACGACCCGGCCGCGGCCATGCGCTACACCGAGTGCAAGCTGATGCCGCTGGCCATGGAGATGATGCGCGACATCGACGAGGACACCGTCGACTTCGCGCCGAACTACGACGGCCGCTCGCAGGAGCCGACCGTTCTCCCGGCCCGCATCCCCAACCTGCTGGTCAACGGTGCCACCGGCATCGCGGTCGGCATGGCCACCAACATCCCGCCGCACAACCTGCGCGAGGTCGCCTCCGGCGCGCTCTGGTACCTGGAGAACCCGGAGGCCTCCGCCGAGGAGCTGCTGGACGCCCTGGTCGAGCGGATCAAGGGCCCGGACTTCCCCACCGGCGCGCTGATCGTCGGCCGCCGCGGGATCGACGACTACTACCGCACCGGCCGCGGCTCGGTCACCATGCGCGCCGTGGTCGAGGTCGAGGAGATCCAGGGCCGCCAGTGCCTGGTGATCACCGAGCTGCCGTACCAGGTCAACCCGGACAACCTCGCGCTCAAGATCGCCGACCTGGTGAAGGACGGCAAGATCGCCGGCATCGCCGACGTCCGCGACGAGTCCTCGTCGCGCACCGGCACCCGCCTGGTGGTCGTGCTCAAGCGCGACGCCGTGGCCAAGGTCGTGCTGAACAACCTGTACAAGCACACCGAGCTGCAGACCAACTTCGGCGCCAACATGCTGGCCCTGGTCGACGGCGTGCCGCGCACCCTGTCGCTGGACGCCTTCATCCGGCACTGGGTCAACCACCAGGTCGAGGTCATCGTCCGGCGCACCACCTTCCGCCTGCGCAAGGCCGAGGAGCGCGCCCACATCCTGCGCGCCCTGCTCAAGGCCCTGGACCTGATCGACGAGGTCATCGCGCTGATCCGGGCCTCGGCCAGCGCCGACGCCGCCCGCACCGGTCTGATGGGCCTGCTCGACATCGACGAGCTCCAGGCCAACGCGATCCTGGAGATGCAGCTGCGTCGCCTGGCCGCGCTGGAGAGCCAGCGGATCATGGACGAGCACGACGAGCTCCAGCGCAAGATCGACGAGTACAACGCGATCCTGGCCTCGCCGACCCGCCAGCGGGAGATCATCTCCGAGGAGCTCGCCGCGATCGTCGAGAAGTACGGCGACGAGCGGCGCTCCACCCTCATCCCCTCCGACGGCGACCTCTCCATCGAGGACCTCATCGCCGAGGAGGACATCGTCGTCACCATCACCCGTGGCGGCTACGTCAAGCGGACCCGCTCCGACCTCTACCGCTCGCAGAAGCGCGGCGGCAAGGGCGTGCGCGGTGCCCAGCTGAAGCAGGACGACATCGTCGACCACTTCTTCGTGACGACGACCCACAACTGGATCCTGTTCTTCACGAACAAGGGCCGCGTCTACCGGGCCAAGGGCTACGAGCTGCCGGACGCCGGGCGCGACGCCCGCGGCCAGCACGTCGCCAACCTGCTGGCCTTCCAGCCGGAGGAGCACATCGCCCAGGTGATGGCCGTCCGCACCTACGAGGACAAGCCGTACCTGGTCCTCGCCACCCGGGCCGGCCTGGTGAAGAAGTCCCCGCTCAAGGACTACGACTCCCCGCGCTCCGGCGGCCTGATCGCGATCAACCTGCGCCAGGACGAGGAGGGCCGGGACGACGAGCTGATCGGCGCCGAGCTGGTCTCCGCCGAGGACGACCTGCTGCTGGTCTCCAAGAAGGCCCAGTCGATCCGCTTCACCGCGACCGACGACGCCCTGCGCCCCACCGGCCGCGCCACCTCCGGCGTCAAGGGCATGGCCTTCCGCGAGGACGACGAGCTGCTCTCGATGAACGTCGTCCGACCGGGTACCTACGTCTTCACGGCCACCGACGGCGGGTACGCCAAGCGCACCGGTGTGGACGAGTACCGTGTCCAGGGGCGCGGTGGCTACGGCACCAAGGCGGCGAAGATCGTCGAGGGCCGGGGCTCGCTGGTCGGCGCGCTCGTGGTCGACGAATCCGACGAGATCATGGCGATCACCCTCTCGGGCGGGGTGATCCGTACGAGGGTTTCCGAGGTTCGTGAAACCGGACGTGACACCATGGGCGTCCAACTGATCAACCTCGGAAAGCGCGACGCGGTCGTGGGCATGGCCCGCAACGCGGAGGCCGAGGACGAGGAGACGGCGGAGGACGAGGTGGCGGGTACCGAGTCCACCGACACGGCCGAGGGTGCGGAGACGGTGGTCGGCGGAGACGTCGAGGCCTGATCCGAACCGCAGACCGGTGCCGCCGCGTCCGAATGGATGGACGCGGCGGCACCGGACGCCGACCAGTTCCGGGCAATCCCGCCGGGCGCTGGATGACGAGTGACGAAGCAGGGCGGCGCCGCCGTCCTGGTGGAAGTGCGGGAGGACCAGGTGAGTGGAGCCACGGGTGCTGCGGGAGGAACCTCCGGCGGCCGTCCGGGCGCGCAGGGCGGAGGTTCGTACGGTGTGCCGCAGCCGCCGAACGAGCACCCGGCCGCGTCCACCTCGCTGATGCCACCGGTCGGCGGAGCGGGCCAGAGCGGTGCGACCTACGGCGGGCAGACGCCCACGTCGTCGAGCAGCCCGGCCCCCGGCTCGGGCGGCTTCTCGCAGCCGACCACGTACGCCAAGGGGCAGCCGACCCCGCCCCGGGGCACCCGGACCGGGGGCAACACCCCGGCCGGCGGAACCCCGGTGGGCGGCGCCCCCGCCGGCGGAGCGGCGCGTCGGCCCGCCCCCGCCCCCGCCCCCGCCCCCGCCACCGCGGTGGGCGGCCCCGGTCTCGGCCGGACCCGCAAGGCCCGGCTGCGGGTGACCAAGGTCGACCCGTGGTCCGTGATGAAGGTCAGCTTCCTGCTGTCGCTGGCCGTCGGCATCATCCTCATCGTGGCCTCGGCCGTGCTGTGGATGACGCTGGACTCGCTCGGCGTCTTCGACTCGCTGACCAAGACCCTCAAGGACGTCACCGGCTCGGACAGCAACGGCGGCCTCAACCTGATGGACTACGTCGGCTTCGGCAAGGTGATGACCTTCACCACGCTGATCTCCGTGGTCGACGTCGTCCTGCTGACCGCCCTGTCCACGCTCTCCGCGTTCATCTACAACGCGGCGGCCGGCTTCACCGGCGGCGTCGAGCTCACCCTGGCCGAAGAGGACTGATCCTGGCCGAAACCTGACGTTCGCTCAGTTTCCCGTCCGAGGACGGAATGTACGGGCCCCACCGGCTGTTGCTGCCGGTGGGGCCCGTCGGCATTTCGGGTGACAGCCGGCCGCCCGCGGCGCGCCGCCCGGAAACCGGGCGGCCGCGGTGGGATTAGCTGCTGCCACCCGTCCCGCGCCTGGGAGTGCCGCAGGCCGCCCCCCGGTCCGCACGACCGGGTCAGCTGAGGTTCCGAAGGACGACTGGACGGAGGCGCGCGGTGGCGAAGCTCGCAGGTCAACTGGTCGAGGCCCTGGAAGGGCTGTTGGGGGTCCCGGTACCACTGCGGGTCCAGGTCTGGGACGGCAGCGTCGCGGGGCCGCCGGGCGCGCCCACCGTGGTCCTGCGCAACCGCCGGGCGCTGCGCAGGCTGATCTGGCAGCCGGACGAGCTGGGCCTGGCCCGCGCCTACGTCGCGGGGGACCTCGAACTCGCCCCCGGCACCGACCTGTACGAGACGCTCTCCGCCGTCGCCCGCTTCGCCGAGCGTCCGGAGATCCGCACCCTGGTCCTCGGGCCGCGCGACGTGGTCGGCGCCAGGGGCCGCCGGGTGCTCGTCGCCGCGCTGCGGGCCGGGGCGGTCGGCCCGGAGCCCGAGCCGCCCCGCGAGGAGGTCCGCAAGGCCCAGGGACGGCTGCACAGCCGCAGCCGGGACCGCGCGGCCATCAGCCACCACTACGACGTCGGCAACGACTTCTACCGGATCGTGCTGGGCTCCTCGATGGTCTACTCGTGCGCCTACTGGACGCCCGAGGCGAAGAGCCTGGAGGCCGCCCAGGAGGCCAAGCTCGACCTGATCTGCCGCAAGCTCGGCCTGCGCCCCGGGATGCGCCTGCTGGACGTCGGCTGCGGCTGGGGCTCGCTGCTGCTGCACGCGGCGAAGCACTACGGGGTCACCGCGGTCGGAGTCTCCATCTCCCGGGAACAGGTCGCGCTGGCCCGCGCCCGGGTCGAGGAGGCCGGGCTGTCCGACCGGGTCGAGGTCCGGCTCCAGGACTACCGGGAGATCGCCGACGGGCCCTTCGACGCGATCTCCAGCGTCGGGATGGCCGAGCACGTCGGCTCCGAGCAGTACCGGGTCTACGCCGAGGGCCTGTACCGGCTGCTGGCGCCCGGCGGCCGGCTGCTCAACCACCAGATCGCCCGCCGCCCCGACCTCCCCGGTGAGCCGCACCGCACCAGTCCCTTCATCAACCGCTACGTCTTCCCCGACGGCGAGCTCTCCCCCGTCGGTTCCACCGTGGCCCGGCTGGAGGAGGCCGGCTTCGAGGTCCGGGACGTCGAGTCGCTGCGCGAGCACTACGCGCTGACCCTGCGCGAATGGGTGGCCAACCTGGAGGCGCACTGGACGGAGGCGGTCGGGCTGGTCGGCCGCGGCCGGGCCCGGGTCTGGCGGCTCTACATGGCGGCCTCCGCGCTCGCCTTCGAGCAGAACCGGATCGGGATCAACCAGGTGCTCGCCGTCCGCAGCACCGAGGAGGGCTCGGCGGGCCTGCCGCCGACCCGCGAGGAGTGGCTGCTGCGCCCCTCCGCCGGCGTGCCGCAGCTGGTCGCGGGGGGTGCCGCCGCAGCCCCGGCCGACCCGGATTTGGGAGAACGGCCGTCGGTCCGCTAATCTTTCAGTGCGGCAAGGGCCTATAGCTCAGACGGTTAGAGCGCTTCCCTGATAAGGAAGAGGCCACAGGTTCAAGTCCTGTTAGGCCCACCACCGCGAAGGGCCCGGAGTGATCCACTCCGGGCCCTTCGATCTTCCCGATCCTGTCGAGATCGGGCGGAGCGACGGGTCGGCCGGAATCCGGTACGATCTCTGTTCGGCGAGGGCCTATAGCTCAGACGGTTAGAGCGCTTCCCTGATAAGGAAGAGGCCACAGGTTCAAGTCCTGTTAGGCCCACCTCCCCGAAGGGCCCGGAGTGATCCACTCCGGGCCCTTCGGCGTTTTCCGCCGCGGGCCGGGGTGAATCCGGAGAACGGCACGGCCGTGGCGGTGGCGGTGGCGGTCGCGCCGGAGAGCCCCGCGGACCCGGCGGCGGGACGGACCTGACCTGGGGCGCCGGGCCGCTCCGGGGCCGGTCGGACCGCCCGGCAGGAGGTGCGGCGTCAATCCTGGGACCGGACCGCCGGGTTGGCCGTGCCGGTGGCTGGTCACGATTGGGACACCGGTGTGTATCATCGGCCGCAAGGGCAGTCTGGCACCCGGCCGCCCCGTTTGCGCTCGAAACACAACTGGACTCGTCGGCCCGGTCAGTCCGGCCGGATCCGGCTCTTGAGTCCACCAACGCAAGAAGGACGAGGTCCCGCGGTGAAGAAGCTTCTCCTGGTCGCCCTGGTCGCCCTCGGCGGCTTCTTTGTCTACCGTCAGGTCCAGGCGGACCGCGCCGAGCAGGACCTGTGGACCGAGGCCACCGACCCGGTCCCGGCCGGTCGCTGAGCAACCGGCGATCTGACGATCGACGAATTCCGGAGGCGCCCCTCAGCGCCTCCCGGGCCGGCCGGCCCGGTCGAAGAACCGGACCGGCCGACCCCAGGGAACGGCACGGTTCCCGGGGGACGGCGCTGGGAATCGCGCCGGAACCCGGTACGCTAGTGCCCGTTGGCACGCGCGGTGCCGTCGAGGGGCATTAGCTCAGTTGGTAGAGCGCTGCCTTTGCAAGGCAGATGTCAGGAGTTCGAGTCTCCTATGCTCCACAGTTCACAGCGATAGCCGATCGGCCGTCGACCAGGATCCTGGTCGACGGCCGATCGGCGTTTTCCGGTCTTTCCCTCCGGTCCTTCCCGTCCGCTCAGCGCGGCCCGGGGCCGTCTTCGGCGGAGGGGTCGTCGCTCCCGGCGGCCGGGGCCCCGTCCGTCGGTTCGGAGGTGGCCTCCGGGCCGGAGCCGTTCACCGGTCCGGAGGTGGCGTGTGCGCCGGCCGGCCGGGGTTCCTGCGCGGTCGGGGGCTCGACCAGCCACTCCGGGTTGCTGTGCCGGCGCCACCACTGCCAGGCGACGACGCCGCCGCCGATCGCCAGCAGGCCGGCCACGGCGAGGCCGGCGGCCAGGCGGTTGCAGTGCTCCTTCCTGGCGTTCCGGGCTGCCAGCTTGCTGATCTCGGCCGCGCTGACATTGCCGTGGAGGGCGGTCAGCGCGGCGGCACCGCGGGCCTGGGCCTCCTGGGCGACCGGGACGACCGTGGCACGGGCCTCCTCGACCGCGTGGGCGACCCTGGGGACGACGGTGGCGCGGGTCTGGTCCGCGGCCCGGGTGGCGGACAGGCGGGCCGCCAGGGCGGCCTCCTGGGCCCGGTGGAGGGCCTTCAGGGCGTTCTGCTGGGCCTCCGGCGGGAGGCTGGCGAAGGCGTGGCGGAACTGCGGGGCCAGGTGCCTGTCGTACTGGCCGCGGAGGTTGTGGGCGGCCAGTGCGGCCTTCGGACCGAAGGCGTCCAAGGCGGGGCCGAGGCGCTGCTTGGCGCCGTCCGCGAAGTGTGCGGCGGTGTCCCGGGTCCTGGTGGCCGTCTCTCGGGCCGAATCCGAAAAGCTCACGAGTCTCTCCTCCTGGGTGGCGTCCTATATGCACATATCCACCTGAATGCTGATCATGCATCCTGATTTGTCCGGAGGCATGTCGGGTGGGCCGTATGCGGGGCCCCTGCGGGGCGGGCCGGTGGGAGGCGGGGTGTGGGCCGGGTCCGGGGTCGGGCGTGTCGGGTGGGCCGTGCGTGGGGCCCCTGCGGGGCGGGCCGGTGGGGAGGCGGAGCGTAGGTGAGGCGGGGGAGTCCGGTCCGGGAACGGGGGTGCGGCAGTAGGCTGAGGGCTTTGAGGTCGTGTACGGGAAGGGGACCCCGCTGATGCTCCCGGACGAGCCGCGGCCGACGGCCGATCGGTCCCCGGAGGCCGGACTGCCCGGCTGCTACCGGCACCCGCAGACTCCCACCGGGGTCTCCTGCACCCGCTGCGAGCGGCCGATCTGCCCGCACTGCATGGTGGCCGCCTCGGTGGGCTTCCAGTGCCCGGAGTGCGTCGGCGACGGCCACGCCGGGGCGCGGCGGGCGACCACCCGGTTCGGTGGGGCCCTGGCCGCCGACGGCGGGCTGGTCACCCGGGTGCTGATCGGGATCAACGTCGTCGTCTGGGTGCTGGCGGCCTACGTGCTCACCCCGCGGCTGGGCCAGACCTGGTTCCTGGTCAGCCTGGGGGCGGGCGTCGACGGCGGCCCGGCCGGCATCGCCGACGGCCCGCACCAGTGGTACCGGCTGCTGACCGCCACCTTCCTGCATCTGGAGTGGTGGCACGTCGGGATGAACATGCTGGTGCTGTTCTGGCTCGGCCCGGCACTGGAGCAGGCGCTCGGCCGGCTGCGCTTCCTGGCCCTCTACCTGGTCGCCGGCCTGGGCGGCAGCATCTTCACCTTCCTGGTGGCCGGCCACGAGATGAAGTCGCTGGGCGCCTCCGGGGCGATCTTCGGGCTGATCGGCGCCACGATCGTGATGCAGCTGCGGGACAAGGGCCCGCTCGGCCCGGCGATGGCGTTCCTGGTCTTCAACCTGATCGTCACCTTCTCCCGCCCGGGCATCGATTGGCGGGCGCACATCGGCGGCCTGCTGCTCGGCTCGCTGACCGCGGCCGGCCTGATGTACGCCCCGCGCGAGCGCCGCGGCCTGGTCCAGGCCCTGACGGTGGTGGGCGCGCTGGCGGTCGAGGCGGGGATGCTGCTGGCCGGGATGGCCCTGTACGGGGCGTGACCCTTCGAGCGTTTGTCCACAGCGGGTGCGGGGTTGTGCACAGGCTGTGCGGCCACCCGGCTGTGGACTGCTGTTCTACGCGTGTCCTGCTGTGCGGTTCTCCCGTTTCCGAGGAGTTGTGCACACCTGTGGACGGCTCCACCCGGGAAAGTTATCCACAGGCTGGGGAGACTTTTCCCCAGTGTGGATAACCATGTGGATAAGCACGACAGTCCGATGGTGGGGATAACCGACCGGATTCCCGCCCGGCTCCGGGCACGCCTGACCGCCGTCCCGGGACGAGCGATCCGGAACGGCGGGGAGCGGCTCGGGACCGAGCCTCAGGACGGTCGGGCCGTCACTTCCACTGGGTGGAGACGCCGAACCCGGCGGCGATGAAGCCGAAGCCGACCAGGATGTTCCAGTTGCGCCAGCTCTCGACCGGGTAGGTGCCGCTGGTCACGTAGTAGGTGACGATCCACACCAGGCCGATCAGGAACAGTGCCAGCATCAGCGGCGCGACCCAACCGCGGCCCGAACTGATCTTCACCGCGGCCGTGGTCGGCGGGGTGTAGTCGGACTTCTTGCGGAGTCGAGACTTCGGCACGAGGAGCTCTCCTGTCGATGCGCTGTGAGACCGCGCGGGGTGCAACGGGGGGAATCGGCCGGGTCTGCTGCGGAGGACGGCCCGGGGACCGCTCCGCCGCATGCCACCGGCGTCCGTTAGCGTAGTGGCTCGGCGGGTGTTGAGGAGATAAGGGTACGGTGACTAATTTGTCGATTCCCCCTGAGCCGGCCCGTACCCGCCGCTCCGGCACCCGAATTGTCGGCCGTGCCCTGACCTGCGCCGTCTTCGCGCTCGCCGGCCTGCTCTTCTACATCAGCGCGCAGACCGCCCGCGGCACCGACCTGCGGACCGACAACTCGCTGCTCAGCCTCGGCGACGTGATCCGCCAGCGCAGCGGGCAGAACCAGCAGGCGCAGTCCCAGCTCGCCGACCTCCAGGCCCGCGCCCAGCAGCTCACCGAGCGGCAGGGCCACGACCCCGCCGACGCCGCGCAGCTGGACGGCCTGCGCGCCGGCGCCGCCCTGGAGCCGCTCCAGGGCGGCGGCCTGACCGTCACCCTCAACGACGCCCCGCCGAACGCCACCGCGCGCATCCCCGGGGTGCCCGAGCCCGGCGTCAACGACCTGGTCATCCACCAGCAGGACATCCAGGCCGTGGTCAACGCGCTGTGGCGCGGCGGCGCCGAGGGCGTCCAGGTGATGGACCAGCGGCTGATCTCCACCAGCGCCGTCCGCTGCGTCGGCAACACGCTGCTGCTCCAGGGCCGGGTCTACTCCCCGCCGTACGTGGTCAAGGCGGTCGGGAAGACCGACGCCCTGCGTTCGGCCGTCGACGCCGACCCGACGATCCGCAACTACCTCCAGTACGTCCAGGCGTACGGGCTGGGCTGGAAGGTCCAGGAGAGCGGCGAGCTGACCCTGCCCGGCTACTCCGGCACCACCGAGCTGCGGTCGGCGGGCGGACAGCAGTAGCGGACCGGCCCCGCGGCCGTGCACGGCGGGTCTACTCTTTAACCCAGTCCGCTGCGTCGAGGGAGCACCATGTACGGCTGGATCTGGCGTCACCTTCCGGGAAACACCCTGGTCCGAGCCGCCGTCTCGCTGCTCCTCGTCCTGGGGATCGCCTACCTCCTCTTCACCTACGTCTTCCCGTGGGCGGAACCGCTGCTCCCCTTCGGTGACGTCACGGTGGACGGCGGCGACGGCGCCGCGACCGGCTGAGCCGGCGGGCCCGGCACCCCTTCCAGCACCGCACCCCACGGAGACCACGCGAGCATGACGACCCGGCCGACCACTCCGCCCCGCATCCTGGTGGTGGACAACTACGACAGCTTCGTCTTCAACCTGGTCCAGTACCTGTACCAGCTCGGTGCCACATGCGAGGTGGTGCGCAACGACGAGGTGACCGTCGAGCACGCCGTCCGCCGCTCCGGCGAGGAGGGATTCGACGGCGTGCTGCTCTCCCCCGGGCCCGGTGCCCCCGAGGAGGCCGGGGTCTGCATCGAGATGGTCCACCACTGCGCGCGGATCGGGCTGCCGGTGTTCGGCGTCTGCCTGGGCCTCCAGTCGATCGCGGCGGCGTACGGCGCGGTGGTCGACCGGGCGCCCGAGCTGCTGCACGGCAAGACCTCGCCGGTCGAGCACGAGGACGGCGGCGTGTTCGAGGGCCTGCCCTCGCCGCTGACCGCGACCCGCTACCACTCGCTCGCGGTCGAACCGGCCACCGTGCCGGCCGAGCTGGTGGTCACCGCGCGCACCGACAGCGGCGTGATCATGGGCCTGAGGCACCGTGAACTGCCGGTCGAGGGCGTGCAGTTCCACCCCGAGTCGGTGCTCACCGAGGGCGGTCACCGGATGCTCGCCAACTGGCTCGCGGAGTGCGGCTTCCCGCAGGCGGTCGACCGGTCGGCCGGGCTCGCCCCGGTGATCGGCCGGGGCTGACCGGCGTGACCGCGCTGCGTCCGGAGGGACGTTTCCAGCCGGAGGCGGACCCGTACGGCACCGTGCAGCAGTTCCCGGTGCAGAGCGCGCCCGAGGACGCCTGGGGCGTGTACGAGCAGGCCCAGGAGCCCCTCGTGGACGGGCCCGAGTACCCCTGGCTGCCCGACCAGACCCTCCAGCTGCGGCTGCCCGCGGACCTCGGCGCACCGGCCGCCGAACCGGTCCCCACCGGCGGCCGGGCCGAGCGCCGCCGCGCCGCCCAGGGCCGCACCTCGCTGCGCTCCGGCAGCGGCCGGCGCCGGGCGGGCGGCCGCGCCGCCGGGCGGGCGCGCCCCAAGGAGTCCGTGCTGGTGGTGGCCGCCCGGGGCGTCGGCGAGCTGTGCATCACGCTCGGCCTGGTGATGCTGCTCTTCGTCGCGTACCAGCTCTGGTGGACCAACGTGCAGGCCGACGAGGCCGCCGACGGCGCCCGCAACCAGCTGGAGCAGCAGTTCGGCGCGGCGCCCGCCGCGCCCGCCCAGCCGGGGCAGCCGGCCCCGGACCCGAACAAGCCCGAGGTGTTCGAGCCCGGCAAGGGCTTCGCCATCATCTACCTGCCCAAGCTGGGGCTGAAGTTCCCGATCGCCGAGGGCACCTCCAAGTCGGCGGTGCTCGACAAGGGCCTGGTCGGCCACTACGCCAACACCGGCATGCCGGGCGACAAGGCGGGCAACTTCGCGCTGGCCGCCCACCGCAACACCCACGGCGAGCCGTTCCGGTACATCAACCAGCTCGGCAAGGGCGACAAGATCGTGGTGGAGACCTCCGCCGGCTACTACACCTACGAGGTCACCGGGGGCATCCCGGAGACGTCCCCCAACAACGTGAGCGTGATCAAGCCGGTGCCGAACGGCGCCGGGTACGCCGGTCCCGGCCGCTACATCACGCTGACGACCTGTACCCCGGAGTTCACCTCCAAGTTCCGTCTCATCGTCTTTGGCAAGATGATCGACGAACGGCCGCGTGCCCAGGGCAAGCCGGCCGCCATCACGGGCGGGTAGCCGCCCGGCCGCCAGGCCCGGAGGGGGAGCACCGCAGATGCAGGACGAGACCGAGCTGTCGGCCGAACCGGCGCAGGAGGCCTTTCCCCCGCCCGAGCCGCGGGCCGGGCGGGGACGGAGCCGGGCGCTGGCCGCGCTCGGGGTCTTCGGCGAGCTGCTGATCACCCTGGGCCTGGTGCTCGGCCTGTTCGTGGCCTACTCGCTGTGGTGGACCAACGTGCAGGCGGACCGCGCGGCCTCGGCGGCCGGCGACCGGCTGCGCAGCGACTGGGCCGCCGGACCGGCCGCCGGCCCGTCGGCCGGGCCCGGTGCCACCCCGGCCCCCGGCGCGTCCGCCGCGCCCGGCGCCTCCGCCGCCCCGGGCGCCCCCGGTGCCGTGCCGAGGCAGTTCGCGGTCGGGGACGACGTCGGCTTCCTGCACGTCCCGGCGATGGGCAGGGACTTCCAGGTGCTGATCCGGATGGGCACCTCCACCGAGGTCCTGGACGAGGGCGTGGCGGGCGTCTACGAGCAGCCGTACAAGGCCGCGATGCCGTGGGACGAGCAGGGCAACTTCGCGCTGGCCGCCCACCGGGACGGCCACGGCGCCAAGTTCCACGACCTGGACGCCGTCCACAAGGGCGACGCGGTCGTGGTCGAGACCCGGGACAAGTGGTACGTCTACAAGGTCGACAACACCCTGCCGGAGACGACCAAGTTCGACACCGGCATCGTGGCACCCGTCCCGCCCCGCTCCGGCTACGCCGGCCCCGGCCGCTACATCACCCTGACCACCTGCACCCCGGTGTACACCTCGCGCTACCGGATGGCCGTCTGGGGGAGCCTGGTGCGGGTGGACGACATGGACGCCAAGCGCACCCCGCCGCCGGAGCTGCGGCGCTCCTGACGCCCTTCACGGGCCTCCTGGGGGCCGGGGACGGAAACGCCCGAGGGCCCGCCGCGACGATTGCGGCGGGCCCTCGGGCGTGCTGGGGAGTCACCCGTGCTCCGGCCCCCGGTTCAGCCGAACCAGGGGAACACCGGAGGCCTAGTGGTCTCCTTTGGGGGGTGTGGTGGTGGGGTCGCCCCCTTTGGGCGGCTCGGCCGCCTTGATGTACAGCTGGATCTGGGTGTTCGGGTCGACCGCGGTGCCGGCCGGCGGGTTGCTCGCCTGCACCGTCGCGTTCGGGTCCGGCTGGCCGTTGACCACCGTGTAGGTCAGACCGAGCGCCTTCAGCTGGTTCGCGGCGTCGCCCAGCTTGACGTTCGCCAGCGGCGGGACCTGGGGCTTGTCCGCCGCCTTGTAGACGGTCAGCGCGATCTTGGTGTTGACCGGGGCCTTGGTGTTGGCCTGCACCGACTGCACGGCGACCGTGTTGACCTTGCTCGGGTCGGGGGCCGCCACGGTCTTCGAGGCGTCCACCTGGAAGCCGAGGCCCTGGAGGGTCGCCATGGCGTCCTCCTTCTGGGCGCCGACCACGTTCGGCACGTTCACCTTGGTCTTGCCCTGCGACACGGTCAGCTTGATCGGGGTGCTCGGGTCGGCGGCCGCGTTGGCCGCCGGGTCCTGGGCGGTGACGGTGTCCTGCGCGGCGGTGTCGTCGTCCTTGTACTCGGTGGTGACGTTGGTGAAGCCCGCGTCGGCGAGGGCCTTGGTGGCCTGGTCCTTGGGCTTGCCGACCACGGCGGGGACCGGCGCCTTGGCCGGGCCCGAGGAGATCTGCACCGTGATGGTGGCGGTCTCGACGACCTGGCCGCCCGCCGCCGGGTTCTGGGTGCAGACCTGGTCCTTCTTGATGTTGGTGTCCGGGCAGGCGACCTTCTCGCCCTCGGTCACCACCAGCTTGGGACCGACGGCGGCGGCCGCCGTCTTGGCCTCGGCCAGGGTCTTGCCGACCAGGTTCGGGGCGGTGACCTTCGCGGCCTCCTTGTCGCCCTTGTCGCTGAACATCGCCTGGGCGACGAAGAAGGTGCCGACCAGGACCAGTACGGCGGCGACCGCCAGCACGATCCAGGAGGTGTTGCTCTTCTTCGGCTGTTCCTCGCCCCGGCGGCCGCCGCGGCCGTAGCCGTCGTCGTAGCCGTCGCCCGCGCCGCCCGGGGCGCCGGCGTAGGTCTGGCCGTAGCCGTCGTCCTGGTAGCCGGGCTGCCCGGAGGCCTGCGGCAGGACGGTGGTCGGGCCGCCGGGCTGCTGCGGCAGCACGTTGGTCTGGCCGTACGGGTCGTGCTGCTGCGGGTAGCCGTTCTGGTCGTAGCCGTAGCCGGCCGGGCCCATGCCGTACCCGGCCTGCTGGGCGGCGGCCACCGGCAGGCCGTCGAGGAAGCGCTCGATGTCGTCGCGCATCTCGTCGGCGCTCTGGTAACGGTAGTCGCGGTCCTTGGCGAGTGCCTTCAGCACGATCGCGTCGACCTCGGGGCGCACCTCGGGGTCGAAGACGGACGGCGGCTGCGGCTCCTCCCGGACGTGCTGGTAGGCCACCGCGACCGGCGAGTCGCCGACGAACGGCGGGCGGACGGTCAGCAGCTCGTAGAGCAGGCAGCCGGTGGAGTAGAGGTCGGAGCGGGCGTCGACCTGCTCGCCCTTGGCCTGCTCGGGGGAGAGGTACTGGGCGGTGCCGATGACGGCCGAGGTCTGCGTCATGGTCATCCCGGCGTCGCCCATCGCACGGGCGATGCCGAAGTCCATGACCTTGACGTTGCCCTGCCGGGTCAGCATCACGTTGGCCGGCTTGATGTCGCGGTGCACGATGCCGGCCCGGTGCGAGTACTCGAGGGCCTGGAGGATGCCGATGGTCATCTCCAGCGCGCGCTCGGGCAGCAGCCGGCGGCCGGAGTGCAGCAGCTCGCGCAGCGTCGACCCCTCGACGTACTCCATCACGATGTACGGGATGGAGATGCCGTCGATGTAGTCCTCGCCGGTGTCGTACACGGCGACGATCGCGGGGTGGTTCAGGGACGCCGCCGACTGTGCCTCGCGGCGGAAGCGGGCCTGGAACGACGGATCCCGGGCCATGTCGGCCCGGAGCGTCTTCACTGCGACGGAGCGGCCGAGCCGGGTGTCATGGGCGAGGTAGACCTCGGCCATGCCGCCGCGTCCGAGGACGCCGCCGAGCTCGTACCTGCCGCCGAGGCGACGAGGCTCTTCCATAGATCCGACCCTCTCCCTCACCCGCCGGTGAGGTTGTGACGTAGGTGTCCCCGCACGCTCTGGGTGACGCCGCGCCGTGCGCGACCGGTTCTCCGGCCGGGCCGTGCGGTGCCTCGCGGGCGGCAACGGGCACACCCGCTGCTGGCGGATACGCTACCGGTCGTACCGCATCGGACCGGAGTCAGCCGTCGGCCGATATCAGACCGGTATCCGGACGGGGCTGCCGATCGTGACTTTTCCCTCACCCCTGATCCGCGCTCCTACTTGCCGAGTGCGGCCTGCATCACCGCCTTGGCGATGGGGGCCGCGAGCCGGCCACCGCTGATGCCGTCGCGGTTCTGGGAGCCGTCCTCGACCACCACCGCGACCGCGACCGACTGGCCGTCCGGGGTCTTGGCCCAGGAGGTGAACCAGGCGTACGGCAGCCCGGCGTTGTCCTCGCCGTGCTGCGCGGTGCCGGTCTTGCCGCCGACCTGGAGGCCGGGGATCTTGGCGTTGGTGCCGGTGCCGTTCTCGACCACCGAGACCATCAGGTCCTGCATCTTCTGCGCGGTGGCCGGGCTCATCGGCTGGGAGAACTGCTTCTCGGTGTGCTTGGAGACGGTGGTCAGCGAGGCCGAGCGCTCCTGGTCGACCAGGTACGGCTGCATCAGGCTGCCGTTGTTGGCGATCGCGGCGGAGACCATGGCCATCTGCAGCGGGGTGGCGCGGGTGTCGTGCTGGCCGATCGAGTCCTGGGCGGTGCCGTCCGGGCTCGGGCTGTCCGGGAAGACGCTCTTCTCGGAGCGGATCGGGGTGTCGATCGTGCTGTTGAAGCCGAACTTCTCGGCTTGCGCCCGCATCCGCTCCTTGCCCAGGTCGGCGCCCATCTTGGCGAAGACCGTGTTGCAGGACTGGTCCATCCCGGACTTGATGGTGGCGTTCTCGCAGCGCTCGTTCGGGCTCTCGTTCTTCAGCTGGGTGTTCGTGCCGGGCAGGATGTACGGCTCGGGCGTCTCCGTCGCGTCGTCGATGCCCTGGTAGCGGCCGTTCTCGAACGCGGCGGTGGCGGTGACCAGCTTGAAGGTCGAGCCGGGCGGATAGGTCTCCTTCAGCGCCCGGTTGAGCATCGGCTTGTTCGGGTCCGCATTGAGGTCCGTCCAGGCCTTGGTGTCGGCGGCCTCGCCGCCGGCGAAGGTGCCGGGGTCGTAGGACGGGGTGGAGACCAGCGCCAGGATCGCGCCGGTCTTCGGGTCGACGGCGACCACCGCGCCCTTCTTGCTGCCCATCGCGTCGAAGGCCGCCTTCTGGACCTTGGCGTTGATGGTGGTGACGACGTCGCCGCCGCGCTTCTGCTCGCCGGTCAGCATGTCCAGGGTGTTGCGGAAGAACAGCCGGTCGTCGGTGCCGGAGAGGATGCCGTCCTCCAGGTTCTCCAGCTGGTTGGAGCCGTAGGCCTGGGAGGAGTAGCCGGTCACCGGGGCGTACATCGGGCCGTCGACCCAGGAGCGCTTGTACTTGTAGCGCAGGCCGTTGACGAAGTCCGACTTCGTGACCGGCTGGCCGCTGACGATGATGTTGCCGCGCGGGTGGGCGTACCGGTCGTACAGCTGGCGCTTGTTGTTCTTGTTGGTGGCCCAGGCCTCGGCCTGGACGCCCTGCACCCAGTTGGTGCGCACCATCAGGGCCAGGATCAGCACGAGGCAGAAGATCGAGACCCGGCGGATCGGCTTGTTCATCGGGCGGGTCCTCCCTGGCCCTCGGGGGCCGGGGCCGGTTCGGCCCCGGGGCGGCGGGCGCTGTCGCTGATCTTCAGCAGGATCGCGACCAGCGCCCAGTTGGCGACCACGGACGAACCGCCCTGGGCGAGGAACGGCATGGTCATACCGGTGAGCGGGATCAGCCCGGTGACACCGCCGGCCACGACGAACACCTGGATCGCCATCGCCGAGGAGAGTCCGACGGCGAACAGCTTGCCGAACGGGTCGCGGGCGGCGAGCGCGGTGCGCAGGCCGCGCTGGACCAGCAGCGCGTACAGCAGGAAGATTGCCATCAGGCCGGTCAGCCCGAGCTCCTCGCCGAACGAGCCCAGGATGAAGTCGCTCTTGGCGGCGAAGGCGATCAGCCAGGACCGGCCCTGGCCCAGGCCGGAGCCGGTGACCCCGCCGGAGCCGAGCGCCATCAGCGACTGGCCGATCTGCTCGGTGGCGCCCTTCGGCGGGTTCGGCCCGAAGGCGGCCATCGGGTCGAGCCAGGCGTCGATGCGGACCTTCACGTGGCTGGCGGTCGAGGCGACCGCGACCGCGCCGCCGACCGACATCAGCAGGCCGAACAGGATCCAGCTGGTCCGCTCGGTGGCGACGTAGAGCATCACCACGAACAGGCCGAAGAACAGGAAGGACGTGCCCAGGTCGTTCTCGAAGATCAGGATCAGCAGGCTGAGCAGCCAGATCACGATGATCGGGCCGAGGTCGCGGCCGCGCGGCAGGTACAGGCCCATGAACCGGCGGCTGGCCAGCGCGAGGGCGTCCCGCTTGACCATCAGGTAGCCGGCGAAGAACACGGTCAGGACGATCTTGGCGAACTCGCCGGGCTGGATGGAGAAGCTGCCCATCCGGATCCAGATCTTCGCGCCGAAGTCCTCCGCCCTGGCCGGGAAGAAGGCCGGCGCGGCGAGCAGGACGAGGGCCACCACCATCGAGATGTAGGTGTAGCGCTGGAGCACCCGGTGGTCCTTCAGCAGCACCATCACCCCGATGAAGCCGGCGATCCCGAGGGCCGACCACATCAGCTGGTTCTCGGCCGCCGGGTAGTTGCCCCTGAGCAGCTTGCCCGCCTTGTCCAGCCGCCAGATCATCACCACCCCGAGCCCGTTGAGCAGGGTGGCGATCGGCAGCATCAGCGGGTCCGCGTACGGCGCGAAGCGGCGCACCAGCAGGTGGGCGACCACCGCCAGGGCGCCCATGCCGAACCCGTAGCCGAGCATGCCGGCGGGCAGCTTGCCGTCCATCGCGAGGCCGACGTTGGCGTACGCGAGGACCGGCAGCAGCACCGCGAAGACCAGCATGGCCAGCTCGGTGTTGCGCCGGTTGGGCGCCTCCTGCGGGGAGATCGTGGTGTTGCCGCGCCGGCGGGGGACGGCGCGTGCGGCCGTCGCCCGGCGCCGGCCGGCCCGGGTGGACTCTTCGCTCAGGTCGTAGCTGCTCACGTGGTGACCGCTCCCTGACGGCCGGCAAGACCGCTCGGGGCGGTCCTATGTCGGATCACGGACGTCACTGCTTCGGGCAGGAGTTGGCCCGGCTGAGTTCCTCTTCGCTCAGCGGGGCCTGGTCGCCCTGCGCGGCGCCGGCCGGAGGGGTTGCGTTCGGTGCCGGGGTGGGCGCCACCGGGGCGGTCGGCGTCGGGGCGGTCGAGGGCGACGTGGTCGGGGCCGCGGCCGGGCCGCGGTTCTTCTCGGTCGGGGTGGGCGTGGCGGCCAGGTACACCGCCTGGGTGGCCGGCGGCGTGGCCGGGGTGTTCGCCCGTGCGGCCCGCTGGCAGAGCTGGACCCAGCCGTCGAGCTCGTTGACCGTCGACTGGGCGTCCTTCATGCTGCCGACCGAGATGGTCTTCTTCACGTGGGCCTGCTGGTCCTCGGGCAGCCACTTCAGCTGGATCTTGCTGTACGAGGAGTGCACCGAGGACAGGCTCAGACCGGCCAGGTTCTGGTTGATGCCCTGGTAGATCGCGACGTGGTCCTCCTGGGTGCCCACGTAGTACTGGTCCTGGGTCCACTGGTAGCCGAACCAGCCGGCGCCGCCGAGCAGGCCGAGCGTGACCAGGGCGGCCAGCGAGATCGTCAGGCCCTTGCGCTTGCGCTTCCTGGGCCGCCCCTCGTCGAAGTCCTCGGTGCCGTACACCGAGGGCTCGCCGGAGCCGTAGCCGTACTCGCCCTCGTACCCCTCGGCGGGGCCGAAGCCGCCCTGCGCGCCGTAGCCCTCCTCGTAGCCCTCGGCCGGGCCGAAGGCGCCCTGCGGGCCGCGGCCGAGGCCGGCGGCGCGGCCGGCCGGGGTGTCCGCGATCGAGCGGTCGGCGGCGGCCGAGGACGGCGGGGCGTCGGCGACCGCGCCGACCACCACCGGGACGTCGTTGAACTGGCCGCTCATGGTGTCCGTGGCGCCGACGTCGATGACGTCCGCCACGATGCAGGTGATGTTGTCGGGACCGCCGCCGCGCAGCGCGAGCTGGATCAGCTCCTGCACGGTCTGCTCGGGCGCGTAGTAGCTGCCGAGGGTGTCCTGGAGGGTCTGGTGGCTGACCGGGCCGGAGAGGCCGTCGGAGCAGATCAGGTAGCGGTCGCCGGCCCGGACCTCGCGGATCGACAGGTCGGGCTCGACCTGGCCGCGGCCGTCCAGCGCGCGCATCAGCAGGGAGCGCTGCGGGTGGGTCTCGGCCTCCTCGGGCGTGATCCGGCCCTCGTCGACCAGGCGCTGCACCCAGGTGTGGTCCTGGGTGATCTGCACCAGGGCGCCGTCGCGCAGCAGGTAGGCGCGGGAGTCGCCGACGTGCACCAGGCCCATCCGCTGGCCCGTCCACAGCATCGCGGTCAGGGTGCAGCCCATGCCCTCCAG
This sequence comes from Kitasatospora sp. NPDC048286, assembly GCF_043201735.1. Classification (NCBI taxonomy): domain Bacteria; kingdom Bacillati; phylum Actinomycetota; class Actinomycetes; order Kitasatosporales; family Streptomycetaceae; genus Kitasatospora; species Kitasatospora sp. NPDC048286. Next base: position 913,170 of record NZ_JBICZE010000001.1, read on the forward strand.
CTGCGGGTCCTCCTCGACCATCTGCCGGAGCCGGTCGTTGGCGCCCTGGACGGCGTCGCCCAGCAGGGTCAGCAGGTCCGCGCCCGGCACGTCCTCGTCCAGCCGGACGATCGAGCCGAGCACCTCGGAGGAAGCGACCTCGCCGGCCGCGGCGCCGCCCATGCCGTCGGCCACGGCCAGCAGCCGCGGCCCGGCGTAGCCGGAGTCCTCGTTCCCCTCCCGGATCAGTCCCTTGTGGGAGCCGGCGGCGAAGCGCAGCACCAGGGTCATGCGACCTGTGCCCCCCTCTGGGTCATGGACGGGATGCTGTCCCTCATGCGCTACTACTTCCGCAGTTCGATGACGGTCCTGCCGATACGGATCGGCATGCCCGGCTGGAGCGGAGTGGGCGCGGTCAGGCGCTGCCGGTCCAGATAGGTGCCGTTGGTGGAGCCTAGATCCTCGACCGTCCACTGCCCAGTCTGATCCGGATAGATCCTGGCATGCCGGGAGGACGCGTAGTCGTCGTCCAGCACGATGGTGGAGTCGTGCGCGCGGCCGAGCGTGATGGTCTGGCCCTGCAGCGCCACCGTGGTGCCGGCCAGCGAGCCCTGGACCACGACGAGCTGGGTCGGGCCGCCGCGGCGGCGCCCGCCGCCGCCCTGGGTCTGGCTCGCCGCCGGGCCGGCCTGCGTCGGCGCCGCGGCCCGCGCGGCGGTCGCGGTGGCGGCGCCGCCACCGGTCGTGGCGCCCGCGCCGCGACGGGAGGACCGCGGGTTCACCTTGGTGCCGAACAGGTCGCTGCGGATGACCTGGATCGCGACGATGACGAACAGCCACAGCACGGCCAGGAAGCCCAGCCGCATGACCGTGAGGGTCAGTTCTGACATGACCGTCCCGCCAGTCGGTGAGCGAGGCGCGCGAACAATTCGGACACTACCCTTCGACCTGCCGGTAGACGATGGTGGTGGAGCCCACGACGATTCGCGAGCCGTCGCGGAGCGTAGCGCGCTGGGTGTGCTGTCCGTCCACCACGATGCCGTTGGTGGACCCCAGGTCGAGCACCATCGAAGGGGTGCCGGGGCGGATCTCGGCGTGCTTGCGGGAGACCCCGGGGTCGTCGATCCGCACGTCCGCCTCGGTCGACCGGCCGAGCACGCAGGCCGAGCCGGTGATCTGGTGCCGGGAGCCGTTGACCTCGATCCAGCGGCGCACCGCGGTGCCGCCGTGGCCGGCGCCCGGGAAGGCCCGGACGTTGCCGCCCGCGGGCGGACCCGGGGGCATCGCGGGGGGCGCGGCCGGCGGCGGGGGCGCGTTGTACTGGCCGGCGCCGGGCTGCTGCCACGGTGCGCCGGGGGCCGGAGCGGCCGGCGGGCGGTCGTACCCGGGCTGCGGCGGCGCGTACTGCTGCTGCGGGGGCTCCTCGGCGGCGAGGGTGCGGCTGCGCACCCGGTACAGCCCGGTGTCCAGGTCGTCGGCCTTCTCCAGGTTCACCTGGAGCGGGCCCATGAAGGTGTACCGCTGGGCCTCCGCGTACTCGCGGACCATGCCGGCCAGCTCGGTGCCGAGCTGCCCGGAGTAGGGGCTCAGCCGCTCGTGGTCGTGCGGGCTCAGCTCGACGATGAAGTCGTTCGGCACGACGGTGCGGTCGCGGTTCCAGATGCTCGCGTTGTTGTCGCACTCGCGCTGCAGCGCGCCGGCGATCTCCACGGGCTGGACCTCGGACTTGAACACCTTGGCGAAGGTGCCGTTGACGAGACCCTCGAGCCGCTGCTCGAACTTCTTCAGCACTCCCATGGGGCACCCCCTTCCAGGGTTCGTTCGCCTGCCTGCCGGCCGGATCCCGCCCGGGACCCGGTCGCGCCTCCTACTTGCGGTACTTCCGTACTGATCGTATCCACGCCGGGCCCTTCCGTACGGTTCCCGGACCGTGTGGTGCCCGGGGGTGGGCTCGGACACACAGGGTGACGCATTTCGGGTACGGCACGCCAGACGTCCCCGTCGGAGCACCCTTCCGGCAGTCGCGCGGATGTTCGTCGGGCATCGGTTCGGATGCCGTAGGCCTCCCCGGACAACGGATTCGGAGTAGTCCCCCAGGTCGTGCTAATGTTTTCCATGTCGGAAGGGCCGCCCGGAAGGGAGGCCGGTCCAAGGAAACGCGAAGTACCGATGGTACCGAGCGGTTCGGAAGATCGGTCGGCAACGAAGACGACACCCATGCGCGGGTGGCGGAATAGGCAGACGCGCTGGATTCAGGTTCCAGTGCCCGAAAGGGCGTGGGGGTTCAACTCCCCCCTCGCGCACAGCGAAGCCCCGCAGATCTACGGATCTGCGGGGCTTTCTCGTTCTCGGCCGGAAGGCCCGGACCCGGCCGTACCGGCTTCGGGGGCGGGCCGGATCAGCCGTGACCGGCCGGGAGCTCGGCGCGGACCTCGAAGCCGCCGTCCGCGGTCGGCCCGGCGGTGAGGGTGCCGCCCAGCAGCTGGGCGCGCTCGCGCAGGCCGACCAGGCCGTGGCCGCCGCCCGGCAGGGTCTCGGCCGGGTGCACCGGCGGGGCCTCGTTGCGGACCTCGACCCGCAGCCGGCGGCCCTTCGCCCGGACCCGCACGTGCACCTCCGCATCCGGGGCGTACTTGGTGATGTTGGTGAGCGCCTCCTGGACGGTGCGGTAGGCGGCCCGCTCCACCGCCTCCGGCCACGGGCGGTCGCCGGGGACCAGCTCGGTGTCGGCGGCCAGGCCGCTCTCCTCGATCAGCCGGGGCAGATCGGCCAGCCGGGGCTGCGGGGCGAGCGGGGCGTCCGGCAGTCCGCCGGTGCCGCGCAGCACCCCGACCATCTGGCGCAGCTCGTCCAGGGTCCGTACCGACAGCTCGCGGATGGTCCTGGCGGCGGTCACGGCGGCCGGGTCGGGGCTGCTCACCTGGAGCGCGCCGGCCTGGATGCTGATCAGGCTGACCTGGTGCGAGACCACGTCGTGCATCTCCCGGGCCAGCCGGCCGCGCTCGCTGATCAGCACCCGCTCGGCCAGCAGCCGGCTCTCCCGCTCCTGGCCGCGGGTCAGCTCGTCCAGGCGGGCGGCCAGTTCCCGCCGGGTGCGGGCGAGCAGGCCGGTGGCGGCCGGGCCGGCCGCCAGCATCACGGCCTGGATGGCGTCCAGCGCGGTGGCCCGGCTGAGGTCGATCAGGTCCGCGGGCAGCGGCCAGTGGAAGAACTCGACCAGGGCGAACAGGATGCCGCAGGGGATCACGATCCGGGGGCGGGGGCGTTCGGCGGCCACCGAGTAGACGGCCGTTATCGGGGCCAGCCAGATCTCGTCCACCCAGCTGCCCGGCATGGTGAGCAGCAGCGCCGTCACCGGGAAGCGGCGGCGGAGGAACAGCGCGACGGCCGCCAGCGTGGACAGCGCCACCTGCCACCAGGCGGCCTCCCGGGCCACCAGCGCGGCGTCCAGCAGGGAGTACAGGACGGGCAGCAGCAGCATCAGCCAGGGCGCGGTGCACCAGGCCGGCAGCCGTCTGGACGGCAGTTGGTCGGCGGCCGTCATGCCCCGTCGCCGGGCTTGGGCCGGACCAGGCCGGCCCGGTGGGCCAGTACGGCGGCCTGGACCCGGTTGGCGGCGCCGAGCTTGCCGAGGATCGCGCTGATGTGGTCCTTGACCGTGCCGGTGCCGAGGAAGAGCCGGTCGGCGATCTCGGCGTTGGACAGGCCCTCGCCGAGCAGCGAGAGCACGTCGAGTTCCCGGCCGGTCAGGGTGCGGGCGAGCGCGGTGGCCTCGGCGTCCGGGCCGCCGCCGTCCACGTAGCCGCCGATCACGGTGCGGGTGACGGTCGGGGAGAGGATGTTGCCGCCGGCCGCGAGCACCCGGACGGCGTGCACCAGCTGGTCGGGGGCGGTGTCCTTGAGCAGGAAGCCGGCCGCGCCGGCCCGCAGCGCGGTGCCGATGTACTCGTCGGTGTCGAAGGTGGTGAGCATCGCCACGGCCGGCGGGTCGGGCAGGGCGCGCAGCCGGCGCAGCACCGAGATGCCGTCGAGGTCGGGCATCCGGATGTCGAGCAGCACCACGTGCGGGCGCAGTCGTTGGACGTGCTCCTCGGCCTGCCCGCCGGAGCAGTCGCCGACCACCTCCAGGTCGGCGGCGGAGCCGACGATCAGGCCCAGGCCGGAGCGGACCAGGATCTCGTCGTCGACGATCAGCACGCGGGTGGTGGTGATGGTGCCTCCTCGGTTCGGGCGGCCGGGTCGGGGCGGTCCGCGTGGGTCGTTTCGAGAGTAGGGGCTGCGGAGGCGGGGTGCCGAACGTCCGGGGGGTGTGCACCCCCGCCGTTCGGCGGGGGTGGGAATCCGCTACCCGGTTCACGCAATTCTCAGCTTCGGTGGTGAACCATGGAGTTGGCTGACTCTTTTCCGGCCGCTTCTCCAATCGGGCGGTCGGCCGGGGGAGGTCACCGGTCAGTCCGTCGGGCCCGAGCGGGCGCCCGGCGCCGGGCCGTTCGCGGATGCGCCCCACCATCTGATCGTTTGGAATTGAGCTGTGTCGTCCACTGTGAAGTCGGAGCCGTCCGCCGCGTCCCAAGGGCCCCGTACCGGAGACGTGCTCGACCGCTGGCGCCCGAGGGCCGCCGCGGCCTCCGTCTGGTACCTGCGGCTCATCGCGCTGCTGAACGTGGCGACGGTGCTGCTGGTGCCCTTCCGCGACCAGGTCTACGAGCACAACGAGGGTGAGTACTTCACCCCGTACCTGATGACCGCCGGCCTGGCCAGTGCGGTGCTGTCGGTGTTCCTCGCGATCGCGATGCGGCGGCGAAAGCGCGCCGCGTGGATCTTCAACACGGCGCTCGGCGGGATGTTCGCGCTGCTGTACCTGGCGGCCATGCTGGTGCCGTCCGAGCGCTTCGACACCCACCCGCTCAACTACATCTCCACCGTCCTGACCTGCCTGTTCGTGCTGGCGCTGCTGATCGGGCGCAGGGAGTTCACCTCCAAGGGGGACAGCTCCAACCCGAAGACGGCGGCGGCCACCTTCGTCGGCGGGCTGGCGTTCGGCGGCGGCGTGGGCGCGCTGCTGGTCTGGCTGACCAACGAGCTCTCCGGCGCCGGCTTCTGGGACCTGTTCCGGTACTCGGTCGGCCGGATGATCACGATCACCCCGTCCGAGCACCTGCGCTCGGTGATCGCCGCACCGACCTGGGTGAACGCCGCGATCAACGCGATGGGCGCGGTGCTCTTCCTGCTGGTGCTGTACGTGGCCTTCCGCAGCCCGCGCGGCAAGGAGCTGCTCACCGCCGAGGACGAGGCCAGGCTGCGCGGCCTGCTGGACAAGCAGGGCGAGCGGGACTCGCTCGGCTACTTCGCGCTGCGCCGGGACAAGGCGGTGATCTTCTCCCCCAGCGGCAAGGCGGCCGTCACCTACCGGGTGATCGGCGGCGTCTCGCTCGCTTCGGGCGACCCGATCGGCGACCCGGAGGCCTGGCCGGGCGCGATCGACGCCTGGCTGTCCGAGGCCCGCGAGCACGCCTGGGCGCCGGCCGTGATGGGCGCCTCCGAGGAGGCCGGGGTGATCTACGCCCGGCACGGGCTGGACGCGCTGGAGCTGGGCGACGAGGCGATCGTCGAGCTGGACGAGTTCTCGCTGGACGGCCGCGCGATGCGGGTGGTCCGGCAGGCCTACAACCGGGTCAAGCGGGCCGGGTACACGGTGCGGATCCGCCGCCACGAGTCCATCTCCGAGGCGGAGATGGCCGAGCTGGTGGCGAAGGCCGACGAGTGGCGCGACGGGGCGACCGAGCGCGGCTTCTCGATGGCGCTCGGCCGGCTCGGCGACCCGGGCGACGGCCGCTGCGTGATGCTGGAGTGCCACGACGGGGACGGCGAGCTCAAGGCGCTGCTGAGCTTCGTGCCGTGGGGCCCGGACGGGCTCTCGCTGGACCTGATGCGCCGGGCCCGGGACACCGAGAACGGCCTGATGGAGTTCATGGTCATCGAGCTGCTGCAGCGGGCCGACGAGGTCGGGCTGAAGCGGGTGTCGTTGAACTTCGCGATGTTCCGCTCCGTTTTCGAGCGCGGTTCCCGCCTCGGCGCCGGTCCGGTGCTGCGGCTGTGGCGTTCGACCCTGGGATTCTTCTCGCGCTGGTGGCAGATCGAGTCGCTGTACCGCGCCAATGCCAAGTACCGGCCGATCTGGGAACCGCGCTACCTGCTCTTCGAGAAGAGCAGTGAAATTCCCCGGATCGGCATCGCGAGCGCGCGCGCCGAGGGATTCATCGTCGCGCCGAGCCTGCCCGCCCTGTTCCGCCGCCGGCACGCCCGGGCCGCCGTGGTGGCGCCCCGGGTCCCGGTGACGGCCCGGGACGGGAAGGGGTAGCCCTCCGTCGGGGGGCGGAGGGGACCGGTCGGTCGAAATGGGGGGCCGATGGGGGTATTGCCTCCCCCCAGAGGATGACGCGGCTCCCCATCCATGCCGATGTGGCTTTGTCGGCGGGCTTCTAATGTTGGAGCGGTCGAGAGTTCGGGGATTCGGAGAAACGGTTGTGATTCACAGGACCCACGCGGGGGGCGTGCGAAAGGGGCCGCTGGCAATCGTCAGATCGGCCGCTGTCGCCGAGTGGGGGACGTTGTTCGTGACGGTCCGGGACGCGGTGGTGCGAAGGAAGTTCGCCGCCGCCCCGCTGGCCACGGTGGCGACGTTTCTGATCCTGCTGTTCAGCATCGTCCAGCACCTGCCGGGCGGCGAGCGTTTCGTCAACAACATCGGGGTGGTGCGGGCGGCGCTGCCGCTGGAGGTCTCGCTGCTGCGGACCCCGCTCTCCCTGTACGTGCCGGCGCTGGACCTTCCGGTCTGGGGGGCGCTGGCCCAGGTGTTCGTGGTCTTCGCGATCGCCGAGATCGTGCTCGGCCGGCGGATGACGCTGGTGGTCGCCTACACCTGCACCCTGGCGGGCACGCTGTTCGCCCGGGTCGGCGTGGCGATCGGCCCGCACCACCTGTTCGGCTTCCCGAAGTGGGTCGCCTACGTGCGGGACACCGGGCCCTCGGCCGCGGTGGTGGCACTGGCGATCTGCGTCGCGTTCCGCAGCCGGGCCTGGTGCACCGCCGGCCTGGTGGTCGCGGTGATGATCGGCGAGGCCGTCGTGCTGCCCAACCTGGCGGGGCTGGAGCACGTGGTCGCGGTGATCACCGCGCTGCTGATCGCCGTCTCGGTCGAGGTCTTCGGGGACTTCTGGCCGAGGGTGCTGGCCGGGGTCGGCGCCGCCACCTCGGTGGCCGCGGCCGCCTCCCGGGAGGTCGCGGTGGAGGCCCGGCGGCGCCGCTCGGCGGGGGCCGTCATCCCCTGACGGGCGTTGACCGTGCTCCGCCGGCCGCGTACGGGTCCCGTACGCGGCCGTTCGGCGTTCCGGACGGGCCCGCTGCCCCTAGGCGTGCGGGAGCGGGAGTTCGAACCAGACGACCTTGCCCACCGCCTTGCGGGCGGTGCCCCAGCGTTCGGCGAGCTTGGTGACCAGGGTGAGGCCGCGGCCGGTCTCGCCGAGCTGCTCGGCCGGTTCCAGCGAGGGCAGGTTGTGGTTGTCGTCGCTGACCTCGACCAGCAGCTTGTCCACCCGGATCAGCTGGAGCTTCACGGTGTCCCGGGCGACCCGTACGGCGTTCGTCACCAGCTCGCTGACCAGCAGTTCGGTGGTGTCGCTGAGTGCCTCCAGGTGCCAGCCGGCCAGCTGTTCGCGGACCAGCGAGCGGGCCCGGCCGACCTCGCGGTGGTCCACGGTGAGGTCCCAGGTGGCCACCTCGGACGGGGCGACCCCGTCGAAGCGGGCCACCAGCAGGGCGACGTCGTCCTTGCGGTCGTCCGAGTGCAGCCGTCGCAGCACCTCGTCGCAGGCCTGCTCGGGGCTCTGCTGCGGGTCGATCAGGTTGCCGCAGAGCGCGGCCAGGCCGGCTCCTATGTCCCCGCCCCGGACCTCGACCAGGCCGTCGGTGCAGAGCACCAGCATCGAGCCGTCCGAGACGTCGATGGTCTTGGCGACGAACGGCACCCCGCCGACGCCGATCGGCGCGCCGGCCGGGATCTCCAGTAGCTCGCCGGTGCCGTCCGGGTGCACCAGGACGGGTGGGACGTGGCCCGCGCTGGCCAGTTCGCAGGTCCGGTTGATGGGGTCGTAGACCGCGTACAGGCAGGTCGCGAGGTGGTCGTCGCCGAGCTTGTGGGCCAGGTTGTCCAGGTGGCGCAGCAGCTGGCCGGGTGGGAGGTCCAGGGCGGCGAGGGTCTGCATGGCGGTGCGGAAGCGGCCCATCGCGGCCGCCGAGTGCAGGCCGTGGCCCATCACGTCGCCGACCACCAGGGCGACCCGGCTGCCGGGCAGCTGGATCGCGTCGAACCAGTCGCCGCCGACCTCGGCCTTGGGGTCGCCGGGCAGGTAGCGGTGGGCGACCTGCACGCCGGGGATCTGCGGCGGGCGGGTCGGGATCATCGAGCGCTGCAGGGTGGTGGCGACCCGGGCCTCGGCGCGGTGCAGCCGGGCGTTGTCCAGTGACAGCGCGGCGCGGACGGCCAGTTCCTTGAGGGTCGCGGCGTCGCTCTCGTCGAAGGGAGCGCGGTCCGGCAGCCGGAGCAGCTTGAGGATGCCCAGCACGGTGCCGCGGGCGGAGAGCGGGACGACCAGCATCGACCGGCCGGTCACCACCGGCGCCAGCCGGGCGCCGCCGAGGGCGATCGCGTAGTCGACCGCGACGTCCGGGCTGACCACCGGGACCAGCACCGGCTGGTTCAGCTGCAGGGCCATCCCGGGCGGGGTGCGGCGGGGCATGCTGACCAGCGAGCCCTCGGAGAGCACGTGGTCCCAGGCGCCGCCGGTCTCGTTGTAGACCAGGGCGACCCGGCGCAGCATGGTGTCGTCGTCCGGGCGGGCGGCCGGCAGTTCGGAGTCCGAGATCAGCCCGTCCACCAGGTCCACGCAGGCGAAGTCGGCGACCCGGGGGACCAGCACCTGGCACAGCTCGTGGGCGGTGAAGCCGAGGTCCAGGGTGGTGCCGACCTTGCCGCCGACCTCGTTCAGCAGGGCCAGCTGCTCGCCGGCCTGCCCGTTGGTGAGGAAGGGGCCGAGCCGGCCGCCGGGCGGGCCCTCGCCGGCGGCGGGGGCGGGGACCGGGACGGTGGCGGGCGGGTGGCCGTCGGTGGCGGACGGCTCGACAACGGTGTGCTCGATGGCGACGGCTCCTGCGGTGGGCGGTGGCACCTCCCGGCCGGTGGCGGGGGGAGGGACGGTCGGGCCGCCGCCCGCCGCGCCGGCGACGGCGGGCACCGGCCGGACGGCGGACTGGGCGGCGGGGCGTTCGGCGGCCTCGCGCTGGACGGGCAGCGGGCCGGTCGGCCGGCGGCCGGGGGCGCCCTGCTCGGGCTGCGGCGGCGGTCCGACCCGGGCGGCGCGCTGCTGCGGCGTCGGGTAGCGGCGACCGAGACCGGCGGCCGCGTGCGCCGTACCGGTCTGCGCGTCGGCGGGCAGCACCGGCAGCACGGTGGCCGGGTCCAGCCGCAGGGCGGGCAGCCCGCCCCGCTCCAGCGCGGTCAGCAGTGCCGTGCGGTGGGCGGCGGGCAGCAGCCGGGCCAAGGGCTCGGGCACCGGCCGGCCCGCCGGGGTGAGCGCCGCGGTCAGGGTGTGGAAGCCGCCCCGGGCGCCGGGTGCGGCGGTGAAGGGGAGCAGCCGCTCGCCGAGTGCGAGCCGCGGCCCGGTGGAGCGCAGCGGGCGGGCGTCGGCGGCCAGCGCCAGCAGTCCGCCGGCCGGGCCGGGCAGCGGGTAGGCCCACCAGAGCACGTCGCGCTGGTGGTCCTCGCGGTCGGTGACGGTCAGCCGGCCGGTCCAGGGGCGGCCGTCGGCGGTCCGTTCGGCGAGGGTGTCGAAGGTGTCGCAGTGGCGGCGTACGGAGCAGCGTTCGCGCACCCGGGACTCCAGGGCGGGCAGCAGGCCGGAGGCCGGGCGGTCGTGGGTGACGTCGGCACGATGGCCGAACAGCTCCTCGGCGGCCCTCCCCCACTGTGTGATCCGGCCGGACCGGTCGACCAGGACGGGGGCCAGCCTGACCAGGGCGGCCACACCCGTCGGGTGGTCGCCCGGCGCGGTTCCGTCGCCCGCCGGCCGCGGTGTGGAGTTGGACTCGGCCACCATGGATTCGCTCTGCTCCCGCCTGGCCGCCGCGCCCGGGGGCGGCCGTATCTCCGGAGGAAGGCACGCTGTGCGGATACCAGCGAAGCACGGACCGGGCCGGGCTCGACACCGAAACGGGGAGATTCCTCAGGATCGGTTGCGTGTCGCGTGCCGCGCGCCGGTCCGCACCCCCGGTTCATCCGGACGAGGCCCGCGAACACGGCGGTAGGGTGGCAGGCCGGACCGCCCGTACGAGTGGTCCGCAGGACGGCAGCCGCCCGGACGAGACAGAGGCGAGAAGTGAGCGCGCAGAGCCCCGCCCGCTGGACGGACCCGGAGCAGCAGGCACTCGAGGAGCGGGTCGCCGCCGCCGAGCTGGCCTGGCTCAGCATGGACGTGGACGTGCAGACGCTGCGGGTCGAGATCGACAACTTCGCGCTGATCCACCACCAGCTGCTCGGCCCGCTCTATGCCCGGCTGGACGAGCTGGACGCGCTGGTCGCCGAGGCCGTGGCGGCCCGCACCGGCCGGCCGGAGGACCTGCGCCGGGCCGCCGAGGCGCGTCGGCAGGTCGAGGAGCTGCCCGACCTGGACGCGCTGTTCGACTCGGTGCGGGAGCAGTCGGGCCAGGAGGGCGAGGCGGCCCCGCCGCCGCCCGCCGCGCCCGAGCGGGTGCGGCCCGGCAAGGAGGCCCAGCGGATCTACCGCGAGCTGGTCCGCCGCGCCCACCCCGACCTGACCACCGACCCGGACGAGCAGCAGCGCCGGGCCGCCTTCCTGGCCCGGGTCAACGAGGCCTACGCGTACGGGGACGCGACCGCGCTGGGCGCCCTGGCCGCGGAGTGGTCCACCGCGCCGGAGGCCGCGCCCGCCGTCGACGCCCCCGACCGCGGGGACTGGCTGCGCCGCCGGCTGGACTGGCTGACCGCCAAGATCGCCGAGACCGCCGCCGAGCAGGTCCGGCTGGAGCAGACCCCGATGGGCGAACTGCTCGCCCTCGCCCCGCAGGACCCGGACCGGCTGCTGGAGCAGCTCGCCGAGGAGCTGCTGGCCAAGGCCGCCGAACGGCAGGCCGAGCTGGAACGGCTGCTCGGCGGCCCGGCTTCCGGCGGCCACGGTGCGGCGCCGGTGGGCGACAATGGCACGCATCCCACCGAACCCCAGGAGAGCCACACGATGTTCCCGCAGATCCCCTCCTCCGACGCCGCCGCCGTGCCCGCCGACGCCGCCCTGCTGGACGTGCGCGAGCAGGACGAGTGGGACGCCGGCCACGTGGACGGCGCGCTGCACATCCCGATCGGCGAGGTGATCGCCCGCCTCGGCGAGCTGCCGGACGAGAAGCTGTACGTGCTCTGCCGGGTCGGCGGCCGCTCCGCGCAGGTCGTCCAGTACCTGGTGCAGCAGGGCCGGGACGCGGTGAACGTGGACGGCGGGATGTACGCCTGGCAGGGCGCGGGCCGTCCCATGGTGAGCAGCACCGGCCAGGAGGCCTTCGTCCTCTGACGGCTCCCCGGCGGCCCGGCCCCCGCCGCCCGCGCCGTGCGGCAGGATGGGCGCGCGAGCGCGCCGGCACCGGGCCGGCGGCGCCCGCCGACCGGGCGGGGAGGCCATGACCGAGACGACGGACCGGCCGGCTGCCGGGCGGGCCTGGTCCGGGCCCGCGCAGCTGGTCCTCGGCTTCGCCGGGGCGGTGCTGGCCGGCGGCACCGGGCTGTTCCTCGCCGCGGTGTTCCTGCACGTCGCGCCCGCCAACTCGGTGTCCCGGCAGTACCGGGACGAGGTCGACGGCGTGGTGTACCCGGAGTTCGAGCAGAACTGGAAGCTGTTCGCGCCCAACCCCCTCCAGCAGAACGTGGGCGTGGACGCCCGGGTCCGCACCGCCGGGCCCGACGGGGCCGGCCGTACCGGGGACTGGATCGGGCTGACCGCGCAGGACGTCGCCGCGATACGGGGCAACCCGGCGCCCAGCCACGTCGAGCAGAACCTGCTGCGCCGGGCCTGGGACTTCTACGACGGCACCCACAACCCGCAGGACGAGACCCCGGCCTCCCCGCGCGGCCGGCTCGCCGAGCAGTACCTCAAGCGGATCGCCCTGCAGCGGATCGGCCGGGAGACGGACGGCGGGCGGGTCGTGGAGATCCAGTTCCGGTCGACCGCGGCCACCGTCCCGCCGCCGTCCTGGAGCGGCGAGCCCGCGCCGCCGGCGCCCCGGGTGCGGGAGCTGCCGTGGTGGTCGGTGTCGGACGAGGACTACCGGGGGCTGCTCGGATGAACGAGGCGACGGTGCGGGCCGACCGGGCGGACGGGGCCGTGGCGTCCGGCGGGGCGGGGCCGGCCGCCGGTGTTCCGCGGCAGGCCGGGGCGGTGCCGGAGGCACGCGGGCCGCGGGCGCCGCTGGGGCGGGCGATGGCGGCCTTCACCGGGCGGCCGTTCGGCCGGCACCAGGCCGCGGTGGTGCGGATCGGCTTCGGGCTGGTCTGGCTGGCCCACCTGCTGCGCGAGTGGCCCCACCGCCGGGTGCTGTACGGCGACCGCTCCCCCTGGTCGATGGAGCTGGCCGAGCGGCTGCTGACCGACAACGGGGCGTTCACCGTGCTGCCCTGGTTCGGCGGGCGGCTCTGGTTCGAGCTGGTCTACCACCTGGCGGTGCTGGCGGCGCTGGCCGTGCTGCTGGGCTGGCGGACCAGGGCGAGCACGGTGCTGTTCCTGGTCACCGTGCTGTCCCTGCAGAACCGGGACGTCTTCCTCGGCGACGGCGGCGACAACGTCGTCCACCTGATGGCGGTCTACCTGGTCTTCACCCGCTGCGCCGAGGTCTGGTCGCTGGACGCCCGCGGGCCCGGGCCCGGGCGGACCGGGGTGGTGCTCTGGGCGGTGCTCGGGGCCGCCCTGGCGGCCTGTCAGTTCGGCGGCTTCGCGGGCGACAGCCTGACCTGGACCGACCGGGCCTTCCCGTACCTCGGCTGGTCGCCGCTGTTCTGGGGGCTCTGGGCGGTGGCCGGGCTGTGGTGGACGCTCGGCCGGCTGCGGCCGGACGGCGAACCGCGGGCGGTGCTCGACGCGCTGGCGAACATGGTGCACAACTGCGCGATGCTGGTGATCGCCGTCGAGGTGGTGCTGATCTATGCCACGGCCGGCTGGTACAAGGTGCAGGGCTCGCGCTGGCAGGACGGCACCGCGCTGTACTACCCGCTGCACCTGGACTACTTCACCCCCTGGCCGGGGCTGTCCGCGCTGGTCGGCTCGGCGCTGCTGCCGGTCTTCCTGATCTCCTACGGCACCGTGATCCTCCAGGTGGCGTTCCCGTTCACGCTGGTTAACCGGCGGGTCAAGAACGTCCTGCTGGCCGTCATGATGCTGGAGCACGTGGGGATCGCGGTGGTGCTCGGGCTGCCGGTCTTCTCGCTCGCGATGATCGCGGCGGACGCGGTGTTCCTGCCGACCGGGGCGCTGCTGTGGGCGGCGGCGCGGCTGAGCCGGATCCGGCGGAGGTCTCCCGCCTAGGATGTCGCTATGTCCTGGTTCGCCGCACTTCGTGACACCGCGCGGACCGGGCTCACCCTGGACCGGACGCTGACCGACCCCAAGCGGGCGCTGCGCGGGGCGGTCGCGGTGGCACTGGTGCTCTTCCCGACCCTCGCGCTCGGCGGGGTCGCGCTCGCCACCTCGGCCGCGATGGGCGCGTTCATCGCCGGCTCGGCCACCTTCCAGCGCAGCTTCCGGCCCCGGGCCAGCCTCGCCGTCGCGGCCGGGGCCGGACTCGGCGTCAGCACCTTCCTCGGCTACCTGGCCGCCGGCGTCCCCGGGCTGTTCCCGGTGCTGCTCGCGGTGTGGGCCTTCGGCGCCGGGCTGGCCTGGGCGATCGGGCCCACCGCCGGGGTGGTCGCCACCAACACCGTCTCGGTGATGCTGATCGTCGTGCAGCTCCCGGTCAGCGTGGGCACCGCGCTCGGCCACGGGCTGGTCGCCGCCCTCGGCGGGGTCGTCCAGGCCACCGTCATCACCGTCTGGCCGATCGGCAGCTGGACCGCCCAGCGCGAGGCCCTCGCCGACACCTACGCCGAACTCGCCGACTACGCGAGGAGGTTGCGGCAGGACCCGACCGCGCACGTGGACCCGGAGCCGTTCATGACGGCCCGCCACGCGGCCGCCCTCACCCCCTGGCAGGACCGCCACCGGCCGCCCGAGCTGCGCGGCCTGCGCGGCATCGCCGAGCGCATCCGGCCCACCCTCGCCGCCCTCGCCGACCCCAAGGTGGGCGCCCCCGAGGAGGGGCCGGGGCGGGACCGGGCCCGGGAGGTGCTGGCGGCCGCCGCCGAGGTCATGGACGCCCTCGCCCGGGCGATCCGCACCGGCGACCCGGTCCGGCTGCCCCGCTCCGCGCCCTCGCTCACCCTGGTCGGCTCGGACGAGGGACCGCGGCTCCAGGGGGCGCCCCGGCGCTCCGCCCGGCGGCTCGGCGGGCTGCTGCGCAAGGCCGCGGACACCCTGGACCGCAACGACGAGGACACCATCACCACCCCCGTGGTCGGGGCCGGGGGAGCGCTGCACAAGCCGACCATCGCCCGGATGCTGCCGGTCGCGGCGCGGGCCGTACGGCGGCAGCTGCAGCCGCGTTCGGCGATCTTCCAGCACGCCGTCCGGCTCGCCGGGGTCGTCACCGTCGCCTACCTGCTGGCCCGGCTCGTCGGGTTCCACCACGGGTACTGGGCGCCGATGACCGCCGCGATGGTGATGCGGCCGGACTTCGCGCAGACCTACAGCCGGGGCGTCGCCCGGCTGGCCGGGACGGTGGTCGGGGTCGCGGTCTCGACGCTGGTGGTGCAGCTCACCCACCCCGGGGAGTGGGTGCTGGCCGCGCTGGCGGTGGTCTGCATCGGCGGGTCGTACCTGGCGTTCCGGACCGGGTACGCGCTCACCACCGTCGGCATCTCCACGTACGTGGTGTTCCTGCTCGGGCTGCAGGAGGGCAACCCGCTCGTGACGGCGGTCGAACGGGTCGGGCTCACACTGCTCGGCGGATCGATCGCGCTCGTCACGTACGCGCTGTTCCCGACCTGGCAGACCGCCCGGCTGGGCGAACGGCTCGCCGAGTGGCTGGCGGCGGCCGGACGGTACGCGGGGGCGGTGATCGCCTGCTACGAGAAGCCGGCGGCGCCGCGCGGGCGGGTGGTGCGGAGCGCGCTGCTGGACTCGCGGGAGGCGCGCTCGGAGCTGTACCAGGCGATGCAGCGGGCCGACGCCGAGCCGGGGCGGCACGAGTCCGGACTGGAGGGGGTGAGCCGGCGCCAGATCGACCGGGCCCGGGCGGCGGTGGGGGCCCTCGGGCGGGCGGCGGTGCTGCTGGAGGCCCACCTGCCGGCGGCGGACGCGGAGCCCGTCCCGGGGACGGCGGCGTACGCGGAGGAGCTGCGGCTGGCGACGGCGCTCGCGGCGGCGGCGATGCTGACGGGGCAGCCGGTGGAGTTCCGGGCGGTGCGGGATGCGCAGGTGTGGCTGGAGGAGGGGTTGGCGGTGGCTCCGGCGGGGGTGCAGCGGGATGTGGTGAGGGCGGGGACTCGGTTGGTGGGGCAGGCGCTTCGGGATCTGGAGCGGGCTCTGCGGGGGTCGGCTGGGGAGGGGGGCTTTCGGGAGGGGGGCTTTCGGGAGGGTGGGGGGCCGGGGGCGGCTCCGGGGGGGGGCGCTCCGGGGGCTGGATGATTTTCAGACTGCCAACCCTGGCGGTGGGGCGTTGAGA